>JAFDBS010000189.1 GCA_019313185.1 Deltaproteobacteria bacterium | reverse complement strand
GCAACAGCCGGGCATGACCGGCACCCCCGATCGTGCCATCCAGAATGATCCAGCCGGGCTGCGGCTGCATGAGTTCAATTACCTCCTGTGCCAAAACCGGCCGATGCGCAAAGGTCATCACAATCAAAGATCAAAGGCCAAGGTCGAAACGCTTGTCCCGGCTTGCCGCCAAGCGGCGTTCGGCAGCTTCGAGCATTTCGTTATATTTGGCCTTGCTCCAGACTTCAATTTTGTTGTCACCGCCGACAACTACAACATCACGCATGCCATCTGTGGCCATTTGACAGTTCTCTCGAAGGGATTGCGGGAGCTGAATTCGCCCCTGTTTGTCAAAACAACAGTCGGTGGCGGGAGTGATCGTATAGGTATAAAGGTCTTCCCAAAACTGGTCCTTGTCCAGCAGCTCAAATTTTTCGACAACCTTCTGCCAAACAGACGTCGGGTAGGCAACGACCCCTCCCCGGTCTTGAGTGACGACCAAGGATTGATCGCCGAACCCCTCTTCGAGTTCCTCGCGAAACTTCGCAGGAATACTAACGCGTCCTTTGGTATCGATTGAATTGTAGTAGACTCCCCGGAAGCCCATTTTCCCTCTTTTGACCTATTTATACACCATTCCCCACTTTATGGACGAAACTATAACTGGACAGCCTTTGAGTGTCAATGAAAATTTCATTTTTTTAAGGGGTTAGACGTTTTCTTTTGAAGCAAAAGAATTTTTTTTAAAACACTGAAGGGGGACGGAGATCAATACCTGGAAAATAAAACTTCGATAACAGTTTATTTTTCAAAAGGATACGAAAAAAAGTTAAAATTCAACTTAAGAAACACGCAAAGTTTTCATCTGGCGTTTGCCAAGACAGATGATTGTCATTCAGAAGGACGGGGCTCAAGTTCAACTTCAATCAGTTCAATGCGCCGATCTTCAATAACCCGGACTGTGAGTTTTGCGCCGTTTGCTTCACAAACGTCACCAACTTCTGGAATGGCACCCATTGCATGCAACATAAAACCGGCCAAGGTATTGACATGTTCCTCGGAAAGATTCAATTCAAAACGGCGATTGATGTATCGCAAAGTGGCACTGCCGTCGACGAGAAACCGACGTGGCTCAAGTGGTTGCACAAGAGCCTCTTCATCGTCATATTCATCCTGAATTTCACCAACTATCTCCTCGACGATATCTTCTAAGGTCACGATTCCCTCTACCCCGCCGTATTCGTCTACGACAACGGCCATATGAAGATGCTTCCGACGAAACGCCTGCATGAGAGCCTCAATTGGCTTGGATTCAGGGACAAAATAGGGCGGACGGGCCAAATGACCTAGCGAAAAATGCTCCGGCTTGCCAACATAGTTGAGAATCTCTTTCGAATGAAATATGCCGACAATTCGATCCAGGTCACCTTCGTAAATCGGAAAACGTGAGTGACGAGCTTTCGAGGCAAGCGTGACAACCTCCTCAAAGGGAGTTTTGACTTCTATACCGACGACTTCGGTGCGCGGAACCATGACATCCCGAACTCGCATTTCGGCTAATTCAAAAACACCGTGGAGCATACGCCGTTTTTCTGTATGGAAAACACCGGTTTGCTCGCCCAGCTCAATGATCGACTTGATCTCGTCTTCGGAAATCAAAGGGCGTTCATGTTGGTGCCTGAAAAAATTACTTAATAGCCTGGACAAACCGCTGACCACCCAAATGACAGGTTTCAGTAACCACATTACAAAGCGGATTGGGTGCAAAACTAAAAAGGAGATTTTTTCAGGGTAGTTTGCTGCTAAGGTTTTGGGGAAAATTTCTGCAAAGACAAGCAGAACCGGTGTGAGGATCAATATCGTCATCAACTCGCCCCGGCTTCCAAACAATTCTAAAAACAATGCCGTCGCAAAAACAGAGGCCATGATATTGACGACATTGTTGCCAATCAGTATCGCACTGAGCATGGCCTCCGGCCGTTCTAAAATAGCTTCAAGTTTTTTAGCGCCAGGGAGGTTTTTTTCTGCCAAATATTTGATGCGAAGCTTGTCCATCGACATCAGGGCGGTTTCGGACCCAGAGAAAAAGGCGGAGAGACCAAACAGGGCGCCCAATCCGATAATATGAAACCATTGGTCTGCAGACATAATGAAATAAAAAACCAAACCTTTCTAACCTTCAATCTTCTTGAATTCTACACGAGAGCACAAATGAAAACAATTGGTTATCAGCTTGGTTGCCCTGCTGTTTGGGCTATGCTATAAGCCAAGCTAGGCATTTGCAGTCGAATATAAGCTACCATTAGGAGTATATAGCATGGGGGCAGTATCGTATCGGAGACGTCATGCAGAGCTTTGCAAAGAGATCAAGCGCCACAATCACCTCTATTATGTTCTGGACAGCCCTGAAGTTAGTGACGCTGAATATGACCAGCTTTTTCGTGAACTGCTTAGCCTTGAAGCAGAGTTCCCTGAATTGGTTTCGTCTGCTTCGCCGAGCCAGCAGGTTGGTGCGCAGCCCGCGGCAAAATTTGCTTCTGTCGAACATGCTGTGCCAATGTTGTCTCTAAAAAACGCAAGGAATGCCGACGAATTTTTGGAGTTTGACAAAAGCATCCGAGAGAACTTTTTGGCCAGCAACGCCGAGCTTGAATATGCCTGTGAGATGAAGCTTGATGGGGTGGCTGTCGAATTGGTTTATGAGAATGGCATTTTGACTAAATCCAGTACGCGCGGCGACGGTTACCTAGGGGAAGACATCACTGAGAACATCAAAACTATTTCGGAACTGCCCCATAAACTGATTCATCCTTGCCCTAGGATAGTTGATGTCAGGGGTGAAGTCTATTTCAATCTAATCGACTTTCAGAAACTTAACCGCAGCCAGGAAGAGTTGGGGGGGAAAACTTTTGCTAACCCGAGAAATGCCGCAGCGGGAAGCTTACGACAGCTCGATTCAAAAGCCACAGCCAGTCGCCCACTGAGGATATTTTGCTATGGCGTTGGGCGCATTTCAACAGAGCTTGAAATCAGCAGCCAAATCGAGGTCCTCAGGCATTTCAAAGATTGGGGCCTGCCAGTCAATCTTGACGAAACCGTTTGCGCAAGAGGTGCCAACGAAGTTCTTGAGGCCTATGATAATTTTCTAAACCGGCGCGATAGCCTGCCTTTTGAAATCGATGGGATGGTGGTCAAAGTGAACCAGATTGCCTTGCAGAGTGAATTGGGGACAGTGAGCCGTTCACCACGCTGGGCCATTGCCATGAAATTTCCACCAAAGCAGGGGGAGACTTGTGTTGAGGCAATAAGCCTTCAGGTTGGCCGTACAGGGGCGATTACTCCCGTTGCCCACCTCAAGCCGGTTGTCCTCAGTGGTGTGACTGTATCCCGGGCCAGCTTGCACAACTGGGATGAAATTGAGCGTCTCGACCTACGGGTTGGTGACCGTGTGATCGTCGAACGCGCTGGGGATGTCATCCCAGACGTTGTCAAAGTGCTAACCGAAAAAAGATCTGGTCAAGAAAGCCGAGTATCGCTACCAATTCGATGCCCTGAGTGCCATGCCTCGGTACAAAAGGCCGAGAATGAAGTGGTGCCGCGATGTACCAATACCCATTGCCCTGCACAAACCATCGAGCGGATCAAACACTTTGTTTCTCGTGACGCCATGGACATCGATGGCCTAGGCGAAAAACAACTCGATCAACTGATCCAGCTTGGCAAGATTGTTGACATTGCAGATCTTTATTAGTTGAACAAAAACGACCTTTTTGCCCTGGACCGAATGGGCGAAACGTTGGCAGCTAAGCTACTTGATGCTATTGAGGCCAGCAAGGCCCCCCCATTGTCTCGATTGATTTATGCCTTGGGAATTCGCCATGTGGGCAGAAACACTGCAAAGCTTTTGGCCAAACGTTTTAATTCTCTCGAAGAGCTGTCATCATGCGACAAAACTGACCTGACCGCCATACACGAAATTGGCGACAAAGTTGCGGATTCTATTATTGACTTTTTCGGCAACCCAGAAAAAATTTTACTCATGACAAGACTGGCTGCTTTGGGCGTCGAGCCAAAACCTGAGGCTCAAGTCCTAAGAGAAGGGCCGCTGAAAGGAAAAACGGTTGTCGTTACAGGCAGCTTAAAAAGTTTTTCCCGAAATCAGGCTGAAGACCTAATTGAGCAGCTTGGAGGGCGTTCGTCCGGTTCAGTCAGCAAAAAAACGGATTATGTTCTTGCTGGTGAAAATGCAGGGAGCAAATTGGAGAAGGCTCGATCCCTGGACATTCCGGTGCTTGACGAAGCTGCTTTTCTTGCTCTAACCGAGGAGACGAACAACCATGAAGGTTCGCGCTAAGGTCACTGTAGAAGGCTTGGTCCAAGGAGTCTTTTTCCGTCAGTCAACGTGCGAAATGGCCGCCCAGATCGGAGTGTCTGGCTGGGTTAGGAATCGTCAGGACGGACAGGTGGAAGCGATTTTTGAGGGCGAAAAAAATCTTGTCGAGAAAGCTCTGGCCTGGTGCCAATCAGGACCGCCTGCAGCCCAAGTGACCAATATTGAGGTTGAATGGGAAAATTTTCGCGGCGAATTCGATGGATTTCTGGTGCGCTACTGATTTAACAAAATACAATTTCGCTCATGAACGTTTTGGCTCCATGACTTTTCAGAGCTCAACTTAGCTCTCTTCTCTTAATTTCAAGCTTTCTTTGTAGACTTCTCGGCTTGAGATGGCGTATTCACTGGCGATGATCTTGACAACTTGGCGCCTCGGCAAACCGGACTCGGACAGCATCTGGCGCAAGGCTTCGTGCATGTCTGTGGGCGGGTCGGCAGCATCCGGAGTCAAAAGCAGAACTAGTTCTCCTTTTACGGTTGCGCTTTGAAAATAATCCTGGGCTGAGCACGCTGTCCCGCGGTAGATTTCCTCATGCCGTTTGGTTAACTCACGAGCAATTGCCATAGGGCAGTCATCACCGTAAACAGCGGCAATGTCGTTGAGGGATTTGATCAGTCGGTGGGGGGCTTCGTAAAAAACCAGTGTCCGCTGGGCTGCCTGCAGCTTTCGGAGTAGGTCAAGCCTCGCCTTTTGCCTGGTCGGGAGGTAGCCCTGGAACAGGAAGCTGTCGGTTGGCAGACCCGCCACACAAAGCGCTGCAATCAAGGCTGAAGGGCCTGGCACAGGGACCACTCTGATACCGGCAGCCTGGCACGCGCTGACCAGACGATAACCGGGATCGGCCACACAAGGAGTGCCGGCATCACTGATTAACGCTATGTTTATTCCACGATTCAATTTATCGATAAGTTGCGGTGTCCGCTTTCGCTCATTATGTTCATGGTATGAAAGGAGCGGTGTCTGGATTTGGTAATGGCTCAGCAGTTTACGGCTGTGGCGAGTATCTTCTGCCGCAATCAGGTCAACTTCGGATAAAACGCGAACAGCGCGAAAAGTAATGTCCTCAAGGTTGCCTATCGGTGTAGCAACTAGATAGAGTAATCCTTGTGTTTTCAGCTCGGCCTTGCCTGGTCTCATTGTGCTTCAGACTCCGCTCTCAAACTGTCTAACTCTGCCAACCACAAGTCAACGCGTGCATCACTCGGCATCCGCCAATCACCACGGGGGGAGAGCGCGACCGTCCCTACTTTCGGTCCATCAGGGAGACACGAGCGTT
>JAFDBS010000188.1 GCA_019313185.1 Deltaproteobacteria bacterium | reverse complement strand
GAACAAACCCAGTTTCTGGCGCGCAATATTTCCGCAGTGCAGTTTCTCGTTGAAGAGGACCCTGACCAAGATGCTTTTAAAGTGACGATCGAGATTGAGGGCCAAACTGAAGCGGTTGGGCGGGATGCGATCAGCGCAGAGAAAACCAGACAGATGCGAATAGTTGTTTCATTACGAAACGTTTAATCGAGGGGGCAAACAGAATGGCAGCGATAAACACAGTACAGCAAACGCATGCCCGAACTTCTGAGAGAGGGATCGCACTGATCCTCTGCATAGGGTTTTTGGCCATCCTCAGCATTCTCGGTGCGGTCGTCCTGACAGCAACCAACAATGAGATTGACCAGTCATGGCGAGAGCGTGCAGAAAAGGACGTTTTTTATACGGTTGACCGTGCCGTGGAGTATGCTCTTTCTCCTTCGGTTCTCGCCGATCTGGTCAATCCAGGTGATGCCGAAGATTTGTCGCGCGCGAACATCGCCTCGGAAATTGCACTGTATTATGACCCGACCCATCCCAAGCATGACAATTGGGGGACGTCGATTGTCCCGGGTGATGGATACGACCCCAACAATCCTGATACCTGGAAATCCAAAGTCGTCTATGAAGGGTTCGGCGGCAATCCGTCCAAAGCAGACAAGTATAACAAGAAGATTGGAGCTGGTAAGGCCTTTCGATACTTTCATGTGACCGCGCAGGCGCAACACAATAATCCACAAATCAAGGAAACAGTTTCCATAGACGGAGAGTTGGTCCAGATTTTTCCGACTCAAAGCAATACGCCAATTACGATTACGAGCGGTAACCTTGAGGTGACCGCTGGGGGGAATTGATAATGACAAAGCAAGTGCTGCTGATATTGGGGATGGCAATTCTAAGCCTTGGTGTAGTCCGGCCTGCTGTTGCCAAGCCAGATCAATACATGGGCGACTCGTCGATCTATGTTGGGGTGCCTCAGTCTGTCGGCACCCCCAATGTCTTGTTTGTAATTGATAACAGCAGCGCTACAGAGAACAAGGCAGTGGGTGCCCCATATGAACCTTACGAGCGTGATCCTGAGACAGGCCAGCAGACTGGAAAGCTGAGAGTTTACGATGATCCATCCATCTCCGGCGGGCCGATGATCAACCCTTGGGATATTTACCGGGTCGATCAACAGGGGGATTTCTCGTTGGTCACCCTCTCCAATACCACATTCGATCTCGAGAATCTCCTCTGCAAAGGTACGGACCCTGCCGATGAGACGAAACAGATTGATGTCATTCGAAGTACGTTGCAGGCGTATGGTACCTACACCGGATCGGGGACAAAAACCCATCCATCGCTCAGTGTGACCGGCGATGGATCATGCCTGACCAACGGTTTGGGCAATGTGTACGCATTGGGGAATTACCTGCGATACATTATCCAGGGCGGAGGGGATAAGTCGGTCAATTGTGATCCACCACCGGTCGTCTTGGCCTGTAAGAACGAAAAAAGCTGCGGTTATTTCGAATTGACAAAAACCATCTCAGTCAATGACGAGAACAATTGCAACCCCGCATTGGCCAATTGTGGCTCGACAGCCTGGCGCGAGGTGACACAACCCGTCGATCCGGAAACCGGAGCCCCGATTGCTGTCGAGAACTGGTCCCCAGATGGAAATTTTGTCGATCCAGACACAAAAGTCAGCTACTGGAAAGTACCGGACTGTTGGGCGCAAATCCTTGGCGACAGTCAACGTGAAATCATTTTCAATGCACTCAAGACGGTCGTGGGCGGGGCCGCTGGCTCGGTAAAGGTCGGCGCAATGGTTTATGATGCAGGCACGGGTCAAAAGGGGGGACGGGTTCTGGCCGATGTCGCCGACCTGTCTGCCGGCCTGCCTCTTGAATCTCAGCCTGACGGATCGTTCAAAATTTTGTCGCCGGATTGCGTGACATCGGGATTGGGCACTCCTTTCTGCCGTTTTTTCTCGGTTATCCCAGGCCCTGATCGCAATGGTGACGGCGATTATAATGACAGCCTGTCGGCGAACCCCAACTTCAACCTCGATTTTCCTTATGGGGTCGATGGATATCCAATGTTGCCCTCGCAAACAGCCCGTCCCCAAGCCGAGGCGCTCTTCGATGCTGGCTATTACTTCAAAGCGTTTTTGGACTCACAACACATTTTTTCTGGAGCCACCCGCGTTCCTGCTGCCGTAGAAAATGTCTGCAAGCTCAATCACATTATTTTAATCACCAACGGTTTGTCGAACACCGACACGGACCCGCTGCTCGCCTCGGTGGTTGGTAATGCCGATGGGGACAATTATCCGGACGAGAATGTTTATGGTCTTGGCTCGCATTGGCTGGACGATGTTGCCAAATACCTCAACAATTATCATGACATTACAACGCACACGATCCTTGCCTTCCAGTCAGATGACCCCCTGGTACGCAACGCCGCGAAAGACGGGGGAGGGAAATATTACAATGTCAACAGTGCCGAAGAACTGTCACGACGTCTTACGGAACTGTTGGCGAATATTGTCAATGAGCGGGACACGTCGTTCGTTGCCCCCGTTGTCCCTGCAAGCACAACCAATCGAACAGTGAGCAGCAACCGCGTCTATTTGGGTTTGTTTAAGCCTAAGGAGCAGGAACATTGGCATGGCAATGTCAAGAAATATGGTTTTGACATCAGCAATAATCGTTTGACAGAACCACCCGTTGACGGCAGTGGGGCGGCATTCGGAGACCCAGCAACAGATCCGTACGGCAACTTCGATCCGGACTCGGTATCCTACTGGAGCAATCAAAACGGCACAATCATCACTTCAGAGGGAACACTGGACCCCGGATCCAGCGATCCAAATGCCGTCAAGGGCGATGGTGGAGTGGTAGACGCCGGGGGACTCGGCGGCTTGCTGCTTAAACGCGCACAGTTGAATTCCGATGCCTTTATCAACGGTGGCACCCCTGACCTGAGGACGATCTTCACCTTTTTGCCGGGCAGTTTAGGAGGGTGGAGCAAAGAAATGTTGGTCCCAACGAACCCCAGTATCTCTATGAACGTGTTAGGCCTGCCCCCGGCCAATCCCTCTGATCTGAGCTGGTGGTCGGCAGGTGGGTATCCCACAGGGACCGACGAACAACGCCGGCAAAACCTGATCCGCTATCTGCATGGCTTCGATGCCTTGAACGTCGATGGTGCCGGTGAGTCAATCTACGACTCGCGCGACTGGGTATTGGCCGATGTGCTCCATTCGCGACCCGTGGTGTTCAATTACACATACTACACGGATGCCGAGGAAAACCTTTGTTCCCCGGACATCAATGATCCGGAAGGCAAACACAACAGTTCAGTTGTATTTGTCGGGACCAATGACGGTATGCTGCATGCTTTCAGTGACTGTGATGGGCGGGAACTCTGGGCCTATGTCCCTGATAATGTCCTGCCTAATTTAAAATATCTTCCGGAATTGGAACACACGAGCTACGTTGACAGCCCACCAGCCATTTATTTTCATGACGTTGACAACGATGGAGAGGTCGACCCGGATGATGGAGACAGGGTCGTGCTAATTTTTGGCCAGCGGCGCGGAGGGGGGAAGAATGTCCTCGATAGTACTGCCCGTGGTGCATATTATGCGCTGAATGTTACCAATCCAACAAATCCTGAACTTCTGTGGAAGTTTACAGTTGACGAGGCAAATGCCGGACAGCTGGCCGAGACTTGGGCGCTCCCTTCGATCCATCCGATCAAAGTCCCTGATACGAATGATGACGTTCGGATTGTTGCCTTTATCCCTGCTGGGTATGACAATAACGAGGATCTGCGCTACGGCAGCACCCAGACTTACCCGGATTCGACAAGCGGAAGCACCGATATTAACCAGGCGCCTTCAGGGGGGACCATTGATGGCGCTGGTGGGGGTTTGACATCACCTGGAACCGATCCTGATGGATTTGCCATGCGGGGGAAAGGTCTTTTGGCCATTGAGGTGGCATACCTTTTCCGTGCCGATGCCGCAAGCAGCTTTACCGCACAGATTTCACCTGCCGAACGGTCGAGCATCGGCCAGGTATACTGGAGCTATTCGCCGACTGATATGAAATACTCTTTTGTTTCAGACATTCGGTCGTTAGACCTCAATCGCAACGGGGGCTTCATTGACAAGTTATATGTCGGTGACACCGGTGGCAATATGTGGCGGATCGATACAACAGACCGGAATAAAGACAATTGGAGCGGACAGATCATATTTTCTTCCAATTCAACCTACGCCACGCCTTTCACCGGCTACATTGATGGCACCGCGGACAACAATGTTGGCCGTAAGATTTTCTATCCGCCATCGGTTGCTGTGGAAGGGAGCATGCCATGGGTTTGTTTTGCAACCGGTGATCGTGAGCATCCACTTAATCTTAGTGTTACCGATCGACTGTATTGCGTAAAGGATTTTGGACAAACGACCGCCGATGCTATCGATGAACTCGACTTGGTCGACGTGACTGAAAACGAGCTGCAGACCTCTGGTACCACTGGTGCCGAGATTGACACGATCATTGCCAAGTTGAACTCGTCTCCCGGAAACCCGGTGGATATCAACGGCAATCCGGATCCCGGAGGGGACGTTTATTACGGTTGGTACATTCGTTTGGATGGAAAAGATCGTGATTTCGCCGGAGACCCTGGGGAAAAAGCTCTCGCCGAGGCAGTTATTTTCGAGGGCGAAGTTTTTTATTCCACATATCAACTGAAAACCGGCGCTCGCGCCGGATGTGAAGCCGGCAACCTTGGGCATTCGCGACTGTATCGTGTCGATTTGAAAACTGGAGAGGCAGTCTTCAATTATGACCTGGCCAACGATAGCGAAGATACCACTACTAACACCCGTGCCCAACTTGGCGACAGCGAAGTCTTGCGCCGTTCCGACCGCGTCTACAACCTTGGCGAAGGGATTCCGTCCGGCGTTGTCCAGGTTGTTGACAAGTCTGGCAAGGTTGGCTTACTGATCAGTAGTTCCGACAAGGTTGAAGGAATAGGCGGGGCCAATCCGGCGGTGACCTTCCCTCTGTATTGGATTCAATGGTGACAACGTACTGTTTGCTAATCCGTCCTGTATACTTGGTGATACAGACACTACCGGTCTAGATCGATCGATTTGTAGTCGTCTTTGACGAATTGGCAAGAAGGGATACCAGCGATGCGCTTTGTTCTCCTCTGCATTATGATGGTTGTCGCTGTTGGCTGTCACCAAGAAGAAGACAACCTGGCGAAATCGGAACCGAATTGGGATCAGTTGATTGCTGCGAGGCAAGCGCGACAAGCTGCCCATGACGGAAACAAGGCAATCAGTTTCGGTGGTGTTCAGTTGACCATTGAACCGTCTCGCCCTGCCGCGAAAAGTTGTCTCGAAGCAATCATCCGTGGCAAGCCGTCCAACCAGAATCTTGTTTGGGCAATCAATGATATCAATGTCCAGGAAGGTCCAGGCAAGCGCCTCTGCCTCGAACGTGCCCGGCGAGGTGATGTCGTGTCAGTCTTTGTCGGAGATCAGAAGGCTGGGGCTTCGAATTTTGTTATGGTTGCCAACACTCCGCCGAAAGTGCTTGATACCAAGTTGGAGCTTTTTGAAGACGGCACGGGATCCTATTTGCAGATCGTTCCGACCACCGAGGACGCAGACGATGATTACGTGACTCTGAACTATCGATGGTTTATCAACGGCATTCCCAATGAGGAGATCTTCGAAGACCGCCTGCCATCGGACGCCTTTCTAGAGGGGGACATTGTCCAGGTTCAGATTGTTCCCAGTGATGGGCAGGCGGAAGGTCCGATCTACCTGAGCCGCGATGTCGAAATTCCGAAAGCCATTGTGCGAATCACTTCAAAGCCGCCAAGCACATTTCAATCAAAGAATTATAGCTATCAAATTACAACTTCGGTCTCAGCAACGGATTCCCTTGTCTTTAACCTTGATGACGCCCCAAACGGGATGTCGATCGACCCACGCACAGGAATGATCTCTTGGCCCCTGGATTCTGTTGCTGCCGGTGAATATAAGGTAAAGGTCAGCGTTTTAGACACCGTGGGTCGGGGAGAAGATACCCAAGAGTTTACGGTCAAGATTAACGACACGACGGGTTCTCAAACCAAAAACTAGACTTGATTGATTGGATCGTCCCTCCTAGTTTATGGCCGGTTAGCCACACCCATTTCATGTCCACCACCAACCTTCGATCGCTGCCCTGGTCAAATCAGCCCAGGTCAGTGATCATGCCATGCCATTAAG
The DNA here is from genome assembly GCA_019313185.1 of Deltaproteobacteria bacterium. Taxonomy (GTDB): domain Bacteria; phylum Desulfobacterota; class Desulfuromonadia; order Desulfuromonadales; family BM103; genus JAFDBS01. Next base: position 5,761 of record JAFDBS010000188.1, on the reverse strand, counting down.
CCAATCGCAAACACACCATTTTGAGTGTTGCATCCACGGCAACTTTCACTCTCTGAGGTCGCAACGTTATAGCCTGTTAATTTGCATTTGCATCTTCTGTTATGAACATAAAGTATATCTTTAAAAATTATAATATAAAAAAGTTATAGACAAAAATTGTCATGAATACAAAGTCAAATAACTGAAAATTATCAAAATTAGGCGATATAAAAAAGTCAAAAGTTTTAACTAAAAAGTCTAAATATCTATATCTAAAAGGAATATTCTATGACACAAATTATTGTATAGTCTTTCGGGAAATGGCACGATTCCTGTTAATTGATATAGATAAGAACTTGTGGCCTAAATGATGGCCAAAATGCCCAATTCATGAGATTTGATTGATCTGCGCGGGTTGGGCTGAGCAGAGTGCTAAAGGGGGTGCAAGATGGTCCAATACAAACACATTATTTTTTTGGTTTTGTTCATAATGCTCATGTCGACGCCTCAAGCTTATGCCGCCACATTCACCGAATGTTACCAAGAACTTTGCGCTTCGATGACAGTACCCGATTCAGTTGCGCCCAATACAGATTTCGAGATAAGCATTGAGGGAAGGCTTGTTGGGGAAACATTATATTTTGATGAGTTCCCTTTCATGTTTTTAGAAAATGCCCAGTGGTATTACAATGATTTCCATATTGTTTCTACAAATGGTGTGTCAGCTGGTCCATCTGAAAATTTCTTAAATCATTCGCAAGGTCACATGGAGCAATCGTACGTCCTGAACAAACCTCCTGGATCCTATACCTATACCTTTGTCTTTGGATTGAGAAATGGTTGGTCTACGGTGGGCAGGTGGTATGATGTGGCTGTTGAAGTAGAAATTAATACTGCAGCGAAGGAAACCAGAAGAGTGGCATTTGATATCAAGCCGGACAGCTGCAGGAACCCGTTCAATATTAAGAGTAAAGGGGTTTTCCCCGCAGCGATTCTCGGTTCAGACGATTTTGATGTTCGAACGGTCGTTCCCGAAGATGTTCGCGTTGCCGGTGTTCGTCCGGTTCAGTACACCTATGAAGATATCGCTCAGCCTTTAGAGTCATCAGTTGCAATGTCAGCACAAGCGGATTGTTCCCAAGCAACGCCAGATGGACATCTCGATCTGGTTTTGAAATTCAGATCAGAAGATATCCAGCAGGCGTTGATCGAAACACAAGGGCTAACCCTCAACACGGGGGATGTTGTCCCGGTTAAAATGACCGCTCCGGTGCAGAGTCAGAGCGACTCAATGGTTCAATCGGAAATTGAAGGGGAGGATGTAATTCAGGTGATAACCAAGAACTGGCAGTTGCGGTTGTAGTTTTTTCGGTTGAATGACTTGATTGCAAAAGATTGAAGTGCTAGGTGACAGCGCCCTCTTCGCCGAACACTTGAGCGCTGAAGATGTAAATGTCCGAATCCTCAGCCTCCCAGGCGTTTGTCGGCAAACCTGCCTTGGTGCAGGTTTGCCTCAAAAAAGTTTCCCGGTCCCAGCCATGTTCGATGGCAACCTGCGGCAGCAATACGCCACGGTGAAAGCTCTTTTCAATATAGATGCCATGCTTGCCGACTTCAATCTCGTCGATATCGTCGATTTTCTGAAGAGGGGACAGCACTGATATTTCCAGTCGAAAATTGTCCAGGTCTGATTCCTTCATTGGATAAAAGCGAGGATCTTTGGTGGCTGAAGCCTGAGCCATCTGAGCAACTTCCTTGAAGAGCGGTAGTTCCGATTGAAAGTTGCCAATGCAGCCGCGCAATTGCCCATTTTGTTTGATGGTCACAAAGCAACCATTGCGCTGGTTGAGGGCTTTTTCTTCCCTGGGTTCGACATACTCTTGGCCTGTTCTTACGCCATGCAAAATGGCTTCTCTGGCAATTGCAAGAAGGATGTTTCGCTCCTGGGCATTCAACTCTCGGTCCACGTGTCCTCCAATTGATGATGGCAATCAACACAGGTTCTCAAAATCAAGCTATGATAGATTGATGTATTTTTTTTTTCAAGTTTTCTCCAAGTGTTATCGACAATTTTCAATCGCCTGTGAACAACAGGTTTATATTGGCCCTGCATAACTTTCAATGAGGCTTGAAGTTTTTCTGATCGCCAAAAATAAAGTCTTGAATGGCCGTCGTCAAAAGCATCACCTGTGATCACTGCGTTGAAGCGCATGGGTAAAAGGTTTCATAATTAACATTTGTGCATCTATTGGGTTTTTCAACACTCAAACGAAATTCTTCTACGTTTCAGTTGTGGGTACCTGGACTGCATCTATTTGTTTGACCTCGACTTATGGTGATTGATCAATCGGGGACAATAGACAAGACATGTTTCGATCCGAAACGATCGGAAAAACTTTTCGGCTTGCAATCGGTAAATTGTCATCGACTTTGTTTTGTGCAGGCACGCGACATCTAACCATCTATTGCTTTGCCGATTTTTTGCGCTCGTGTTCGTCCAGAATGCGCTTTCGCATACGAAGCGAAGAGGGTGTTACTTCGACGAGCTCATCGTGGTCGATGAATTCAAGAGCCTGCTCAAGACTCATTTTTTTAGGAGGGGTAAGCCGTACCGATTCGTCGCTGCCGGAAGCACGAACGTTGGTCAATTTTTTGCCTTTGCAGGCATTGACGACCAGATCATTATCTTTAGCGTGTTGGCCGATTATCATTCCTCTGTAGACTTCGGTTCCCGGCTCGACAAAAAGAATACCCCGGTCCTGGAGATTGAACAAAGCATAGCCGACGGTCTCGCCGGCATCCATGGCGATTAAAACCCCATTTTTTCGGCCCGGAATGGACCCTTTATAGGGGGCGTAGCTGTGAAATGTATGGTTCATTAAGCCTGTTCCGCGAGTGTCCGTAAGGAATTCGCTGCGAAACCCGATCAAACCACGGGCAGGTACGATAAATTCTATGCGATTGACGCCTTCTAGTGCATGCATTGCGACCATGTCGGCTTTGCGTTGTCCGAGTTTTTCGATCACTGTGCCCTGATATTCCTCGGGAACGTCGATCACCAAATACTCCATTGGTTCACACTGTTGGCCATCAACTTCCCGAAAGATGACTTCTGGTTTCGAGACGGCAAGTTCGTACCCTTCACGTCGCATATTTTCGATTAAAATGGACAGGTGCAGTTCTCCCCGACCCGATACCTTGAACGTGTCCGTATGGTTGGTTTCTTCAATGCGCAGAGAAACGTTGGTTCTGAGTTCCTTAAGTAAACGTTCTCGGAGGTTGCGCGAGGTGATGAATTTGCCATCGCGTCCTGCAAAAGGGGATGAGTTCACCATAAAGTTCATCGACAATGTTGGCTCGTCAATTGCCACGTAAGGAAGTGACTTTGGCTGGACTGAGCACGCAAAGGTTTCTCCGATGCTCACATTTTCGAAGCCAGCGACGGTCACGATATCCCCTGCGCTGGCCTGTGACATCTCGACTTGCTTGAGCCCTTCGTAGCCAAGGAGTTTTGTCACGCGGCTGCGCACAATTTCTCCATCTTTTTTAATCAAAGCAATGACCTCTCCGCTCTTTACCTGACCATTGAATATTTTTCCTGTAGCGATTCGTCCAAGGTAGTCATTGTAGTCAATCGAAGTTACCAGCATTTGAAAGGGCAGGTTGATATTGGTGTTCGGAGGAGCCACGCGGTCTTTGATCATTTCGAATAATGGCTCCAGGTCCTCGCTCTGCTCATCGAGATCATGCTTAGCAATACCAAGTTTGGCACTGGTGTAAACGATCGGAAAGTCGAGTTGTACATCATTTGCATTCAATTCACAAAACAGGTCGAAGACCATGTCAACGACTTTTTGTGGGCGAGATCCGGGCCGATCGATCTTATTGATAACCACAATCGGATTGATGCCAAGATCAAGTGATTTTTTCAGCACAAAACGCGTCTGTGGCATTGGTCCATCAAAGGCGTCAACCAACAACAGCACGGAATCGACCATTTTCAAAACCCGCTCGACTTCTCCTCCGAAGTCGGCATGACCCGGAGTGTCAACAATGTTGATCTTGAGATCTCCATGATGGATGGACAGATTTTTCGAGAGAATTGTAATGCCGCGTTCTTTTTCAAGCTCATTGCTGTCCATCACGCGTTCCGTGATCACTTGGTTCTCCCGAAAGACCCCGGACTGTTTCAACATGGCATCGACTAAAGTCGTTTTGCCATGATCGACGTGGGCGATGATCGCGATATTGCGCAGATTGCTGGCCATGTTCGGTTTCCTTTAGCGAAATACTTTGGGCGGCCTATCATAGTCAGACCGGTGCGAAATGCAAGCGACTTTTTCTGTTAAGCAGAATACTTGAGGCGAAAACTTGCGTCCCTTGAGAGCAATACACTAAGATAACCTTTAATTTTTCAAATTGGTGATCCGTATGAAGATGTATCCTTGTCTATTTACCATCATAAAGTGTTTTGCGGTCGGCCTGCTATTGAACGGTTGCACCACCTTGGCAACCGACAGCCAAGTACCGGCAGATGAGCTGAGTCAAAAAGAAGAAGTCATGCTCGGTGATGCAGTCATGCCGAGAATGTTGCAAATGCTTGGTGGCCGTTATCACGACGAAGTGATCCAGCGGGCTGTGCAGCGAATCGGAGTTGTCTTGGGCGGACGTGGTCCCAGGCCAAGCCTGTCTTATCATTTTGTGGTTGCCGATCGCTCTGAAGCCGCACTGTTTACTCTTCCTGGAGGGAACATCATTCTGACCCGCGGACTTCTATGGCGTCTAGATGACGAACTTGCTTTGTCATCAATTCTTGACGAGGCAGTGCGGAGATGTTCGGCAAGGCCTTTCGGCGGCAAAGCCAGTCGGAAGATGCTCAATGTCTCCGCCGAAATCTTGGCAGTTCGTCCTGAAAAGACTCTGGTTCGGCCTGATTCACCGGAAATTCGTTTGGCAAAACTCATTCTCGAACGTGACAGGAAGCGGCCCGCCGCTGACTTTAGAGAGCCTGTGAGCGGGGCGAATGAAATCTTGTTCTCCGGTGAGGAGCGGGCAGCGTTTGAACAGATAAAGCAGCTCGAGGCGGCCTATCTGCTTCTCGATAAGGCCCGAGCATTGGAAGCCGATGGACAAACGAAGAGTGCTTTGTCTGCATATTTCGAGGCAGCAACAGCAGCACCGGAAGAACCCCAGATCCTGGCTGCCCTGGGAACAGCTTACCTTCGGAATGGTGAACTCACTTCAGCAATGATCCACTTACGCAAGGCCGAAAGCTTGCAAAAAGACAATTATCGAATCTTGATGGGTCTTGGTTACGGGGCTCTTTTGAGAAACGACTTGAAGTCTGCAGACAGCTATTTGCGACAAAGCGTGTCACTTTTGCCTGAACAGGAAAATGTTTATTTGATCGCTGAAGTGCTTTTAAAGCAAGGGTTTGTTGAGCAAAGTCTGAAAAATTATCTTCTGGTTGTCGAGGCAGACCCAGACAGCAAAATGGGACGGGCAGCCAAGAGTCGGATAGCCGCATTGGAGAACAATCGATGAGATGGGGCGCTGAGCTGGAGCCAGAAGAAAAAATCTGCTGGGAAGGTCGCCCCACGCCCCGCTGTTATGTGTTTCGAAATTGGCGGCACTCAGTATTTGGAGTTCTGCTGTTGCTAATGGCTGTCTGGTGGCAGACAGTTGGCATTCAAATCAGTGCAGTTTATGATTTTCCGTGGCTGTCTTGGCTGCCGATTCCCTTTGTTTTACTCGGTCTTTACTTGTCCCTGGGCCATCTTTT
>JAFDBS010000187.1 GCA_019313185.1 Deltaproteobacteria bacterium | reverse complement strand
ATTGCGTGGGATATCGGCGCGGCGGGCGTTACGTCGGCGCTATCGAAAATCCTCGATGCCCCGGCGATACTCTGTAATACCTCGCGACTTGTGATCGACTGCAACCGCCACCTCAATCTTGCGGACCTCATCCCGGAGATAAGCGACGGCACAGTGATCCCTGGCAACCTGCACCTCAGCGATACAGACAGAGGGATCCGCATCGCACGCTGGTTTCATCCGTATCACAATGCGATTGAGTCGGTCTTGCTAGATCGTGAGGCAAGGGGAGTCCAGTCTGTCGTAGTTTCCATTCATTCCATGACGGCTGTGCTTGCCGGTGAACCAAGACCCTGGCATATCGCGATCTCCAGTCATATCGACCGCAGCTTTGCCGAGCCTCTGCTCACCGTTCTGCGCCGACCTGGCGACATCGTTGTGGGCGACAACCAACCGTACGATGTGAATCCAAAAACAGACTACAGCATTCCATTCCACGCTCTGCGTCGCAGGTTACCTCACATACAGGTGGAATTTCGACAGAACGAAATATTGGATGCAACGAACCAGTACCGTTGGGCATTACGTTTCGCTCAGGGGTTGATGTGTCCTTAAAAATCCTGCAATCCAGGAATCGTCTAATGGGCTTTAATCCATCCTATCAGTCGTGCATTGCAGTAACGCCGAAAGTTTACTGGCAGCCTTTATTTTCTGAATATCTTATTGATTACTAAAATCAGCACGATTCCTACCATAATGCCGATAACCGTCCACATCACAATACCGATATCCATCTTCAAGCTCCTTTCGTGAGAAATAATATCTAAGGGAGAGGCATCACTGTCTATTTCTTCTCAGTTTCCGCGCTCGAACCCACTTCCCTTCCACATACATGGTCTTGTGACCTAAAAGGTCTGCCCCCTGCTCCAGAATATAATCATCTGTCGTGTCGTCTGGTGATCCTCATAAATGAGGTCTTGTGTGCAGACCAGAGTCCACCCATCTCCAGCCATTTGATCCAGGTGGCTTTGCAAGTCAAGTTCCCACAGGTCGTTGACTGGATAATTCCTAGTTGTGAACGTATATTCTTCGGCCATGATAATTCTCCGTTTTCAGGACATTGTCCCTGGCATACTTATGTGTCCGAGAGAGCAACGATGCGGACATCGACGATCAGTTTTGGGGCGGCTCCCGTTGGACCGATAAAACTTCCCGCGACCGGGGGGACGGCTTCGGGATGCCGGGATACGGCGACGGGAATATGCCGGCGTCCCGCAATATCACCGTTGGTCGGATCAAACCCCTTCCACCCGGCTCCCGGGAGATAGACCTCCGCCCAGGCATGGGTCGTCGCAGACCAATGCTCTTTCTCGGGAGCGTGAGCGTAGCCGCTGATAAAACGGCTTGCCAGCCCCAGGTAGCGACAGGTCTCAACGAACAGGGTGGCAAAGTCGCGGCAGGAACCCTGTCCCCATGCCAACGTCTGTCCCGGCGTTTGTACTCCCGGTTCTTCGCGGGCGACGTAGGTAAAACGACCGGCGATTGCTTTGTTGACCTGGTCAAGCAGCGCATAAGTCTGCATGACGGGCTGCCTCAGGCCCAGCAGTTCAAGCCAGCTACGGATGGCCTCCTCGTCACCTAGGTAAACCGGTTGCAAAAAGGGGGTCAGGTCCACCCTGTCCATCGGCACGTAGTGGAAAGGATAGTTAACGGCGTAGTCTTCAAAGAGGAAATCAAAAGGGTTTTCTACGTAGTGCTGAATGACCACTTCACTGCTTATCGAAAGGAACTGGGTTGGCTCCTGGAAATCGACCACCGCTGCGGCATTGTCTTGCGCATCACGGTGCCACTTAACCCTGTGCTCGGTGGGTGAAATCTTCAGCGACGACAATTCGATGTGGACCTCGGGACCCTCCCGGGGACGAAGCAGGAGGCGATGCGGTAACAGCGTGACGGTGCTGAAAAACTGGTACTCCGTCTGATGGGTTATTTTCAAGCGGCGCATGTCAAAGCGGCTCCCTAGCGCGGGGTGTGTCGGCAAAAGCAGCGATCGGCAAGGAGAGGATGGCGGCGACTGTGAGAAGACCCAATGGAGGGGAGGACGCTTTTTTTTGAGCAAGCTTCAATGCATGCTTGAAACTCCAGAAAGTGTCTGGGAATTCTGGATAGACCAGAAGAATGTTCATGCGATTAAGCTCCGTTCATGTTTTAACTCTATCAGAGATATTCTGAGGCACAATTTAACCATTGTAGATAACCGAAAAAGGGGGGAGCTTTAGAGTCGTCTAAGAATGAACCCCATTATTTATTCCGTTCAGGGGAGGTTTTTGCGGAGGATGGGAATGTGTAGACTTTGAGGGGTTTAAGGTTTCCAGAAAAGAGCGCAAAAAAGGCGTAATCCCATTTGGATTACGCCTTTTGTTTTTTTGCTCCCGGAACTAGACTCGAACTGTACAGTCTAATTATTATTTATCCTATTGCATTGGTGGGATAATTTTGAATTGATCTAAAGGCGAAATTCTTACTGACCCTGGAAAAAGGAAAAGCGCCCCAGAGTTTCCTGAGGCGCTTTTTGTTGATATATTTCTTTGAGTGTTCCCGTCGAGGGAACCTGGATTGGATCACACTGCTTCTGCAATCCAAATATTTTCTCGTTTTAATTTGATGAGACTTCCCGTAAATAGCATGGTGGATCAGAGACTGTCATATCGTCTTCCTCCTTTGCATTCGAGAGACCCCATTTCAAATTTGAGGTAATTAAAATTTACCACAAAAATGCGGATTAAAACACCACTTAAATGTCTCGTACAATAATAAGCTGATTTTCCTCTTACAACCGGTGGTTTATAGAAAGCCCGCTAAATTTCTTGGCGGGCTTAGAATTTAGCCTAACTTTAACTCGATGTTTTGTGTTCTTTTAAAATATCCAAAATTTTATCTGGTTCAATGCGTTGCTTATAGTCACCATTCACATATGCAGCAAGTATTGTCCCATTCTGCCCAACTACAAATGTCCCGGGCACCGGTAGCTCGAATGTACCCGTTCCGTTTGCTTTTGGAATGTCAATTCCGAATTCTGCGTACAGCGGCCGAAGTTCTTCCGATAAAGTAAATACCAAGCCATATTGCCGGGCGATAACATTATTAACATCACTGAGCACTGGAAAAGTGAGATTGTTTTTTTCTACGGTGGTCAATGATGCATCAGGTAGCTGAGGGCTAATGGCAACCAGCGAAGCACCCAAGTCATTTAATTCAGGGAGGATGTTTTGGAGTGCTTTCAGCTCCAGGTTGCAATAGGGGCACCAGTGGCCACGGTAAAATGAGACCACCAATATTCCTTTTTTGCGCAAGTCAGCCGATTTTACGGTATGACCAGTTTGGTTCGACAGTTCAAAATTAGGCGGATGATCACCTTCTTTTAGACTCTCCGAGCCTAAACCATTTCGTAATGCTTCCTCAGTGTCTGCATCAAATTTTTCGCCAATATCGGGCACTTTACTCATAATTTCCTTGTGGACTGCATTCAAGTTGTTTTGCAATGTCATGGACTTCCTCCTTTGTGATGGTTAGTTTGATGTGAGCACTATTTTGCCGACATATTTTCCAGACTCAAAAAGTGCATGGGCTTCGTTTACATTTTGAAATTTAAATTGCTGCTCATGGATGAGTGGTTTGAGCTTGCCTGAATCAACGAGTTTAGCTGCGTCTCTTAAAATCTGGCCATGATGGTCACGTCCCTGGCCACTGACAAGTGGAATGGACATGTTCTGGGTATGGATGCTTGCTGACTTCAGAAATGAGGTCATCAATTCCAGTTTGGTTGCGGTCGTCCCAGTGAACACGGTCACAACGTGACCATAATTTCTCAATGCTTGAAGGGATTTTTCAAAGTTGGGGCCACCAACGGTGTCATACACCATGTCAAAGCCTTTGCCGTCGTTGAGACGTTGAACATAGTCTTCAACAGATTCCTGCCTATAATTGATGATCTCATCTGCACCAAGTTTTTTTGCAGTTTGTGCTGCTTGCTCAGTCGAAACCGTCGTTGCTACCCTCGCCCCTCTTGATTTGGCAATCTGAACCGCAACGTGTCCCACGCCACCGACACCTGCGTGAACAAGGACGTGATCATTTGTCTTGACTCGAGCGCTATCAATCATTGCCTCCCAGGCTGTTATGACCACCAATGGAAGTGCTGCTGCTTCTGCAAAACTGAGTGTTTTGGGTTTATGCGCAACCAGCCTCGAATCAGCGGGCATGTAATCAGCGAGTGCCCCGGCATTGCCAATAAAGCCGCCAGCACAGGCATAAACTTCGTCACCCACACGAAAATTAGACACATCTGAACCAACTTCTGAAACAATCCCTGCGACATCCCCATGAAGAACTGCAGGGAGTTCAGGGTTAAGCCCAATGTCATGCCTGAGCAACTTATGATCGATTGGATTTAGACTTGTTGCCTTTACCTCAATCAAAACCTGCTCCGGAGCAAGCTTGGGAATAGGAACGTCTGTGGCCTCAAAATGTGCATCTGGGCCATAACTTCTGGTCACATAAGCTGTCATCTTTTTCATTTAAAAATGCCTTTCTTTAAAAACGTTCGTTCTGGAATGAATCAAAAAAATTATTTTTGAAGCCAATAATCAATGTCCGCCCGCAAGGAATGGATTGTTTTATATCCTTGAGTAATCAGTGTGTCATGCTCTCCGGAAATTCCAACGAGTGATGGAAAACCTCTTACCCCCAATTTTCGACTGAACCAAAAACCTTCCTGTGTTTGCTCAATCATGTGATCAGATCTGAAAACTCTAAGAAACTGGTTTCGATTGATACCATGCTCTTCTGCTAAATCCGCAAGGACACTTTCATCGGTTAGGTCTTGATTCCTGGCGTAGAATGAAACATGCATAGCTTTTAAGAAGGGCCATTCCATTTCATGGTTTAATTTTTGGACCACATTCAAGGCCCGACTTGACGGCTCGGTATCGTAGCAGAAATCTGGATTGGCAAATTTCATCGCGTAGTCAAACTCTGCGCCTGTGACTTCATGAACTTTTTTCCATGTCATCTGCAACAT
>JAFDBS010000186.1 GCA_019313185.1 Deltaproteobacteria bacterium | reverse complement strand
GTCCAGCACACCATTCGTCAACGTGTTGATGATGAGGGGGGTGTCCTCGTCGGTGGTGTAGCCGTCGTTGACCGCGTCGGGCAGATCGTTGACGGCGTTGACGGTGATGTTGACCGTGGCGTTGTTGCTATCTAAGTCACCGTCATTGACTTTGTAGGTAAAGCTGTCTGCACCGTTGAAGTTGGCGTTCGGGCTGTAGGTAAACGAGCCGTCGGCATTCAGGGTCAGCGAGCCGTTGGCCGGGCCGCTGACCAGGAAGGCATCCAGAGGATCCCCTTCAGTGTCGCTGTCGTTAGCGATTACACCGTCGGCCGGGACAACCAGGTCGGTGTCCTCGTTGGTGGTGTAGGCATCATCAGCCGCCACCGGGGCATCGTTGACCGGGTTGACAATTATAGTCACCTTGGCAACATTGCTGTCCACATCACCATCATTGGCTTGATATGTAAAAGTATCTGTGCCGATAAATCCTTGGTCAGGGGTGTATGTAAATGAGCCGTCTGGATTGAAAGACACATTGCCAAACTGAGGGTTATCGATCACCGTTGCGGAAAGAGGCTCTTCGTCAACGTCAAAATCGTTAGCAAGGACACCATTAACAGATTTAGTGCTGAGGACTGAATCTTCAGAGGCAGAATAGGTGTCATCAATTGCGACCGGAGGATCATTGACGCCTTCGACAACAACAACAATATCCGCAGTGGCAGTCGCACCATTGGAATCAGTAATTGTATAGGGGAACCTGACAGTGAGAGTTTCTCCGTCATCGAGAGAATCGTAAATTCCGGAGACTTGATCCTGACCGTCCGCATCGATGACAATTGAACCATCACTGGTGTTCACAGTGATATTGGGACGAGGGTCAGCAAATGAAATCGAAATCGGGTCACCGTCCGGGTCAAAATCATTGTTCAACAAACCATCACCTGAATCTCCAAATCGTTTTAAGTCTCCTTCGGTGATGTTGTAGATATTATCTTGTGCAATGGGTGGTTGATTGTCGGGCAAAGGTGTTGGCTGCTCGTCTTCTATTAAAGAAATTGTGTCGCCGCCAAACGGGTCAGGAGTTTGTGTGCCAAGCTTGTTCAGACCATCAAGAACATCGCCCAGGTCAGCACGGTACTCCCCAGAACCACCGCTTGCCGCCGTATTGCCGGCTGCCGTTTCTTCAGGGACCTCTGTCAGGGCGGTCAACAGGACATCGCCAGGAATCACACTGCCGTCTTCGGTCATCAACAGTGGAGCCGAGCCCTGTTCACTCAAGGATCCGAAATCTTCAAAAACCAACACGGCGCCGTCGGTAAATTCAATCCGCAAGTCACCGCCGTCCATCACCAATGCCGGGCCGCTCATTTCAAAGTTTATATGTAGAGCCTGTCCAGCATCAATCGGGACGCTCAAAGTTTCGCCAGGGTTGGGCTTGTTGACAATGATGCTGTCGCCCAATGTTCCTGCTTGGATATCAGTAGAATAATTATTAGCCATGATCAGCCCTCTCAAATAGCATGATAAAAACTAGGGGTTCTTTCGTCTCTTTAGGCAAAGGTTCTATACGTCCAGCGCTCCTTTTAGTGAAGGTAATTGTAATGATCAATTTTTGCGGCGACGCCCTTAAGGTCGCCCAGGTCTTCCAGACGCACAACTCGTCCTTCACAATCAAGTTTTATGGATTTGTTTGGCAGAACATGATCAAGTTGGATCGAGAAATGGATTTCTCCACCTAGCTTGAATTCGCCGTTGGTTTTAAAATAAATTCCAACCCTGCTGATGTCCCTGGTTGTGGCAATGGCATCACCTATTTTGACTGGAACTTCCATTATAATTCTTTCGGCAGCGCGCTTTTTCATGGACTCTCCCCCCAAGAGAAAATGACTTGATCCTATCTTAGACAATTAAAAAAAATAGACAATGTATCTAAGGGTTGATATTTTTATATCGTTGGATATATTATATCTCGACGGGGGTTATGAATTCCCAATAGCGTACTCATTAACGGGGGAAATGCCCCTTGCAATGCTCATGTTTCGGCTTAATGCGCAGTGCTTATTGTGGAGCTTGTTTCAAGCAATAGTTATAGTAGTGATTTTTTGTTTTTTTCAATGTAAGTAGGGGCTTATGTCGATTACAATCGTTGCTGCAGATGCACATCCGGTTTACTTGCTTGGGCTAAAACAACTCATTTCTACCCAGTCGAATCTTGAATTGCTGGACTGCTGTTCTTCAGCAGACAAGGTCTATGCCTCTTTGTCGCAGAAGCAGCCAGACATTTTGTTGCTGGATTTAAACATTGACTCCGGCAGCGGCATGCAACTGATTCGAACATTACGGTCTAAGAAAGATCAGCAAAAGATCATTATCCTTTCCCACGAACTGGACGATGAGCAGACAATGGATGCTCTGCGGCTCGATGTTCAAGGCGTGGTTCTCAAGCACATGCCGATGCATTTACTGGTTCAAAGTATTCACAAGGTTGCCAACGGAGGGCAATGGCTTGAAAAAAATTCCCTTGGCCGCGCATTTGAAAAAATGCTGCAAAGAGAAGCCGGGGCGAGACGACTTGCGACAATCCTGACCAATCGTGAAACCGAGGTCATGTGCCTCGTCGCCCAAGGGTTAACCAACCGCCAGATTGCAGAAAAACTCATCCTGTCCGAGGGTACGGTCAAGATCCACGTCCACAATATTTATGGCAAGCTCGGCATCAACAACCGAGTCGATCTCACACTTTACGCCCAGAAGAAAGGGATTGTCTAAAAAGAAAAAACAGAAGGCGGCTTATCTAACCGCCTTCCTAAAAAACATAAGTTTTTTGCAAAATACGGCATATGCCGTATTTTTTTTGATTGTTTAATTGCTCTCCTGCTGGACCATATATATGTGCTCATCAATCTGCAGGCTTTTGGTCAATTGGCCAGACAAGGCAAGCAAACGTTCTATGGCAATCACTTCGTTGGCTTGGGCCGTCACAAGCAGTCCTGAAGACTGGAAAAGCTCATTACGGGCGTCCAAAACGTCGAGTAAGGTCCGCTGTCCAACATTGAATTGCTTGATATACGAATCCAATGTTTTCTGGTTGTAGGTGACAGCATCACCGAAGGCTACAACCTGCTTGCGGGACGCATCAAGTTCTGCCCAGGTTGCCCTTGTCTCTTCGACGACCACATCCATCTGGTCTTTTCGAGAAGCAATCGCCTGCATCTTGCGGGCGGATGAGGCTTTTCGGTCGGCAATGTCTGAGCCGCCATTGAAGAGGTTCCAGCGCAGCCTGAGCATCGCCTGATTGTTTTGCTCGTACGTTTCTGAGCTTTCCACCTGATCCTCGTAGCTGGAACTGAGTTCGGCATACGCTTTGGGCAAAAAGCTTGAGCGGCTCAACTCGACACGCTGTTCAGCTTCGACAACATTTGCGCCCAAGGCCTTTATTTTTGGGTTGTTTTGCAAGGTGGCTTGAATGGCGCTTTCCAGACTAGTCGGAACAAATTCCTTCGGGACAAAATAATTTTCCAGGTCACCGGGCAGTTTGCCGACGATTCGCATATAGTTGGCTTCAGCGGCCCTTAAGCCGCCTTCAGTCTCGGCTAGCGAGGCGAACGCCCTGGCCAGGCGTGCCTGCGTTTGGTCAACATCGGCGATGCTGCCCGCGCCGCCTTCCTGCCGTTCTTGCAGGTCGCCGAGAATGTTTTGATGGTCCTGAACGTTCTGTTCGGCAAGAGCCACAAGCTGGCGCTGGCGATTGACCTCGAAATGGGCGATGATCGCATCGAGCGCAATCGCTTCGGCGTTGTCAAAGGTCCGAAAGCCAGCCGAATCCAGCTTGGCGTCCTCAATACCAACCAGGCTTTTGGTTTCCTTGCCGTCATAGATCAGCTGAGACAGGCGAATTGACGCCTCAAGGCGATCGTAAAAATTATGGTCGATGTCACCTGATTGTTCTGACCGTGTAAATTCATCGCTGTGCGCTTCGGCACCGTAGCCAAAAGTCAAATCGACAGCAGGATAGTAGCCCCCATATGCACGGTCACGTTCGTGAGTGATGGCGGATTCGTTATTCTGCAACACATCAAGTTGCGGGCTGTATTCCAGTGCCGTGATGACGGTATCGCTCAGCATGACTTTGGTGTCTTGCGCGTTGGCCGAGTGAAAGCAGAAAAAGATGATCGCCACCGCACAAGCCAATGGCTGGGGCCTGGTGAGACGACGCATAACAAATTTCCACGCTAAAGCCATAAAATGCCTCCTTGAATGTAACTTAAGCTAATCAAAATCGGCCCCATCTTAATGTCAACTGATCCATTTGTCACTCTCAATATAAATGAGGTCTGGACAGACAGGGCACTTTCGGTAGATAGTTATAACAAAAGTTTTAATGCTTTCCACACTACGGGTAAAGAAAAATTTTTATTTTGCTGCGTTTCTCAGCCAATGATGAACATCTTTTCTAAACAATCAAAATTGTGTTATTTTGCGATTTGAACGGAGTTCATTGTATCGATTTTTTATTTGTTTATGCAATGGAGGGCATAGGCTGTGTGCTGATGAAAGGTCACAGTTTCTGTTGACAAGTTGATGCCAAATCAGACAACCACGTCGAAGGTCATTCCAAACGAAACACTTTCTGGGCTCGAGGGGCCAAGCGACCCGACAGCACAGGGTGCAAGCCAAGACAGAACATTCCGCGTTCCCGGAGGGGTTGACTTCGAACCTCCGATTTTGCGCTGCCTTTCCCTGATTTCCGGTTTGCTCGGACACCCTGTGTCGACAGTCGCCCTCAAAGCCGGTATTCCTCAGGGTAAGGAGCGGCCTCCCTTGTCCGTTTGCCTGAGGGCTGCAGAACAATCAGGCTTGAAGGTCGGCACGTTTTACCGGCCTAAAATTGAGACCATTTCGGCGCTAACACTTCCCTGCATTCTTCTGTTGAAAAATGATCAGGCCTGTATCCTGACGGGGATCCATGGGGCAAAGGCCGAGGTCATTTACCCGGAAATGGGCGATAACCCGAAGACGATTGCCGTTAAGCGACTGGAAGAGTTCTACAGCGGATACGTGTTGCTGGTCCACCCAGAAGGTCGACTTGACCGCCGCGCCAGCGAGTTAAAGCTGGTTGACACCAAGGAGTGGTTCTGGGGGACCATTTTTAAATTTCTGCCGATTTACAAGCACGTTTTGCTGGCGACGGTGGTTGTCAACGTGCTCGCTCTGGCGAGTCCCCTCTTTGTGATGAACGTCTATGACCGCGTGGTGCCGAACAATGCGTTTGACACCCTCTGGGCTCTCGCCATAGGAGTCGTCATCGCATATCTGTTTGACTTTCTATTACGCAATTTGCGCAGTTATTTTGCCGACATTGCGGGGAAAAACGCGGATGTCATTATTGCCAGCCGACTGATGCAGCAGATGGCTGCCATGCGTCTCGACCATAAGCCCGACTCGGCCGGAACGCTGGCGAATAATTTACGTGAGTTTGAAACCTTGCGCGAATTTTTTAGCTCAACCACCTTGATGGCCTTGGTGGATATGCCGTTTATTTTTATTTTTATTACTTTGATTGGCTACATAGGCGGCCCCTTGGCTTTTGCGCCGTTGATCGCTGTCCCTGTCGTCATACTGGTTGGCGTTTTTTTGCAGCAGCCTTTTCAGCGGATAGTCGAGCAAAGTTTTCGAGAAGGAGCCCAAAAAAATGCTCTTCTTGTTGAAGCAATCAACGGCATCGAAACCATTAAAACCTGTATGGCCGAAGGCCAAATTCAAAAACGGTGGGAAGAGGTCGTTGGCTTAAACGCTCGTTCGACCACTCGGGCTCGAAGCTTGGCCAATTTCTCAATCACCTTTTCCCAGTGGTCAGCTCAGCTTGTGAGCGTGATGATCATTATCGGTGGCGTCTATTTAATATCAGAAGGTGACCTCACCCTTGGCGGTCTGATCGCATGTAACATATTGGTTGGCCGGGCCATGGCACCTCTGGGTGCTGTGGCGGCCATGCTGACTCGATTTCAGCAGTCCCGCATAGCGCTTAAAGCGCTTGATCTGCTGATGAGCCAACCAAATGAGCGCCCGATGGGACAGGAATTTATCCGGGGGCAAGGACTGGAGCCGACCTTAACATTTGATAAAGTCCAATTCCGCTACCCCGACAGCCAGACACTGGCGTTAGACAATCTAAGTTTGCACATCAGGGCCGGAGAAAAAGTAGGGATTATTGGCCGGACTGGCTCCGGCAAGAGCACATTGGGCCGTCTTTGTCTGGGGCTGTATCAACAGCAGGAGGGATCTGTAAAGCTCGGCGGTATTGATCTGCGGCAACTCCACGTCGCTGATTTGAGGAGTCATATCGGCTATGTCAGCCAGGACAACTACTTGTTTTATGGCAGCATCAGGGAAAATATTGCCTTGGGTGCCCCTTATGTCGATGGTCAATCAATTTTAAGGGCGGCCAATATCGCCGGTGTCACCGATTTTGTCCGTAATCACCCCTCAGGTTTTGACTGGCAGGTCGGCGAGCGCGGCATGAACCTGTCTGGAGGCCAACGTCAGGCAGTCACGATTGCTCGAGCGCTTCTTCTTGACCCGCAGATCCTGATTTTGGATGAGCCGAGCAGCGCCATGGACAACAATGCGGAAGCACTTTTGCGACAACGGCTGATGTCCATCCTCGACGAGAAGACCTTGGTTTTGTTCACCCACCGGACCAGCATGCTGCAATTGATCGACCGATTAGTCGTCATGGATTCAGGGAAAATCGTTGCGGATGGGCCTAAGGCTGACGTCATCAAGGCCTTGAACGAGGGGCAAGTCAAGGTTGCGATACCTCATCAGGCACGTTGATGGCGTAAAGGTTATTGGTACGATCATATGTCCGAAGAGCACCCGAAAATCCAGATGCCCAACGAAAACCGACAGCGCAGAGGTTTGCTCGGTCTGTTCCGTGAAGAAGAAGACCTGTTTTTCATGAGCGAGGTGGACGCAGCCATTCATCGCAAAGGGCATGCATTTGCTTATCTGCTCAGTGCCGGGATTTGCGTGCTGCTGGCGCTGTTCCTGGTCTGGGCCCATTTTACAGTTATTGATGAAGTCACCCGAGGCATGGGCCAAGTGATTCCTTCACAGCGGGTTCAGGTGATCCAGAATCTTGAGGGTGGGATCGTTCAGGAGATTTCTGTCCATGAAAACCAGATTGTCGAAAAGGGAACGATTTTGGTGCGTATCGATAATACTGTTGCGGCCAGCCAATATCGGGAATCTTTCGGCAAAGCCGTTGAGCATGAAGCAGCAATTGTTCGTTTAACTGCAGAAATCGAAGGACAGGATCAACTGGTCTTCCCTGAGGAAATGAAAGATTTTGACCCTCAGGTGATAGCCGGTCAACAGTCCATATTCCGTGCCCGCTACCAGCAGTTGGAAGCGGAATTGAATGTCCTTCAGTCGCAATACAACCAGAAACG
>JAFDBS010000185.1 GCA_019313185.1 Deltaproteobacteria bacterium | reverse complement strand
TTGTTTAGCCCCACATTTTGAACGAGATCACCTGTGACGACTTGAACATCGCTAGTGTTTATATTTAGGTCAGCTAAGCCATTCGAATGGCGGGATAACAAACGAAGTTTAATGTTCTGTTCGGCCAGGGCTTTGGCCAAACGCCGACCGACAAACCCGCTCGCTCCAAGGATCAAGACACGATCGTTCTCTGTCAACAGCAAATTGTCCATGCTTAATAAATATCATATCTGAAAGCGGATTGGTAATGACCCTGATCTGAGGCAAAGCGTCAGTTCGATGAAATCCATCCTGAGCTTGATAGGCGATGAATTCCAGATGGCTTATGGCTCGGAGGCAACACGGGATCATGGTCTATCCGTTACAGCGATCTGCCAAGGTGCGCGTCATCAATCATAACCATTGGCTTTCTATCAAAGGTCGCAGATGGTGCCAGAATCATCATGATTGGAAGCGTTTCCCAAACCACCGGACGATTCTCTGTCGTGTTTTAAAACAAATTGGTTAAGAAAAGCCTGACACGTTGATCGATTTCTACCCGTCTAGCGAAGAGGCGTTGAACAACTATTGCTGTGGTATAGAAGCTCGCCTGTTCCAAATGGAACCTTCAACAGTTTCCCACGACACGTATTTCTTCGCGGGGAGAAGAGCATGCCAAATATTTGTCAAGATTGACTCGCAATGCCGATCCACCCTGAAAACATTGCCAAATTTACTGTATACTAGCTGTGCAAATCGGATCCTGGCAGACATCGACATAAGGAAGAAACCATTTTTATTTCGGACGGGTAGAAGGGAGGATGAAGGCTGACTTCTGATGGCCGTCACGGCTTTTTGAACAGCAATTGGTCGACCAGTCTCCGTTCAGCGAAAACCGATCGAAACGGAGTTGCTACGCAAAACGTGCACAGCATCTCAAGCACAATGGTCAGGAACCGTTTGATCATCAAGAAAAACGATCTTTGCCTTGGCTGTTCAAATGTCAGGTGCGGTCAGTGAACTTTCATCTATAAACTAGGGAGGACACCCATGAGAACGATATGTTTCGTTTTTGCCAGTCTAGTTGCCTGGTCGCAAATCGTTGCTTGCACGCCGGCCAGGGACGCCGCAGAGAACGCAGTGGTTTTGACCGAAGTGGCCCGAAGTGACCGGCAATGGACGGGCATTGCCATCTCGCCTGATGAGCGGATCTTTGTTAATTATCCGCGGTGGTCTGACGATGTACCGGTTTCCGTAGGCGAGTTGTCTGATGACGGAACGGTCATGCCGTATCCCAATGAAGAGATCAATCGCTGGCGCGAAGGTGCCGATCCAGGCGAACATTTTGTGTGTGTGCAGAGTGTTGTTATTGACCGCGAGGGTTTTCTCTGGATTCTTGACCCTGCCAACCCCAAATTTCAAGGGGTAATTCCCGGCGGTGCCAAGTTGTTGAAGATTGATCTTGGTTCCAAGCAAATTATTCAGAGAGTGCTTTTCCCGGAGTCGATCGCCTTTCCTAAAAGCTATTTAAATGATGTGCGCATCGATACTCAACGTCAAATTGCCTACATTACGGATTCAGGGGTGGGTGCAATTGTTGTCGTCGATCTCAATACGGGGGCGAGCCGGCGGTTGCTGGATGAACACTTTTCAACCAGTTCCGAAAATATCACTCTGAATATCGGCGGGAAGCCATGGATACGCCCTGATGGTATCGTGCCTCAGGTTCATGCAGATGGCCTGGCACTCGACCCTGAAGGACAATATTTGTACTACCAAGCCCTGTCCGGTCGAAACCTGTATCGAATCGATACCGAATGGCTAAGAAATGCACAATATTCAGCAGAACTGGTGGCAGGGAAAGTCGAGCATCTTCAGCAGAGTGGTGCTTCAGATGGACTTCTCTATGGCCAGGACCACCGGGTTTATATCTCTGCACTCGAGGAGAATGCCGTTAAAGCCTATCGTATCTCGGATGGCCAAGTGGAAATTGTTGTCAAAGACGAGATGTTAGCCTGGCCTGACAGTTTTGCCGCCGGGCCGGATGGGGCTATTTATGTAACCACGTCCCAAATCCACCTGTGGCGGCAAATCAAAGAACCTTATAAAATTTTCAGAATTGGTCCTACACACTAAGTGCTGTTGAGGCAGAGGTCTTCAGCCGGACGATAGACAAGTGATTAAATCATTCAGGGCAAATCAGCGGTATTTTTCAACTGAATAATCGGAAGAAGGACGTTTCAAAGTGGGCATGGCCATGGAGACCACGAAATGAGAAACAACCAGGGCGCTGGTTAATGCCATGACGGAGATAGTCAGGGGTCCGTCCATGGCACAGGTGAAGATAACAAAAAAACCAAAGGCATATAGCGCAAACCCGCCGGGAATATTGGCTTTTAAAAGAGTTTTTCTCTCTGCGGGCGCTATATTGAAAGTGCACATTTTACCACACACCCAGCAAATTCTTGTTGCATACAAGAAGCTCACTGATATTGTGACAAAGCAGAATAATTTGCTCACCATTGCAAACATATCAAACCGATCTAAAGGATATTTAAATCATACGCTTCTTGTAAAAATTGTAAAGAATTTTAATCTTCTGGCGAATCGCCCGATGCACTGCTGGATAAGTGAGAACTTGAAAAAGCACAAGGACGCCATCAAGGTTGGTGGTTTCTGATAATACTGCCGAGCATAACAGCCCTTCTGTTTCTAGAGTGAGGGCCCACGGGGTTTGACAACTCGCACCAACTCATTTACAAGTTCCTTGGCCTTGAATGGTTTGCTTAAATAGCCATCAAAGCCCATATTTAGATATTTCTCTTGGTCACCAATCAGGGCGTATGCTGTCAGCGCAATCACCAACAGACGCTTTCCAGTTATTTTCTCCAGTTCGCGGATAACATGCAACACATCCTGACCAGTCATCACTGGCATTTGGATGTCCATGAGGGCCAAATCGAAGGTCTTTGCGTTCAAAGTATCAAGGGCAACTTTACCATTCTCGGCGACCGTAACCTCATGGCCCATATTCTCCAGAACGATCTTGATGAACTGAGAATTGACTGGGTTATCTTCGGCCAGCAGGATATTTAGCGGCGGGCCGGTCCACAGTGAGGACTTCCCTTGTTGGCATGTCTTTTCCGATAAACTGCCCTTCTTTTTCTGTAGAGGAATAACGAGGTGGAAAGTACTGCCGACACCTTCCCCGCTCTCCAGACGAATAGACCCTCCCATCAAGACTGCAAGACTGCGGCTGATGGTTAATCCCAGACCAAACCCGCCATGGTTATTGGTCCCTGCACCTGGCGCTTGTGCAAATGGCTTGAAGATATGTTCCTGCAAATCTTTGGGGATGCCGATTCCAGTGTCTTTAATCGAAAGATCCAGTAGCACTCTGAGGTCAGTTTCCTCAATCACGGAAACGGTTATATTGATCGAGCCCTTATCAGTGTACTTTATGGCGTTGCCAAGGAGGTTGAGCAAGACCTGCTGAATTCTCAACTGGTCACCGACCAGTAAATCAGGAACATCATGATTGATATGGATATGCACCGATAAGTTCTTTGCCTCTATTTGTGGTTCTTGAGTTGCAACCAGTTTACTAATCAGTGTCTGCAGCCTGAAACTTTTTGGCCGAATGGCAAGTTTTCCTGTTTCGGCCTTAGAAAGGTCTAAAATATCATTGATCAGGGAAGCTAGGGCGCTGCCAGATGTATTGATTGCGTCAAGATACTTTTTTTGCTCCGGAGTTAAGTCGGCGTCTTCCAACAACTCACCAAACCCGACAATGGTGGTCAACGGAGTGCGAATCTCGTGGCTCATTTTTGCCAGGAACAAGTCCTTGGCTTGATTGGCTGACTCGGCGGCCTGGGTGGCAGCTAGCAGGGCCATTTCGTTTGTCTTGCGCTCTGTGATGTCGCGATCCGAACCGCTATAGCCAACTACTTCGTTTAATGCGTTTAAAATAGGCTTGGCACTGCTTTCCAAATATCGATAACTCCCGTCCTTGTGTCGCCAACGCAAAACCCAACCATGCCAGCCCTTTTTTTCAGAAATTAGTCGCGGCAGGATTTCTTCTACCTCCTTCAAATCTTCCGAATGCAGAAATTCAAAGTATTTTTTTCCTATAAATTCATCTGGTTGGTAGCCCAACAGATCAAGCAGTCTGGGGTTTGAATAAATATGCTGCCCGGTCAGATCAATTTCCCAGATCCAGTCCGAAGAAGTGTCGAGGATGTTTTGCAGTTTATCTTTACTTTTTCGTAATTCGTCTTTAACTTTCATGCGTTCAGTGATATCGCGATCGACGCCCTGATAACCAAGGAAGCGTCCTTGACTATCAAAGTAAGGGACCCCACTGGTTTCAAGAACGATCAGGTCCCCATTACGGGTACGATTGATGTTTTCCAAGGCGTAAAATGGGTGGCGATTCCTGGCAATCTCTGCAAAAACCTTTCGGACTCGCTCGGCTTCTTCATCGGGCATGAAATCGAAGGGCGTTTTCCCAAGCACTTCGCTGGGCTCATAACCGAGCAAGTCTTTGATTCGCGGACTGACATACGTGTAGAGCCCGAATGTGTCAACTTCCCAGATCCAGTCGTTGACCGATTCAACCAGGGTTTTGAAGTGTCCCAGCTCGATGTCCCGCCATGTTGACTCCCCCTGAATAGCCTCGGTGAGTTTTGATTCAGAATTGGATCGGACGATATTCAATAGCTTCACGAGCATCCGCTCAGGGTCAACAGAGGAGAGGATTGCCTGTTCCAGTTGTTTCAAACCTTCCGGAAGGTTGGGGAAGGGCCGCTTTTGTTTTTTTCGGTCGGCCATGGATGAATGTTTGCCTCAACGAGGCTCCTGATAGAAATGTTACAAAAGGCTCACAAGATAAGATTAATTATGATGAACGGCAGTAATTGTCAACATGAAAAAATGTCAATATCTTGATTTTATTGAATTTTTTAACGCAATATCGGCCGATTGTCACGTCTTTGGATTAGACCTTGCGAATCTTTTTTGGACAGGAGAGGTGTTAGATTCCAACAATAGCGTCCAAATAACATGTGTTTAAACCTCAATTTTTCATCGTAATGAGTCTTTTAAGTAGTCGTGATAAATTCACGAGATTGCTAGCAAGCGTAATTAGGTGAACCACTGCTGGTGATCAAAATAAAAGCTCAAGCTGTGATGCTCAAGCTGAGGCGAATTCAGGGGACAATCGATTTAGTTGATGAATCCTGAGGGAAGCATCTCCCAGAGCGTCCAAGAATCGGTTGTGGCTTGGGTGTGAGGAGGTCAAGGTGATCAGGCTGTGAATTAATGATAAATTTGGCATCCAGGAGAAATGCAGTCGAATCAGTCCCCTTTATCGACAGGCACTTCGGGTAGAGCATCATTGTCACTACACTGCTCGACCTGAATTTGTCCGGCCAAAACGGCAGGCGCAAACATGATTCCAGCAACAAAGCCAAGGACCAGCCAAACGGCCAGAGGGATCACATCTTTCTAAAAGCAACCATATGACTTATTGCTGTATTTCAAAACCAGGCCAGAAAGTCAGCCGGGTAAGGAGTGGTTAGGACATTCGACCTCAAGTATATCTGAGTGTATCGGAAAGTTCTCAAAATAAAGTGCACAGGATATCAGCAAGGCTTGGCTCCATAAGGCAAAGGGTGTGGGTGATGGGATGAGGGACCTAAATTTATAAAATGATCAATTTTAAAACGATCAGAATTGTTTGACCACTTTTCCGAGGACAGCATTGAAACATTCAAGCTCTTCGGGAGTGAGTGCTGAGACGATTTCTTCAGTCAGTTTGACGTGATATTCGTGATGTTTTGCAAAATACTTTTTCCCTGAGGGTGTCAAGATAACCCGATACGACCTTCGGTCGGTTTCGTGGGGTTGACGTTCAATCAGCCCTTTCTGCTCAAGACGATCAACGGTTACAGTCAACGTGCCGGTTGTTACCCCTAATTTCTCGGCAAGCTCTTTCATACGCAGGGTCTTTTCGTGCCCAATGATTTCGATGGCATGCATTTGGCTCGGCGTCAAGTCACTGCCTCGGACGACCTCATGCTCCCAGCTTGAAAGCTTTTCGTAAAATTCGACGATTTTTCTTGCCAATTCTTTTACGGCCACTGTCCCTCCTCAAGTCAAGTAGGTGGTGAGAGAATACCCTGCAAAAATGATCGTAATGACACCGGCAGTGCGCATCAACGCGGCTTCAACCCAATCCTGTGAAAGTTTCTCCAGCAACTTAGTAACCCGAAATATAGCATAAATGACCCCAGCAACCGCTATGGCTGTCCCAATTGCATAAATCCCGAAAATCACCGTCGCCTTCCAGGCGCTCGCCGAGTCGAGGGCATACTTGTACATGATCGCGACCGTCGGGCAGGGAATGATCATATTCACAAAACCGATTCCGAATAATGCCACGCCTGTCAGCTTTTGATTTTTGCCTTTGGGGTGCGCATGCACATGAACATGATCATGGCTGTGCTCATGGTGTTTTTCATGCTCGTGGATATGGTCCAGATCATGTGAGTGGTCATGACCATGTTCTTCATCATGATGATGGTGGATAAGTCCTGGTTTTAGGATCAATACAAGCCCCAGAATAATAAGTATGCCTGCCGTGCCCACATCAACCCAGAATTCCAGCGAGTCAGGGATAAATGCAGAAACTGCTCCTAGAGACATCCCGAGAACCAGACACGCAACGGCAGTTCCTGCCAAAAAGGAGACCGTCAACCAGGCAACCTTGCCGCCGCGTTTCTGGCCAACGACGAACGGTGCCAAAACAAGCCAGCTATGACCGCATGGGTTCACCCCATGAACCAAACCGAGAATCATGCTGCTTTGAAAAGCAACCCAGAAAAGACTATCAAGTTCCATCGTTACGCACCTCTGAAGAAATAAAAAGAAATATTGGCGCGTACTCTGCCGCATTCTGGCTTGATTGTCAAGTAGTTTGATCATCAAGCTATTTGTGCCATAAATATAATATATATTGATAAAAACATGCCGCATTTTTTTCTTGACGTCCCAGATTAATTCGCGTAGAGTCCTCAACCATTAAATGATAATGGTTTTCAATTTCTTTTTTGGTTTTGGGTTTTATCCCCTTCTTAGATAGTTAGATCATGCCCCCTTCGAGTCTTGATATCGAATGCGGGGTAATCATGCATAGGAGTGTAAAACATGGAGAACTCACTGAGACATCTCAGAGTCAATGAAAAAGCCCGTATCAGTTCTATTACGGCAAATGGAGAAATGAGCAGACGTCTGCGCGACATGGGATTGGTCCCGGGAACCGAAGTCAAGGTTGTCGGAAGGGCGCCGCTGAGAGACCCGGTTGCACTTCGCCTGCGTGATTTCACTTTGACGCTGCGCAATAACGAAGCGGACTGCATCATGGTCGAGACAATGGAGGATGACAATGAGTAATACAGCAACGATTGCGCTCGCGGGCAACCCCAACTCTGGGAAGACGACCTTTTTCAATGCGATCACTGGTGCACGCCAGAGGGTTGGAAATTATCCCGGGATTACCGTCGAACGAAAAGAGGGGACCGTCAACATCGACGACATCAAGGTCAATGTTGTTGATTTGCCTGGTTGCTACTCACTTTCGGCTTATTCCCAGGAGGAATTGGTGGCGCGAAAAGTCCTGGTAGATGAACGCCCGGACATTGTTGTCGATATCGTCGACGCGACCAAACTCGAACGTCACCTGTACCTTGCCGTACAATTTTTCGAACTTGGCATCCCCGTCGTCCTTGCGCTTAACATGATGGACGAAGTTAAGAAACAGGGGTTGCGCATTGATCATAAGCGTCTTGCGTCACTCCTTAAATGCCCAGTTGTTGAAACGGTTGCACGTTCCGGTCAAGGCAAGCAGGAGCTGATGCGGGAAGCGCTCAAGCACGCCAAGGAACGCGGTGGCGCATGGGAGCCGTTAAAAATCTCATATGGTCCCGACCTCGATACGGCTTTAGGCGTCATGTCTGACATGATCGAATCCACCGATTTCATGACCAACCGTTATCCGGCGCGTTGGGTCGCTCTGAAATACCTGGAAAACGATGAAGAGATTATTGCTCAGGGACGCAAACTTGGTGGCCCCGCCCAGGAACTGGAAGATTTGGTTGCCAAAACCCGTGAACATTGTCAGGCGACGTTGAACACCATTCCCGAAGCGATCATTGCCGACTACAGGTACGGATTGATCAATTCGATTCTTCGCCAGGACGTCATGGAACATGAACCGACGCAGAGAGAACGCATTGATATTTCATCAAAACTGGATTTGGTTCTGACCAACAGACTTCTTGGGCCGATCACCATGTTTGCTGTTCTATACGGCATGTTCCAGGTCACCTTTAGTGTTGGTGAAATTCCGATGGGCTGGCTGGAAGGCCTGTTTGCTTGGCTTGGCGATACGGCCACAGCAATGATTCCAGAAGGTCTGGTCCAGTCGCTGGTTGTGTCCGGGATTATTGATGGCGTCGGTGGCGTTATGGGCTTTGTCCCTTTGATTGCCGTCATGTTCCTGATGATTTCCTTCCTTGAAGATTCGGGCT
>JAFDBS010000184.1 GCA_019313185.1 Deltaproteobacteria bacterium | reverse complement strand
AGAGGAAGAGTCGAACAACCCACCAGCGGTCATGCTGCTGTTTTCCAATCCTGCCTTGTTCATAGAGTTTCCGGCTTGCCGCCCGTCTGACTTTCCCGCTGGAAGTCATCAAGACGGTGTGTGGGGGCGCAAGGACAACATCGTCTGCAGGGGTCCCGATCAGGTCAGTCACCGCCCGGTTGATTGCTCTGCGCAAGTCTGCCAAGTCGGCTTCGTCTCCTAGGCGGGTCTCCGCCAGGACAATCAGACGTTCCGTTCCGCTGGCAAGGTCTGTGCTGCCGAAGGCAGTGACCCGTCCAGCTCGGATGCCATTCAAACTGCTAATGGCTTCTTCCAGCTCATGTGGATAGATGTTGCGGCCGGCGCGGATGATGATGTCCTTGACACGGCCGGTTGGATGGATTTCGCCGTTTGCGATGTAAGCAAGGTCTCCGGTATCAAGCCATTGCCCGCAGAACAACTTTTTGTTCGCTTGCGGGTTATGAAAATAACCGCTTGTCGCCGAAGGTCCTTGAAATTGCAAGCGTCCTTCCTGACGTTCGGGAAGTTCATGGTTGGTCGGGCCGACAACGCGAACCTGATGGCCAGGCAGTGGCGCACCGCAGGATGCAAACTCCAGCACGGCGCCATCACCAGCATCATCAGGAATCGCCTGGCCACGGCTTTCGAACGCCCCGCGCTCTACGGTATCGATTAATACCCCGCGACCAAGCGGCGGGAAGGTTAAGCCAACCGAATCCTCTGCCAGACCGTAAACCGGCATCATCGCTTCTGCACGAAAGCCATAGGGTGCAAAACGGCGACCAAACTCTCGAACCGTCTTCGGACTGACTGGCTCTGCGCCGTTCAAAGCCGCCCGCCAGCTTCCCAAGTCAAGTCCTTTGAGATGTGCATCCTTAAGCCGCCTTAAACAGAGTTCATAACCAAAATTGGGCGCTGCCGACAACGTCCCACCATGGCGATGTATCGCCCACAACCACCGGTGGGGACGGGCAATGAAAGCAAACGGCGACATGATCACCAGCAAAGCCGCGTAATAAAGGCTGCCAAGCCAGGCACCGATAAGTCCCATGTCGTGATAGAGTGGCAACCAGCTGACAAAGACATCTTTGGCGGTGACCTGCAGATGCATGCCCATCCCGCGAATATTCGCCAGAAGATTCGCATGGGACAGAACAACCCCTTTGGGCTGACCTGTGCTCCCAGAGGTATATTGCAAAAACGCGGTGTCTTGGCCCTGCAGAGTCAATGGTCGAAACCGGCCTGTCGCGCTTAATTCGCCCCTGGTGGTGACATGTTTGAGCGTCTTCAGGTGCCGTTTAAGGAGGCTCGCCAGCGGTTTGGCTTCTTCTTGCGTGATGATAGCCACCGCACGACAATTTTTGAGCACGCCCAGATGCCGATGAAGGTGGTCGCGAAGCAAGGACGCGCGTGGAGCAGGATAGAGGGGGACAGGGATCCCACCTGCCAAAAGTACTCCAAAAAAACTGAAAAAATAATCGGCATCGGCTTGCAACATCAACACAACCGTATCGCCAGGCTGAAGGTCGAACCGCTGCAGTCCAAGGGCAACAGCCTCTGATTCATGCAAAAGCTCTCCATAGCTCAAGATACGACCGTCTCCGCGGTCTGCGTAAAATTGGATATGGGGTCGATCGGGGTGGATGTCACAGTGCCAGCGCAGGGCATCGACCAAATTTGCCGCAGCCAGGGGCGTCTCGGCCACTTCGTCAAGGGTCAGCCGGGAAACCTCGTCCATGGTCTGAAGCCCGGGGACGCTGCAGGCACTTGCCAAAACGCGGAGCAAGTCGCGGGGCGTTTCCGCGTCGGTGAGTGTCCGCTCTGGGAGGGTCACATCGAGTTGCTTTTCCAGACGTGCGAAGAGTTCGACGCGCGCCAAGCTGTCGAGCCCTAAGTCGTGATCGAAGGTGCTGTCAAGACGCACCTCAGGCTTGGCGGCAGCTTGATGACGAATTTCAAGGAGCAGCGCCCTGATACTCTCAAGCAAAACCGTTGCCAGACCTTCGGTGTCTTGTGTGTGCCGCAAAGTCAAAATTTAAAGCCTCTCTCAAAAACAAGGCGACTTTACTGCACAGTATAATACAAATCAGACGCATGGGTGGGGGCGGCCAAGACAAACAGACTGGCGGACCAGCACTCACCTCCGCAGTTTGGCTGATCCAGCTAAGGTCGCCTCGGTAAAACCTGTTGAATCCTCCCAGACGACCAGCCGAACAACACGCAAACACCTCCAGCCGGGGTTGACCTGCTGGTTTTGCTGATCGAGCACGAAAGCGTTTGCCGAAGCAAACCATCAGCTTCTGGCATCAACCCAACTTGACAGGAATCGCCCAAAGATCGTTTCACCCCATCAGACTGGCCAACATCACCACCGGGCTCTCTTCAGCAGGCGGGACATGCAACAAAACCAAGCCAATGTAGCAAACAATTGCCAGAGTCAAGACCACGATCGAAGCAACGGGAGGAAGGCGTTTCCATGGAAAGCGTCGCTGAGTTTGGAAGGTGACCCATGGGAAGACCCGCGGCAAAGATAAGCTAACCCCAAGAAGGAGCAGGCATAGCCACCCCATACTGGAATAGAGAAGAAACATGTCGACTCCCCGCCAAAGGCCGTAGGCCATGACGGCCCCTGGAACAGAGAAAAGCATGACGGCCTGAATCGCGCGGCTTTGAGCTATCCGATGGCGGGTTCCATGACTGGCGACGAGCTCGACCACGCCCTCGGCAATGTGGGGAAGAATTTTCTCGACATGGGGGCTTTGGGTTGTCAACTCAATCCAGGGTTGTTCGTTTTGCGCAAACAGGATATCGACCGTGATAATTTTGGGTGCACCCAGCCGGTAGATCAACCTGACCCGATGGGTTCCGGGTTCGAGATCGGCTTTGGGCAAATCGCCCACGCCGCTGAGCACCTGTGATTTTTTGCCCTTCTCGACAATAATTTGATACCTCTCGAGTTTTTTGTAGCTGTCAAGACCAAGCCCGGACAGGATCTTGCGCAGCGCCTGATCAAGCTGTTTGGGGACACCATGCAACAGCCGTCGCTCAAGGTTGGTCAGTAAACTTTTGTTGAGGGTGCAAGACGACAGATATCTTCGGTGTGATCGTGACTCCATGACTATTCTCCCGGCAAGTGGTCAATCTGACTGATAAAAATAGATCAAGATTTGTGCCGGAAAGATCAAAGTTTCTAAGTGATTGTTTCTGCGAACAGTTTGACTTTAGCGTACAGGGCTGGATGTGGGTTGAGTGACATTCTGTGGCTGCAGGCTTCGGCAAATCACTTCAAATGTTGCACCATTCAGGGATCGCCCCGTCAGAAGAACTCAGCCGGAAAGGATCAGGCCTGATGATCTCCGTGGATCGGTCTGTGGTCATTTTTGCGCCCTATGATCCCATCAGCGGTCATGCCAGTTCTTTGGTCTACTTGGTGCCAAAGATCTTGTCCCCGGCGTCCCCGAGCCCGGGCAAGATATAGCCCTGCGCGTTTAACGTTTCATCAATGGCCGCAACAAATAGATCGACGTCAGGATGTCGCCGCTGCAGCCTGGCAATCCCCTCGGGTGCGGCAACCAAACACAGTGCACGGATATCCTGGCAGCCGGACTTTTTGAGCATATCAGCAGTTGCAACCAGGCTACCGCCCGTGGCAAGCATCGGGTCAAGAATGATCGCAATGCGGTTGGTCATGTCGCTGGCCAGCTTTTCATAGTAGGCAACCGGTTCGAGCGTCGTTTCATCACGAAACAGTCCCACGACGCTGACCTTGGCGCTCGGGATCATATCGAGAACTCCCGGCATCATGCCGAGTCCCGCCCGGAGAATCGGGACCACCGTAATCTTCTTGCCCTTGATTTGTTCAACATCAACAGGCCCCGCCCACCCATTGGTCGTCACCGTTTCGATGACAAGATCTTTTGTGGCCTCATAGGTCAGCAAACAGCCGAGTTCCGCAGTGAGCTCCCGAAAATTCTTTGTGCTGAGATCTTTTCTCCGCAGCAATCCCAGCTTATGCCGTACCAGTGGATGATTCACTACATGAATTGCCATGGGCCCTCCAGACCATCTAAACGCGGGTTTGACCTAGCCTCTCATTATAACTTGCGTTTAGACTCCAATCATCAAAGAGGCTCTGAACGTTTCGCCGAGGATGGGACAACCGTTTATTTGTTCCGAATAAATCTTGCGCTCTGCGCCTAAAATGATAAAACGTTGTAAGAAACTTCCTGCATGAGGTGCATTATGAACTTGCTATTTTATCTGAAGCTCTACGTGCTGACCGTTCCAATCTTCTTCGCGATCGACTTACTCTGGCTGGGAGTGATTGCAAAGGATCTCTATCAGAAAAACTTACAGCACCTTTTAAGTCCTGATGTCAATTGGCCGGCAGCTTTCGCGTTCTATTTCATGTATATCGCCGGTATCATCCTTTTTGCCGTCAAACCGGCACTGGCTGATCAATCGGTTGGCAAAGCAGCGCTTTGGGGGGCATTGTTTGGCTTCTTCACTTATGCCACCTACGACCTGACCAACTTGGCCACGCTTCGAGATTGGCCGATAAAAGTGGTTTTTATCGACATCTCCTGGGGGGTTGTCTTGTGCACTCTTGTTGCCTCAGCCAGCTATCTGGTTGGCCGCTGGCTGAGTTAGTCAACTGGGCCACCAAGCCCCCGATACGCACCGCGCTTTCGAGCTGTCTGGTCACTTAACCACAACAGTCCCGGGGTGACACACGCCCAGACCAGGCCCAACACGACAAGGCTCAGGACTGGCTCAGGGCCAAACGTCGCTGCGCCAATCCTGATTCCTGCCCAGTAGGCCAATGGCCCACCGAGCATGCCCAAAGCCGCTGCCAGCAAATAACGCTTAGACAACCACCATAAGGCATAATGAAACAATGTGGCGAATTGTGCCCAAATCACGAACACCCATAGCGGCAACCACAAAGGCCAGGAAGGATCTGTTTTGAATGCAAACAAACCCAAGGCCTGCTGGGCGCTGTCGACCGCAACGCCGATCAGGCAGGCAGAAGTCATCAGGCATATTTCTGCACGGCGGCCCACTGCCAAACAGAGGTGCAAACCTGCCAACAGCAAGGCCAACAAACCTCCCACGAGCGGATGGCCCCACGCGGCGCCAAAAACGCAACAAAACCAACCGACTTGGTAAAGTGACAGGTTGATCAACAGGGTCGTCATCAGCGGTCTGCCTTGTTATGGATGATCAGGCTTGTCCAGTACAATCTGGGCAAGGTCTATGACTTTCGCAGCGAACCCGGCTCGACAGTATGCAAAGTAGTACTCCCACTTGCGAAGAAAATGCTCATCGTAGCCCATGGCGAGAATCTCCTGCCGGCGGGCCAGCAGCGTCTGGCGCCAGCGATCCAGGGTTTTGGCGTAGTGGTCGCCAAAATGTTCAAAGCTGGCAATATTCAGGGTTGAGTTCGCTGCCATGGCTTTTGCGAGAGCACCAAGTGATGGCAGATGACCACCGGGAAAGATATGCTTGCGTATCCAATCCGAACTGAAGCGGTAAGCGAGGTATTTCCGATCAGGCATGGTGATGACCTGGATGACAGCACGGCCTCCAGGCAGGAGGGCGTGCTCACAGGCCTTGAAAAACGGTCCCAGACCAGAATGCCCAACGGCCTCAAGCATTTCAATCGAAACGATTTTGGAGTACTGGCCCTGAATGTGACGGTAATCACAAAGGCAGATCGTGATACGGTCATCCAGGCCGGCCTCACGAACCTTCTGTTCGGCCAGCGACAATTGCTCGTGCGAGATGGTCAACCCGGTCACCCGACAACCAGTTTGTCGTGCAGCCTCGATGGCAAAACTTCCCCATCCGCAACCGATTTCAAGAACATGGTCTTCTGCAGTGATTCCTGCCTTATCAATGATCTTCTGCAGTTTATTGCTTTGTGCCTGCTCAAGAGAATTGCCAGCATCGTCAAACAGCGCGCAGGAATACGTCATGCTTGGGTCGAGGAACGTCGCAAAAAAGGCATTGCTTAAGTCATAATGCTCGCGAATGTTCCGATCGCTACCCCGGATGGTGTTAGGACGTTGCAAGTGCCGGATGAGATTGACCAAACGGCCAACAACGGATGAAAAAAGCCTCCGGTCGTCCATTGCGGTTTGGTGAGCAGCGAGCAGCGTCAACAGGTCCGGCAAGTTGTCTGTTGACCAATCCCCGTCTGTATAAGCTTCGCCGAAGCCGATGTCTCCGGCGAGCATCACACGTCGAAAGAAACGGTGTTCTTTGACCGTCAAGTGTAAGGCCGGCATTTGATCTGATACGCCAAACTGGAAAGTCAGGCCATCGGGCGTTTCCAGCTGCAAATGGCCCTCTGGCAGGCGGTCAAGAAAGTTCAAAACGATTTTCATGCCCAGCCGTTCAAGCCAAGTCGATGGCGACGGCCGGACGGTCATGGAATTGTTCGGCACCGGTTTGTGATACACGGGCAATCTCCTTTGCCAATAGAGCCTGGCCGCTTGCCAGAGAATTCTCGGCATAGTCAGGCTGGCACTTAAGGGATGGGTGACGACGGTTTTAGTCAAGTTGGCTGGGTTTAGCGTTGCCGCGCTGCCGTGGATGCGTGCGACCAGGGCGAGTTGCTCATCAAGATAATAGTTGATGGTATTGTCGATTTGTGGGCCCGGCAGGGACAGGCGAAACTCGTAGTGCCCCCGGCGAGGGAAGAACGGGGACACATGGAAGTGTTTGTCGACTTGAAGGCGAAAAACCCCCTGAGAGGTTTCGGTTGCTGCCTTCGGTTGCAGCAGGTAAAGGTGCATCTCGCCAAAGGTATTATTGACCTGAACGACCATGCAGACCAACTGATCATCCAGATCATAACAATAGAAAAAGCTGATCGGGTTGAAGATATAGTTGAAATAGCGTGCGGCGGTCACCATGATGGTTTTTCCCAAAGGCCCAGTCAACCCCGCCTGGCTGAGAACTGTTTTGAGCTTATTTTCGATTGGCTCGGGACCTGGAGTCAAGTAGTCGCGATCATGGATCGCCACCGGACGCAACCGATTGTAGCCGAAAAGCAGACTGCGTTCTGCAATGTGCGGCAATTCGTCCAATTGGAACGCGTAGAAATATACCGGATACCGAAAACGGTGTTTAACAGGCATCAACCGGGCATGCATGACTTCACCGAGATATATTTTTGAATTCATATTCCGAGTCCGAACATCTTTGCCACACCCACCGCCGAGCGCACAGCATCTTCATGGAAGCCATAACCGAAATAGCTGCCACAGAAATACGTGCGGCGCCGTCCATTAAGTTCAGGTAAACGCGCTTGGGTTGCCATCGAGTCGAAGCTGTACAGCGGATGGTGGTATTCCATTTCAGCGACCACCGTATCTGGATTAAAGGGATTGGGGTGGTTGAGTGTCACGCAGTAATCCTGTTCCGCCCGAAGTCCTTGAAGCCGATTCATGTAATAAGTCACAAAAACAGGTTGATTGGCATCTGTTGTGGTGTCACGAGTGAAATTCCAAGCAGCCCAAGCCCGTTTTTGCGCCGGCAAGAAGGTCGCGTCGGTATGTAAAACGGTCTGGTTTTTTTGGTAACGCCAAGGACCCAGCAGTTGCCGCTCGAGGGGAGAGGGGTCTTTAAGGATTTGCAACGCCTGATCGGCGTGAGTTGCCACGACAACGTGATCGAAGGACAAGTCAGAACCGTCAGCGATTTCAACCGAGACCCGCTCCGCCTGCCGGCGAATACCGTTGACCTGACCATTGAGCAGCACTTGACCTTGAAAATTCTTGCGGAAGGCTTTGACGTATGCGTGGCTCCCGCCAACGACGGTCTTCCATTGCGGGCGGTTTCGCAAAGAGAGCAACCCGTGGTTTTGGAAGAAGCGCAGGAAGGGTTCAGCCGGAAAGCCACCGATCTGCGCAGCCGGTGTTGACCAGATTGCCGCCCCCATCGGCAGCAAATAATTCTCGACCATATATTGGGAAACACGATTGTTCGCGAGATATTGATCGAGTGTTCGTCCAGACACTGCACCGGAGGCAAGATCTTTTCGAGCGATCCGGCAGAAACGTACAATGTCCCTCAGGAAACAGATAAATTTCGGATTAACCAGGTTCTGGCGCTGGGTGAACAGTCCATTCAAGTTGTTCCCAGCGTAAACCAGGCCGCTTTTGCGACACTGAAAACCAAATGACATTTCCGAAGTGCGTGTGGCCACCCCCAGTTCTGAAAGGAACTTCTCAAACAGCGGGTAGGTTTTGTCATTTAAAACGATAAACCCGGTATCAACCGCGAGTCCCCTGTCAGGGCCATTGCTGATCTCGATGGTGTGGGTGTGCCCGCCGAGATAGTCATCCTTCTCAAAGAGGGTGACATGATATCGCCGCTGCAGCAGGTAAGCGGAGACTATTCCTGCGACACCACCGCCGATCACCGCGACCGTTTGGCTGGAATTTGTCTTTGGACTCAACGTGTTGTCTCCTGTTGTTGCTTCGGCCACCAGGGGATCAGGGCATTAGTACGGGATTTGTACGCAACGAATTCAGGATTGTTCTCATACTTGGCCTCGAGCATAGGAATGCCCGAGACCTTAAGCAAGAGGAAATCAATTAACAAAGGGCTCGCGATTGCCACCATCCCCCAAGGCACGGTTAGAGCGATCAGGAACAAGCCCCACCAGAGTGTTGCCTCTCCAAAATAATTCGGATGCCGAGTATAGCGCCAGAGGCCCGTCTGCATGATTTTGCCCCGGTTTTTCGGGTTTTTTTTGAACTTCAGCAATTGCCAATCGCCCAAAGCTTCAAATGTGAAGCCGAATAACCAGACCAAGAGACCGGCCCCATCCAGCAACCCCAGGCCTTCCCCAGGGGCATTGAAAACCAACAAAACGGGTTGAAGGACGACGAAGATCACCGCACCCTGGAGCATAAAAACTTGCAAAAAACTGCGCCAAACAAATGTCTCACCCCATTCTTCGCGCCATTGCCGATACCTGAAATCCTCACCCTCCCCCTGTTTACGAAGAAAAATGTGTACAGCAAGCCGTACGCCCCAGAGGCTTACCAGCCCTGCAACCAAATATTGTCGAGGGTGTCCGCCATCCAAATTGAACAGCAGGACTAAGCAGACCAAAACAAAAGACAAGCCATATGCGATATCAACGATACTGTTGTCCTTGACGGTCATGGCAATCACAAAAACCATCGACATAAAAAGAAATAAAACGGCGCCCGCCAGCAAGAACACATTCATCGACTTCACCTTTCAGATCAAACAAAACAAAGCAAGTTTATCGTTTCATGCTGTTTTCGCAATCATTTCATCGATCAGGCAATCAATTGCAGAAAACCAGCAACATCTGTAAGATGATTGTAACACTCAAAATTAACGGATATAAAGAGAAGGCCTATGCAAAAAGCAATCAGACAATTCGGCTTGGCCCTACTGCTTGTGCTGTGCAGCATACACGGCCATACAGCCGAAATCAAAGGGGTTCATTTCCCAGACATGTACACAGAGGATGGCGTCGAGTTACACCTCAAAGGCGTCGCTGTCTTAAAATGGGCCATGTTGATTAATGTCTATGCAGGAGGGTTCTACCTTCCCGAACAAGTTTCCGGTTCAGCCTGGTCGGGCGACCTCCCCAAACGCCTCGAATTGGCCTATTTTCGGGAGATTACGGCCCAGGAGTTTACCGATTCATCGATCAGTTTGCTCCGTGACAACCTCTCTGAAGATGCGTACCAAACGATCGAACCGCGACTCTTGGCATTTTGTAACCTGTTTCAAAACGTCGGCCCAGGCGACCGTTACAGCCTGACTTATCATCCCGACCGCGGCACCGAACTGCGCCTGAACAATCAGCTGCTTGGCGGCGTTCAAGGATTGGACTTTGCGGTGGCCTACTTTGGGATTTGGCTCGGGCCGACACCGATCAGCGAGACCTTTCGCGACAAACTGTTGAAGGATTGACCGTCGGTCGCAGTCCGGGGGCAACACTGTGCAAACCATCCGCGAGATTGATGCGCCCATCGAAACGGTATGGTCGATCTTAGTTGATACGACCTTGTGGCCACAATGGGGCCCCTCGGTTGTTGCAGTCGATTGCCCAGAAACCCTGATCAGGTCCGGACTCACCGGCCGGGTCAAGACGGCGCTCGGGCTCTGGCTACCGTTCGAAATTACCAGCTGTCAACCGCCTCGCTATTGGCACTGGAAGGTCTGCGGCGTTCCGGCAACTGGCCATCGGCTCAGGCGCAGATCGGCAAGCCGGTGTGATTTGGCCTTCGAGTTTCCCGCCGTGATGTTCCCCTACGGACTGGTTTGTCAGAAAGCCGCCAACAACATCGCGCAAATCGCCAAATCGAGAATCAACGCTTGACCAATGGCCGAGTCGAGCTAAAACCACCGTCGACGGCGATGATCTGGCCAGTAACCCAATCGGCCTCCTCAGACAGAAGCCAGCATATCAATGCCGCGGCATCATCGACCCGTCCGAATCGCCCGAGCGGGTATTGCGCGGCAATCTGCTCCTCGGCTTTACTGCTGCCAAAAAAGCCCTCTGTCGCCGCCGTGCGCATCATTCCGGGCGCCACGCCGTTGATTCGAAGCCCTTGGCCGGCATAGGTCGCAGCGGCGCTGCGTATCAACCCCTCGACACCGGCCTTGGCCGCAGCAACTGCCGCATGGTTGCTGATTCCAACACGCGCGGCAATCGAGCTGACCAGAACAGCACGGCCAGAGGCGTGTGTCTCGATCAAGCCTTTGACAAAGCCCTGCAAGGCAAAAAAAGCGCTATCAAGATTGCTGCCCAAACAAGCGCGATACTGCTCTGGCGTGGTTCTGTGGAGGGGACGGATCATCACGGTTCCGGCGCAGTGCGCCAAGAGCGTCGGTGGCTGGCCAAAATGGCTCATGATCGAATCGAACAGTTTCTGAACCTCATCAGGCTGGGCCAGATCGGCGACTATTTTGAATGCCTTCTCGAGCGCGACTTCGCTTAACTTCTGCTCGTTGCGCCCCGCCAAAACGATTTGACAGCCAGAATCCGAAAGTCGTTTTGCAACCTCTCGCCCCAGGCTGCCGCCGCCACCTGAAACCAAAGCAATTGTTGCCATGGTATGATCACCTTATGAAGATCTGACGTTTTATCCCTGCCAGAGTGTTTGATTGCCGGGATACGATTGGCAGAGTGTTTCGGGCCCACGACGACCGATCATGGGCTATCGACAGTGACCCTCCAGATTGATGTTGTCCGCGCCGTCGCCCATCCAATCAATTTCAGGCAATTGCACCGGATCACAAAGGTTGGTGGCAAAATTGGCCTTGGCGCCGCAGTTGCCGCATTTGTATTCGGCGCGTCCGGAAAGGCAGGCCACCATCTCCTTGCGCCCTTCCTCAGTCAGTGTACACAGATGGACATGATGGCTCTCGATGTCCTTGCAGATTTTATTTGAGTCTTCTGCCATAATGATTTCCTTTCGCTGATTATGGTTTTATTAACCATAGCATAGGCAACAGGCTCGGCAAGCGGGCCAAGTCGTTTATCAGGCGAGAACCAAAATTCTGGACAGGCTGTGTTAGACTGCTAATATAGCCTTGAGACACTGTTTTTTTAATCCCCTTTAGGGCAACCGTTGGGGGAGTTTATTGATTTCATCTATTTCCGACAAACAAGGAGCCAAGCAATGACCGATCTTTCGACCCGTTACATGGGACTTGACTTAAAAAATCCAATTGTTGTGTCAAGCTGCGGGCTGACCAAAGCGCTTCAGGGGATCCAGAATTGTGCGGCGGCTCAGCCTGGCGCGATTGTTCTCAAGTCTCTTTTTGAAGAACAAATCGTCGCTGAAACCGCTGCACTCACCGCAGAGTCAGTTCATGCGACGCACACTGAAACCATCGACTACCTCGAAGGATACGGGAGGTTACTCGGACCTCGCGAATACCTGCAACTGATTCGTGACGCCAAAAAAACCGTGTCAGTGCCTATCATTGCCAGCATCAATTGCGTGACTCACGAGCGTTGGGCGGACTATGCCAAGCAATTGGAAAGCGCCGGTGCAGACGGCCTGGAAATCAACATTGGCTTTTTGCCGAACGATTCAAGCGAAAACAGTACCATGGTAGAAGAGCGATACGAGCGTATTTTGCACACCGTCCGGACACATGTGTCTTTGCCGCTCGCCTTGAAGGTTGGCCCTTATATTTCATCTTTTGCTCACCTCGCCGAGCGCCTCGGGAATGATCGCGTGGAAGGCCCGCCATTCACCGTTGGCTGGTGTGGTCCGGGCGAAACGGAGAAAAAAGTCCGTTGGCGGGGCGCCGATGCTTTGGTCTTGTTCAATCGATTTTATCGACTGGACATCGATGTCGACTCGATCAAACTGGCAGGGGGCAATCCGTACAGCACTTCAGAAGAAAGTCACTTGCCGCTGCGCTGGATCTCACTATTGGCCGGCCGCCTTCAATGTGATTTGGCTGCCACAACCGGTATCCATGACGGTCGGGATGCAATCAAACAAATCCTCGCGGGTGCAACCGCCGTGCAGGTTTGCTCAACACTTTATCAAAACGGTCTAGAGCAGATTGGCGTGATCATTGACCAAATGCAAGAATGGATGCTGGCTCACAATTACCAGCGCTTGGATGATTTTCGTGGCCAATTGAGCCAGGCGAAAAGCGCGAATCCAGACGAACATGAACGGATGCAATATATCAAGGCGTTGGTTGGCATCGAGTAAGCGGCAGCAGGCTTCTCGGGTAGCACGTGTGGTCGGTTGATCCTCCTACTGGACTTCAAGACCGTCTTTCCAAGGCAGCAACTGAGAAACCTTGGGGAAACCGAGTGAAACTGCCGGCAAATCGTCGGGCACTGTTCATGCAAATCTGCCGAAGTCGCGTTTTTTGAGGGCAAGGAGGATTTATGAGCGACTTGCTAAGTCACAAAGCAGGCTGTCAATCATGTCTCGATCACCCCTCCAAGGCGATCAGGGCGATCGTCAACCCTCGCGAGAAAGACCTGGGTGGATTCAGCGTCCGACGCATGATGCCGACCACAGAACTGCAGTCGGTTGGCCCGTTCGTTTTTTTCGATCATCTCGGGCCGGCCCATTTTGCCCCAGGCACCGGAATCGATGTTCGCCCCCATCCCCATATTGGCTTGGCGACCATTACCTATGTTTTCACTGGAGACATCCTCCACCGGGACAGCCTGGGAAGTGTACAGCTTATTCGCCCCGGAGAGATCAACTGGATGACAGCAGGGCGCGGTATCGTTCACTCGGAGCGCACGCCACCTGAGGTCCGAAGTTCTGGGCACACCTTGCATGCCTTGCAACTCTGGGTTGCCCTGCCAGAGGCTGACGAACAAACAAATCCGGGCTTTTTTCATTATGAATCGGCCGATCTGCCAATCTCTGAAAGTGCCGATTCATCAATTCGCGTGATGGTCGGTGAGGCCTACGGCATGCGCTCTGCCGTCCGAACATGGTCTCCAACACTGTACGTAGAAATTGATCTGGTTTCCGGTGGGATGGTTCGGCTTCCGGATGATGTTGAAGAACGGGCCGTTTATGTCGTACAAGGCGGCCTGTCGGCCAATGGCACCGAGGTCGCCGCACACTCCATGGCCGTCTTTGAACAGGCTTCAAACGTTGAACTGGTTGCTCAACAAAAGACCAAGCTGGTGATCATCGGCGGCAGCTCCCTTGGCCGCAGAACTGTCTGGTGGAATCTGGTCGCCACCCGCAAAGACCTGATCGAACAGGCCAAACAAGACTGGCGTGAGGGCCGCTTTCCGAAAGTTCCCGGAGAATCGGAATGGATTCCACTCCCCGAATCCTCAATCTAGCTCACCGGGCTCGGAGAGGTTCCTGACGCCACTGAAAGAATTAACCCGCCAAGTTCATGGCGAGTGGAATCAACAGCTGGTAATCGGTGTAGATCAGGCTGGTTTGCCAGTTCCCGGTAACCATTCCGAATAAAACCCCGCTCGTGAACAGCCCCAGCACCCAGAGGACAAACAGCTTTGGCCGGACCGGTCTCGACCAAAACGCTATGGCCAAAGCCCCAGGTTCAGGGCACCGGTTGACACAGGTCAGGCAGCCAGTGCATTCGGGAGAACGCACTTGAACTTTGCGCTGCACGTCGATCAGGGAGGGGCAGGAACGGCTGCAGGCCCGACAGTTGGTGCAAGCCTGAACGTTTCGCTTGACCTTGAAGGGACTGAGCATGCTCAACAACCCGAGGAGAGCGCCGTAAGGACAGAGGTAGCGACACCAGAAATTCTTATAAATCAAAGACATGCACAACAGGAAGACAATGACCAAGAGGCTCGTTCGCGTCATGTTGACGAAAAAATATAGCAATTTTACATCAGCAATCGCCCAGTATGGGGCGCTTAAAAAATCCTTGATGGCGGTCAGAGGCATCGTGAAGATGATCAGCTTGATAAAAAAGAAGAGGACTGCGTATTTGACGAGCTGCAGAGTGATGTCCAACCCTGACCAAACACGGAAATTGCGGCCGAACAGTTTGCGCCCGATTTTCCAGGCTCCCTCTGACACTGTTCCGACGGGACAGAGGAACGAACAAAATGACTTTTTGGCCAATAACGCCATGCAGAGGAAGGTCAGAAACAGGACCAAAGCCGCAGGATGAACAGGGTCCACCTGCCCGGTCAGCAACCAAGCCTTGAAGCTCATCAAAGCGCCGATCGGCAAGAATCCTTCGATTCCCGGCGGACGGGGAAAGTAACCGGTCCGGCCCATGGTTTCAAAGTGACGGACAAAAAGGCCGAACTGCACCCCGAGAAAGAGACACCAGCCAAAAAACAGCCATTGTGTGAGGATCCGCCAAAACCGAGCGCTGTTGTAATCCAATTGTTGAAATTTCACCTGCGACCTATCAAAACCGAGATTGCGATCAAGCGTCACCGGTTATCCTGAGCTGGACGAACACTCCTCAATTGCTGCCACACGCCAACCAGGACATGAACGATCGCTAAA
Source organism: Deltaproteobacteria bacterium (assembly GCA_019313185.1). Lineage (GTDB taxonomy): Bacteria > Desulfobacterota > Desulfuromonadia > Desulfuromonadales > BM103 > JAFDBS01. Next base: position 1,389 of record JAFDBS010000184.1, on the reverse strand, counting down.
AATAGTCCTGCAAACCCTCGCCGACCGATTCGTATGCAAGCAGTCCCGAAATTTGCCGGTCCTTCGAGGGCAAGCCATTCGCCGCATGTCGTAAAAAATGGCAAATGAACTCGCCCACACCCTCTCCCGAAAGCGTGACTTCGGTGACCACTCGGCGCTCGACTACGGCTTTGCGCCCACTTGGCAGTTTAATTTCTTTAAAAGGATGGCGGTAAGAGACACTGTCCCGGATCGTGCATTCTGAGTAGCTGACAATCAAGTCAACCCCCGTCAGATCGCAGAGCAAGCAGGATTCTGGCGACACATAGATTCTTTGCAAGGTCTGCCCAGGCGCCCAAAGGTTTGGGTCCTGGTTCAGGCGTCTCAAGTGAGCTAGGATACGCTGAACATGAGGTTCTGGGCCGGAGAGCGCCAAGGTGCGCAAATATCCTGCTGACGTGAGCGCTTCGTAGGGCTTGCGCATCAGCAGGCCACTGCGGCGTCGCGCCGCTGCCCTCTGATAGCGGTTTTTATAAACAAACGAACAGTAGTTCACCGGCAACCCGAGGTTTTTCTGATAGCTGTAGTGGATCATCTCAAGGGCTAACAACTCAGATTCCAAAACGGTCACTTTTTCTCCGTGTAAATACGTATAAGGACGTCCGGCAAAACGACTGGAGTTATAAGGGGTCAAACGCAATTGGTGAAGATTCAGGTAATTGATCCCGGCATCGGCCATCTCAACCATGGCCAACATCAGCTGCTGGCGATCTTCGGGAACCGCCGGGATTTCAACGGTCACCGTCGGCACGATACCCACAGCAAGGCGGGCTTTATCCAGGCCGTAGTTGACCGCACCGATATCAAAGCGGAGCTCGTCAAGACCAGCATCAACAAGTCGCAAAAGCATCTCCCGGTCAATCCGAGTCCCGTTTGTATACATCCAGGCATGCAGCTGACTGCCAAAACGATGCTTGGCAGCAGACAGAAAAGCGAGGCAGCGGCCCGGTGTTAACAACGGTTCGCCACCGGACAAGCTCATGCCGCGAAACCCAAACTGTTCGAGGTATGCAACATAGTCAACAGTTGAGCAAAACGTCAGCCGGTTGGTTGTCGGCAGCCCGGTTTGATCCTGACGGCTCGGACAGTAGAAGCAATGTGCATTGCAACGGCCGTTGACGAACAAACAAGACCACTCTCCGGCAATGCAGATGCGGCAGCCAGGCGCCAGATCTCGCATGTCCAGTTTAGAGCCGCCACAGCCGGTTTTCACGCGATCTTCCAGAAGGCCTAACAGCTCGTTGCGCCGGCGCATGGCCAGGAGGTTTGACTCGCCGCTGAGAAAGGGCAGGTCCGCGTAGGTTGCACCGTACTCTTGACGATTTAATTCGACCAGTTCTGCGCGTTGGT
>JAFDBS010000183.1 GCA_019313185.1 Deltaproteobacteria bacterium | reverse complement strand
GCCAAGCCCCTTCATTCTCCTCGCCGACCAATAACCCTCGCTTGATGTGCATCAAAACGTTCAAAGGGGTCGTATTCATCAATTCGGCTGCAGAAGCCAGTGAAATTTTGTCCTGTGTGGATTGCATGTTTCGTCCTTTCTGTTGCCCAACTGGTCTGTCAGGCCTGTTTGGCCTTCTTAACCATTACGGGCAAGATCTTGTAATTATTTATCTTTTTGTCCTGTAAAGACAACAATACCCGGTCGGAATTGTCCGATCGGGCGTCGTTGCACCGGAATTTTCAGTCACTGCGTTGTGACACTGTTGCTTACGATTGTGCGTAGAGATTCCGCGCCGCCCATGGTGACAGGCGAACCAGGTGCAATGCCTGAGCTTCAACTTCCGCCCGAACCTCTCGGTTTAATTTTTTCAACCAGCGATTGGGGATATCGTCCAAGCCGTAGAAGCCGCCAGCGATCATACCAGCGATGGCTCCGGTGGTATCTGCGTCCCCACCCTGGTTGACGACACCGATCAAACACTCCTCGAAACTTGCTGTTGAAAACAAGTAATGAAAAACCGTCTGCAGGGTGTCGACGACGTAGGCCGTGGCATTGCCTGAATATTTGTTAAACCGGAAATTGCCGTGATGATCCACAAGGTCGCGGGTCAGCTCGTGCAGTTCAAATCGATTTGCTCCCAAGAGAGCTCTCTGGACCATCTTGCCGACCGTGAGACAGGCAGCGTCGGAAAAAGGGTGGTTATGGGTCAAATGGGCCTGCTCGAGCGCGTACCGTTCCATAACCTTTTCATCGCCCAGAGAAAACAGCGCGACCGGCGCCATTCGCATCGCGGCTCCGTTGCCGGCGTCTCCGTCATTATAGGGGGTTTCCAGTTGCCCTGTCAGCATATAGTTGCGAATGCCGCGTCGGCATGTTGAACCGATGTCAATTGGCTTGCTCTTCATCCAGACAAGGAACTGATCAGCGATGCCGGCCAGGTCCCAGCGCTTTGCTGACAACAAAGCCCGGCCGATCGCTAGTGACATCTGCGTGTCGTCGGTTACCTGTCCCGGCTTCAAGTAAAGCCAGCCGCCGCCGATAATCTTGCGGTGAATTTTATACTTTGCCCTGATCTCGTTTGGCGTCATGAACTCAGTGGTTGCGCCAAGCGCATCGCCGACCGCCAACCCCAAGTAAGCAGCTTTGGCGCGCTGGAGCACCTCTTGTCCCCTCTTCTCTGAAAGGAATAGACCTGATTCATGACTCATGTCTCGTTAGCTACTCACCGATGGCCTCAGCAGGGGAAAGGTGTCCGACCCTGTCCCAACGAAGCAGTTTACCCTGGCGTTATCCGCCAATGAGAACCTTGACATCAAACTCACCGCCAATCACGAGAACTTCCCGTTCGCCCTTCAGCAGCGAACGCGGCAAAAGGCCGCTCATGAAAAATACTTTGGTCAATGGCACTTCGGCTTCAAGCACACGATTGCCGAATTCCCAAGCGCGTTCAAAATCGTCCGTAAAGGAGTTAAGGTTGTTCAGTCGCAGCAGATAATGATGTTTGGCCACGCTCTCCAAAACAATATGCTCGTTCAAATCGTACACCCCACGATAAAGAGTGACATGCGTCTGATCAGGATAGCGCCGCCTTAATTCGTATTGAACAAATTCGTAAAGCAGATCAAATTGCGGCAATATCGCGCTGGTTCGAGCAGACCCCTTCATGCGATCAACGGTGTAGAGAAAGTAGGCTTCCGAATGGATATCCTCGATCGGTGTGCGGTGAAATGTCGGGGCCAATCCGAGCCGTGACTCAACCCATCCCTTCAAAACTGCTCCCTCGATCGAATTGCTGTCAAACAACCATCCGCGTAAAAATCTCAAATAACTGTTCTTTAGGCTTTTTCGACTGCTGACCGTTTCCTCGCGCTGCCATTGATGCAGTTGGAAACGCACATCCATAAAGTCATGAAACAGCGCACCGCGCAGCTCAGGGTCATCGATTCCATCCAACTTTTCAAAGAGCGGTCGGCCGTTGTGCTGGACACCTTGGATCTCCAGTCTTTTCGGGTGACGATTGTAGTGTCTTGAAGCAATCGCCCAAGGTGGGAGATTGCATCGATTCATGGCTGTGGGATACATATTATCAACCAGGGCGAACGGCTGAGGTCGCAACAAAACCGAACGGGCAAAGTCGCCAAGATCAGGCCGTGCCTATTTTTTGTGCAGCAAGCACTGCCGCGCTTTGTCGCCTCTGGGTTTCAGCTCCACAAGAAAAACACCTGTCGTTCCAGTGAATCCAAAGGCTTAAACAAGCATCTCTTGCTGACATCAACCGTGCTTTAGGTGATCCAAACCTTCTTCTATTGATATGTCAGTGATTACACTGCAGAGAAGATGCCAGAAGTCTTGATGGCGTGGAGTTGCCTGTTGACTCTCTTTGAAACTGGTCTGCTCAACTGGTTGCAGCAGTCTGCAAACGATTTCTCAGTTCAAGCAACCGCCGACTGACGCCGACTTTGTAACGATGTGGGTTAATCAGCCGAAGGGTGCCTTCGGGCAAACGGCTGAGTTGGGCGGCAGCATAACTGGCCAGGGCCTCCAAGCTCGGCGCCTGGCTCAGCACCTCGCCGGAATCCATGACAACGTGTCGGCAATCAATCAAATCGCACTGCAGAGGAACCATTTTATGCCTTTGCGGATTGGCCGGATCGAAAGCGATGTGGCCGGGCCGAAACGGCTCTCCAGAATGATCCTGAAGATCCAGGACGTCCATATGGAACTGGCCATCTGGGTTTACTGCCCGGAGCCATCGTTTGCGGCTGGGGAGAGTGCTTTTCGCTGGGTCACTTGTGGTTTTCAGACGCGGTTTCCCGTTCGACTCCACCAATTTGTACACACCACCGAGTGCGCCTCCCTCTGGGCCGGCGCACGTGGCAAGGCGGGTTCCCACACCATAAATATCGATACAACCGCCTTCGCTTCGAATGGAGTGAATCACATGCTCATCCAGTTCATTCGAAGCAACAATCTTGACATTTTCAAAACCGGCACGATCGAATCGCTTTCGGGCTTCACGGCTCAAATAGGCCAAGTCGCCGGAGTCGAGCCGAACCCCAAGCATTTCGTGCCCCAGTTCGCGCAACTCACCGGCAACAATCAGGGCATGGGGCAAACCACTGGTCAGTGTGTCGTAGGTGTCTACGAGCAGAACACAACTATCAGGAAAACATTCGGCATAGGCCCGAAACGCAGTTAATTCATCCGGAAAAGCCATAACCCAACTGTGGGCATGGGTGCCCTTGACGGGCAAGCCGAACACCTGGCCTGCCTGCACATTGCTGGTGCTCAGCACCCCGCCAATGGCCGCGGCCCTGGCGACACTGAGGCCGCCGTCCGGACCCTGGGCCCGTCTCAGCCCGAATTCAATCACTTCACTGTCCGGCCCGGCCGCAATTTTGAGCCGGGCAGCTTTGGTCGCCACCAAAGTTTGGAAATTGATGATATTCAACAACGCTGTTTCGACAAACTGGGTTTCTGCTAACGTGCCTTCGACCGTCAGCAACGGTTCACCGGCAAACACGACCTCCCCTTCGCAAGGGGCCGTGACGCGGCCTCGGAATCGGAAGGTTTTCAAAAACTCGAGAAACGGGGCGTCAAACAGGTTCAAGCTGTTAAGATAGGCCAGGTCTGCATCGCTAAATTTCAAGTGACTGAGATAGTCCAGTGCCGGTGCCAAGCCGGCAAAAACTGCATAGGATCCCAGGTAGGGTGGCTCGCGAAAAAACAGGTCAAACGCAGCCTGCTGCTCGTGCATGTCTTCACGCAAATAGCCAGCCAGCATGGTGAGTTCGTACAAGTCTGTCAATAACGCAGAATAAGGCATTACCAACTCCTTCAAGCACTTGTCTGTAAATAATGCCATTCAGGTGAGGCACTGTCCAACGCAGCCCTGTTCTTTTCGTTCTACTTGGGTTATTCTGCAGGGGCAATTGTTGCACATGGCAGAGCAGCCCAGCGGTTGCTTCGCATACTCTCAAGTTGTCGCACTCAGCCAGGGCAATTGTTCAGCAATGGGCGTGTGAAACAAAAAACGCCTGTTCTCGCTGAGCAGAAGATGGAACGGACGTGCCCTGGACAACCCGAGGCTCGGCTTTGGGTTGATATCGACCGCAATTTTTTGAATCCTGCCAGGCTTTTGGCAGCCAGCGATGGTTGACTGGATCAACAAACAATGCGTGTCACCCGCCTTTATACTGGTCGGGACGGCGAGTCCCATTTCGAGGAGATTGACCTGCCGCTGATGAACGCCGGGGCGATCGGCTCGTTGTCCACACCGTTTGCCGTAAAAAAAATCATTTTTCGGGAAACCGATGGAACATATCATTACCACTGGCACAACGCCCCGGAGCGGCAGTTCGTCTTGATTCTCGAGGGCCAGGTTGAAATCGAGATCGGCAGTGGAGAAAAACGTTTATTCTCCAGCGGAGACATCCTGTTAGCAGAAGACACCACCGGGCATGGCCATATCAGCCGGGCGGTCAATGGAGGGGTTCGCCGTTCGGTCTTTGTCGTTCTTGAGTCATAAGGTTGTCGCTGTTTGATTGATTTTCAGCAAAAATGTGTTATTAAATTTGTCTGCTTCATTAATGATACTGGATTGAGTTGTTGACGTTTTGGCTATCCCCAATCTCTTCCATGAAAGTTTGAAAAAAGTCGACTGGCGCACCCTGACCCGCCCTGTAATTCTCAGCGTTCTGGTCGGCTTGGTGACTGGTTCGGCTGCGGTTTTGTTCTATTTTGGAACCAACAGTATCGAGCATTTCTTTCTTGACCAATTGGCCGATTATCGACCGCCTGGCGAAGGCACTTCGGCAATCCTTGGTTTGGGCGAAGCACAGCTCGATTCTTTGGCGATGAATCATCGCTGGTTTCTCTGCCTGATTCCGATTATCGGCGGTTTAATCTCGGGGTTTTTGGTTTTCAAATTTGCACCGGAAGCTGAAGGGCATGGCACCGATGCTGCCATTGACGCATTTCACAACAAAGGCGGCCACATTCGCGGCCGCGTGCCGATCATCAAGGGAATTGCTTCGATGGCAACCATCGGAACAGGCGGATCGGCGGGGCGCGAAGGCCCGATCGCGCAAATTGGCGCGGGGTTTGCCTCTTTTATAGCCACCAGGTTGAAATTAACGGCTGCTGACCGCCGGATCTTACTGCTCGCCGGGATGGCCGGCGGAATTGGGGCCACCTTCCGCGCACCGCTTGGCGGTGCTCTGTTTTCAGTGGAAGTCCTTTACAAAAACCCTGACTTCGAACATGAAGGGCTTATCCCCGCGATCATTTCATCCATCACCGCCTTCTCGCTATTTGGCGCAACAACCGGCTGGCGTCATCTGTTGGCAACACCTGAATTTGCGTTTGAACATCCTCGTGAATTGATCATTTTTTTAATTCTCGGCCTGCTTTGTGCCGGACTTGGCAAACTCTATGTCAACTGTTTCTACGGCATGCAGCGAATATTCAAGCAATGGGACTTTCCGACCATGCTTAAACCGGCTGTCGGTGGGTTCCTGCTCGGCCTCCTCGCTCTGGTCGTACCCCAGGTCCTCGGCTCCGGCTACGGTATGGTTCAGGCAGCGCTCTATGGCAAGGTGGCCCTTTGGGTCATGGTCGTCGTGGCGCTGGGCAAAATCTTGGCCACCTCGTTGACGATTTCCTCTGGGGGCTCAGGAGGCGTTTTTGCTCCCAGCCTGGTGATCGGGGCCATGCTCGGCGGCGCTGTCGGGGCCTCTGCGGAACTGATCGTCCCGGCGATGGTTCATGACCCGAGAGCTTATGTCCTGATCGGCATGGCCGGCTTTTTTGCCGGGGTGTCCAACACTCCGATAGCCACCCTGATCATGGTGAGCGAGCTGACCGGAAACTATGGGCTTCTGGCTCCTCTCATGTTGGTCTGCGCAGTGGCCATGATCGTTTTCCCTCGAAACACAATCTACCAGAAACAGGTCAGAAGCCGCCTCGACTCACCTGCTCACTTAAGCGAATTTATTGTGGATGTTCTCGAAGGCGTCCGGGTGGACGATCTGCGTGATCACGGCCGCCAACCAACATTGATCTCTGCGGCCTTGGCCTTGCCGGAAATAATGGAGCGAATCGCTGCGGCAGATGGGGCCTATTATCCGATCGTCAATGAACAGAACCAAATGGTCGGAATTTTCTCGGTGAACGATATCCGCCGGATACTTGCCGAAGATCTTCCTCCGAGCCTGATCTTGGCCCAAGATATCGCCACCTCACACGTGATCACCACCACCCCGGATGAATCACTCACCGAGGTCATGCGCAAGCTCTCCAGCCGCGGCCTGGAGGAGATCCCCGTCGTCGATCCGGAATCACCCAAACGGGTCTTGTTTATGTTGACGCGCCGGGCCGTACTGGCTCGATACGCCGCTGAACTTGAAACAAAAAAAGAGATATACACAACGGACTGAGCCATCGCTGAACTTGGCCCGGTACCGCTGACCTTGTTATAATCAACCTGACGATGATTATCGCACAGACGAGGGGGTTTTTCATGTTTGAATGGAACAGCAACCTGGAGATCGGCATTACCGAAATTGACGACCAGCATCGCCAGCTGGTCATTTTGCTCAACAAGCTTTTCAACGCCATGAAATCGGGCTCTGGGAGGCGGATACTGAGTGACGTCTTTGCTGAGCTTGAGTCATACGCCATCGATCACTTCACTGCGGAAGAGGCGTTAATGGCGCAGTACGCTTATCCTGAAGAAGACAAACACCGCGCCGCCCATGCCGAATTCAAAACCAAAATTGAAACGCTGAAACAGGAGTCCGAGAAGAACGATCAGAACGGCCTGACGATCCCCGTTCTTCTGTTTTTGCGTCAGTGGCTAACCGACCATATTGCCAACACTGATCAAGGGTTGGGTGATTATCTGATTCGGCAGAATGCCAGTTAGCCCCTGGGAAAAGAACCACTATGCCTGATTTTCCATTTTCCGCAGTGGTCGGCCAGCACACCATGCAGACCGCTCTGCTCGCCGCGGCGGTTGATCCCGGGCTGGGGGGCGTTTTGATCCGTGGCCAAAAAGGAACTGCCAAATCGACGGTGGTTCGGGCCTTGGCCTCAGTCCTGCCGCCGATCCTCGCCGTGGCAGACTGCCCCTATCATTGCCCGCCAGATAACCCAGCACTGATGCATGATGGGTGCCGTCAACGATTGCAGGACGAACAAAAGCTGGTCAGCGAAGAGCAACCCACCCCATTTGTCGACCTTCCCCTGTCGGCCACAGAAGATCGCTTGATTGGCACCCTTCATCTTGGCAAAACGTTGCAAACCGGGGAGCGACATTTCGAGGCAGGACTGTTTGCAGCGGCCAATCGAGGGATTCTCTATGTGGATGAAGTCAACCTCTTGCCAGACCACTTGGTCGATCTTCTGCTCGATGTTGCGTCTTCAGGGATCAATCGTGTTGAACGGGAGGGACTGCGTTTCAGCCATCCTGCACAGTTTTTGTTGATCGGCAGCATGAACCCCGAAGAAGGCGAGCTCAGGCCACAGTTTCTCGACAGATTCGGCCTGTGTGTTTCCGTGACCGGCCTCAGTGATCACGCCTTGAGGCGGGAAATTATCACTCGACGCTTGGCTTATGAGCAAGATCCGGAGGCATTTTGCCGAACTTATGCCGCCATGGAGGGACTGCTGCGCCAGCAGGTGAGGCAGGCTCAAGCCCGGTTGCCTGAGATCATTCTGGAGCCTGAAGCTCTCAACCGAGCTGTCGCTCTCTCTTCCGCCGGGAAAACCCAAGGGCACCGTGCTGAACTGGCTATCGTCCGCACAGCGCGAGCTCTCGCTGCTCTGTGTGAGCGGAACACCATTAGCCTTGCAGATATTGACGAGGCCGCCCGCTATGCGCTGCCTCATCGACTCGGAGACGCTTTAGGCGCGACACCTGAGGACATGCTTGAGCGATTGCCCCGACTTTTGGAAACAGCCAATGGGGATGAACCAGTGCCTGCTGAAGAAGACCTTCTGCCGGTTGACAGCCTGATGGAAAACATGGACTTTCCCGGCTCTGCCG
>JAFDBS010000182.1 GCA_019313185.1 Deltaproteobacteria bacterium | reverse complement strand
CGGGCCACTTCGAGCAAAATGTTGTTGCTGGCAATTTTGAACACTGGGCGGTCAAGACGTCGGCCCTCGCTCTCACGCCATTGCAAAAGCTCTTCAAGAATCGCCAATTGCCTCCGGTCGAGCTTGCCGGCTCCTTTGATTCGCGAAAGCGGCTCTGCACGGGTGTTTTCAAATCGAACGTTTTCCATAAGCCTGAATTCTTCTTCTGCCCAAGCCATGCGACCGATATCCATTAATCGTTTCTCAAAGCTTTCAGCAAGGCGATGCAGGTGTCTGGTGTCCTCAGCTGCATAGTTCATCATCTCTTTTGAAAGAGGCCTTTTTGACCAGTCTGCTCGCTGGTAGCGCTTGTCAAGACTTACTTGGAAGTGCCTTTGTAAAAGGTCACTGAGACCGATCTTCTCCTCACCTAGTAGTTGTGCTGAAATCATTGTGTCAAAGAGGCCTTTGACTTCAAGACCAAAGTCACGATGCAAACATCGCAAATCATAGTCACCGGCATGAAAAATCTTCCGAATTCTCCGGTCAGCCATCGAGTACCTCAGAGAATCGAGCTGTTTGACCAGCAGGGTATCGATCAAAACCGTTTCATTAGGCAGTGAAATTTGTATCAGACAGACTTTATCACGATAGCTGTGGAGAGAATCTGCCTCTAAATCCATAGAAATAACTGGCTGTGTTTCTAGCCGTCGTGCCAATTCTGCCACCTGAACAGAAGAAGTTAAGATTTCCGGTTGGGTCATATTGGTTTAACCTTTTGGATTCTTTTTTCGTGTCAAACAAGGCGACAACTTATGCCATACCTTGAAAAAAATTGAAGCTTGACGTATTGGGTAATTGTTGGTCTTTCAGCGCTGAGTTTAAAATCCGTTTGCCTTCGGCAGAAAAAGCCCCTACATGGCTTAAGTCAATTACCAGTCTATCGCAGCCAAGCTCAGACAATTCATGGAGATGACCGAGCAGGGAGAAATCTTTTTGCGCACGAACAACAGTTAGGCTTTGGCGACTTTCAACGCGATACCCTTCATTTCGATCGGAAACCAACAGTCGGTCAGGCTTTATATTGCGCATGGGCACACGTGAAATCATCATTGGCACGTTCGCGTAAGCAATTACCGACATGAGCAGGCCTGTGTTCCGCTGCAAGAGGTCGGCAAGATTATCCCGATCGTCTTCAACATTACAGGTCGCCGCTACAGCCCCTAATTCTCTCCATGCTAACGCAGCTTGGCTGTTAAGGGTAAATAGACGATACCCCGCTTCCAATGCAACATCTTGACACCCAGCGAACAGCCTAAATTGACCGATATTGTGCAGCCGAAAGCGTTGATACCCTTGTGTCAGAAGTGTCTCTATTTCCTGTTGATAAGCAGGCCAATCACAGTCAAAAATAACCAAAGGCAAATCCCAAACAAGCATGTTTTTATTTCGAGGATCTACCCGTCTATGGGCCCCTGCAGCGATTGGCAGGTAGAGTGTGTCGATTAGGGAATTTTTAACCAGATGTTGATCGCGAACGTGTCTGATCACAACACCAAATGAGGCCTGAGAGCCCGACGTTTTTGAATCTGCTGGCAACAAGTCTGCGCAGGCTCGATGGACGAGGCCCTTTGTAGAGGCTTGTCGCCAAGCAGCAATGGCCTCACTCAGCTCATTGAAAAACTCCCGTCTAATCTGATTGAGTTGGCTAGGAGGGAGAACCATTGCTGGCAATTCTGGGCAATCAAGTTGTGCAAGAGTAAATGCGGCATTGCCCGTCTTGGAAAAAACCTTAATCAGACTCTCAGAAGTCAGAGGGCGTTCTGTCGCTGGATAGGTTTGCACAGAAAATTCCCGCTGGAGCTTAACGCCTGCACAGGCCCCGATGAGATTGAGCCGGCCTGAACCAGGGAATACTACTGTGAGCTGCAATGGCAACTGAGGCCCCTCGGCGGCGGCCAGGCGTTTTCGACAAGCGGCTTCGCTTAGGGAAAACACTTGACCGGAAGATACCTTGAAAATGGCATCGCCCTTTCTAAAGGATTTGCCAGGAGGAGTTCCAATACTTACACGGCTGTGCTTGCCTGCTTGCTTCACCGACTTGTTCCCAAGGTACAGTTCGCGGACTGTAAAACCGGTCCCCGGCTTATCTGTGGCAGGCTGAACTCGTAATCTATCCCCTAGATGTAAAGGATGGCGAAGGCTAAACATTAAGCGCCCAGCTTGTGTTTTTTCGACTTTGCCTAGGAGGAGACCGGTTGCGCCATGCACCGCAGGATTAACTATGTCAACCGGCGCAGGGTCTGGGAGAAAACCCTTGGTCGGCAGCCGTCCAAAGGACGCTCTGAGTTTCTCCTTTGCTTCTGCGATAGCCTTGCCTCGCTTGTTTGGTGCTGCATCCAGCACCAGTCGATAGGCATTGACAACACTTGCAACGTACTCAGCGCTTTTCATGCGCCCTTCAATTTTGAAACTCATTACCCCAGCACGGCTGAGCTCAGGAAGCAACTCTAATGCAGAAAGATCGTTTGGTGAAAAATAGTAGCCGCTTTTCCCTTTGTAATAATAGCGACGCCGACAGGGCTGGGCACATCGTCCGCGGTTACCACTCATTCCACCGAGCCAAGACGAAAAGTGGCATTGCCCAGACAACGAAAAGCAATG
>JAFDBS010000181.1 GCA_019313185.1 Deltaproteobacteria bacterium | reverse complement strand
GACATCCCCGCGGTTTTTAGGGCTGATTGTACTGTTTTAAAGCTATCGGGGAGAGGAATATGGATTGCCGGGTCGGCATTGAAACCATCGAGTGTGCCAAGTTGACTGACAACCCGGTCGCAGCCAACCCGCAATGCTTCTTTGATCCCACCAGCAACCTGGCTGGTATCGGTTTCCGTGGTTACTGGGCTTGTGGCCGTCGGCGCAAGCAGTTCCTGCCCTTTTTTCAGCCAGTCAACCTGTGCTTGGGAATAACCTGACAGGAGCAGAAAAAGCCAAGAAAAAAAAACAGCGACTTTGGCCAGACCGTTGAAGCGGTTCGACATAACAACCTCCGTGTAAATTTCCAGAAAACGAGACAAAGAATATTGGCGTAATTTGTCAATTATGCCTCAAGTATAACCGTTGGCATTTGACTGGTAAAGGCTTCGGAAAGAAATCCTTGCCCGAAATTGACACGACCAAAGCGGAGGATAAACTGATTAAAATAACTTCGAATTATTATTGATCAATACAAATAAGAGACCTTTTAATCGGCCAACGAAGGTCACTCTGGATGACGGAGTGGCCTTTTCTGATTTGTCAGTCTTTCTAGGAAAGATTTGTAAGTCACATAATATGAATCCTGAAATTTAGGAAGAGAACTTTCAATGATTTATAAATCGCTTACAGAAAGCATTTTATCCCCAAGGATCTATCACTTTAGAGGTTTCACTCTAAGCTCTTGACAGCGTAAATTTTAGCGATAAGTTGTTATCCTAAACTAATACTTTGTATTGGTTTACCCGATAAGGCCAAACCTCCTGTGAAGGCGGGACGGAAAGCGGCGGATCTTTAATCTGCAATATCATCAATAAAGATGGCCGAGCTGCCGGAAAGTTAATTCGGTATGCTTGGCCTTTTCTATTGAAAGGGCTGCAAATCGTTATTGTTTATTTACAGTTGAATGTGTGAGGAGAAGAACAGGAGGTGATTTGAAACGCAATAAATTTGAATTTAACCAAGAATAAAAATGGATTAAGGAGAAATCCACCTTTTCGGAATTGGGAGGTGAGTCATGAAGCGAAAATTCTGTTTTGAAACTATACTGATTAGCTTGCTGGTGCTATTGGGATTTCTCGCTGCCTGCGGTGGAGGAGGTGGTGGTGGCGGAGGTGGAGAGGTGACTTCAATCCCAACTTCTTATGATGGAACGACCAGCCAAGCCCTGATTACCTGTGAAAATGCCGAAAATATTGTCATCAATTCCTGGGAGATCAGCACTAAACAGGACGTTGTTGAGGTGGCCATGGAGGTTTCCGGGTATCTGTTCGACTCTTATCCGGATGTTCCTCCCCAAATTACCAGCGATTGTGGTGATTTGAGCTTTGCGAATGTCCAGTTACAAGTAAACCAGGTGAGCGAAACTTACGGGACATTCGAGGGGCAAATCGACTTCGTGAATTATTGTGTTAACTGGGAAGAAAGCTTTGACTTAAATGGCTTGGTGACTTTCAGTGGGACAGCTCAGGAGACATCGGAAGGATACGTTGTCACAATGATATTGACCTTCGAAAATGTGCAAAAAATAGTGTCTGACAAATTAATCTACACAGTTACGGAGGGGACAGTCGAACTAGATGTCACCCTTTCCACTGATCTGACCGTAAAGGAAAAGATTACCTACAACCATGTGTTGCGTGACGAGAGCACCGGTAAGACATACTGGTTTGATGACCTGGAAACCATTATCTTAGGTGAATACGAGAGTGAGCTTGTAACGTCAACATTCATAGGTCGCTTTTATGACCATGATTACGGTTTTTTCGAAATCGAGAGTGAGGGGAGTCTTATAATTCCGGATCTTGACATGCCTAGTGGAGTCCTGTGGTTCTACGGCAAAGAGAGTGAGGCCAGGCTGACCTTCGACGCAGGGGAGACGCTTTTGGAGGTCGACCAAAACAGTGATGGCAGCATGGATTGTTCATTCACAGATATTTTTCCAACAGTAGCTTCACCATTAGCTCCACTTAGCATGACCGTTGATGAGCCAGAGCAAAATGAAACTATGCCAGGAGTAGAGGCAGAGAAAATCAAGCAAGTATTTAATTTCTGAATTTTCGTTTTTTAAATTATCAAATGGAAACATAATGCTTCGACCTCTGCACAAACAGCAGGGGTCGTTTGTTATTAGTCACAGGTTGTGAGAGGAAAAACGGCTTATTATTGATCGACATATATAGGAAGCATTTTAATCTGAACTAAAATGGCCAATTGGTAAGGGTGGCCTTTTCTGATTTGTCAGCCTTTATAAATATCACGCCTAAAAGTAATTATTCTGTAGAACAAAATTCAGGAGAAGAATTTAAAGGAATGATGTACCAACTGGAAACAGCTGGGGTTCGTCTCCAATGAAAAATTGTGTGTTATAGTGAAAAACTTTTTTCTTAATTTGCTAAGGTATTATCTAGACTTATAAAATCTTCAGGAGGCTCAGAAATGTTTGAGGCATTTTTACAACTAAACCCAGTAATGCAGGCATTTCTAGCCACTCTTTTTACCTGGGGGGTTACAGCAGCTGGTGCAGCTTTGGTCTTTCTTAAGAAGACAGTTGATCCAAAATTACTAGACGGAATGCTAGGTTTCGCTGCTGGGGTCATGATCGCAGCCAGTTTTTGGTCATTGCTTAATCCAGGCATAGAAATGGCCGAGCAAATGGGTCAAACTCCATGGCTAACCGCAGTGATTGGTTTTATGGGTGGTGGCCTTTTTATGCGATTAACGGATAAGTTTCTGCCGCATTTGCACCCAGGCTTGAAAATGGACCAACGTGAGGGGGTTAAGACCTCCTGGCAACGCAGCACACTTCTAGTGCTTGCAATCACGTTGCATAATATTCCTGAGGGTCTTGCTGTCGGAGTGGCTTTTGGAGCCGTAGCTGCTGGGCTGCCCTCTGCTACGATAGGAGGGGCAATCGCCCTGGCCATTGGAATTGGAATTCAAAATTTCCCAGAAGGCACAGCCGTTTCGATGCCCTTGCGCAGAGAGGGAATGAGTCAGGGGAAAAGTTTTCTTTTTGGGCAGGCTTCTGGGATGGTAGAGCCGATAGCTGGGGTTTGCGGTGCGTTTTTTGTCTTGATGATGCAACCAATTTTGCCCTATGCACTTTGTTTCGCTGCGGGCGCAATGATATTTGTTGTTGTCGAAGAATTGATACCAGAATCACAACGAGTAAATGCCAATATTGATTTTGTCACTATGGCTACAATGGCTGGGTTCTCGGTGATGATGCTGCTTGATGTTGCTTTGGGGTGACGAATACAACAATATCCTCCCCGCTTATCCCCGCTTAAATAGTCCTTCTCTTAAAACATACGGGTCATGAGAGGAAAAACGGCTTACTATTGATCGACATATTTAGGAGATATTTTAATCCATCAAATAAGGCCACCCTTGATATCGGAGTAGCCTTTTTATTTTGCAGGAATAGTGTACTCTGGTCACTACCCTTAGTGTCTCTTCTTATGCCCAAACCACCAGACAAAAAGTGTTAACGGCAACATCAGCATACAAGAACAAATGTAAGGCAGGGTGTGATCGATCTGGTACAGGCTGGTGCCGAAAATTGGACCCATCACAAATCCTGCCGCAGGGCAAGCAGAAACCAACCCGCTGATCGCTCCCTGTTCATCAGGGCCGACTGCTAAAGAAGCTCCGGCTGTAAATCCGGGCGAGACCATACCCAGCCCCAAGCCCACCCCACCAAGAAAAACGACCAGCATAGTGAGGCTACCGGCAAATAACAGCAAACCGTAACTGGTCATCAATATTGGCAGGCCGAAATTCATTAACCTGATTGGAGACAACTTTAAACGGCTGGCAAAAAAAGCTTGGGCAATGAAAGACATGGACGCAGCAACCATCATCCCATTGCCGAGAGCTTGCGCGGTGTCCCTGCCTGGGAGGTTGAAGCGATCTTGAATGTAGAAGCCGATGGTTTGGCTGGACATTGAAAAGGCAAGAAAGGTTGTAAACCCAACCAAGATGTATGGGAAGTACCGTTTATCTAGCAGTTTCATTTTCAACCTGGGCGTTGACCGAGGAGTTGATAGGGGTGGCTCTTGCAAAACGATCGCGAGTAGGATCGTGCTGATCAGTGCGATGATTACACCAATGTAGAGTGGTGTTAGCAGGCCGATAGCGGCAAGAACACCACAGGTGGCCGGACCGAGAATCGCGCCAAGGGTTCTGGCTGCTCCTAGTCGTCCCATGCCTGCGACTCGTTGTTCTGCGCTGGTGATGTCGGCAATATAGGCAGAGGCGGCGCTGGGAGCAGCGGACATCAGCGCGGCCATCAAAACCCGTGCTGAGATGACAAGCAAATAAAGGTGAATCCCGGAAATGATGCCTTTGAGACCAAAGGAGAAAGCCGTGGCGAAAAGTGCGGCACCGAAAGTGTAACCGACCATACCTAGAAGCAGTACCCGTTTGCGCCCCCAATGGTCACTTTTCCGTCCCCAAACTGGGCTAGTCAGGGTAAAGACTAGAGAGGAACAGGAAATGATCAGCCCAACATGGACCTCAGCAAAACCAACTTCACGACCTAGTGGCGCCAATAGGGTGAAGGTCATCGACTGACCTAAACCGGTAGCGAGGACGCTGAACATGACCAGCGAAGTGGCAAAACGAGATGTGATTTTGCTGGGAAGCTTTGAGGACGTCATTGTTATATACATTATCACCAACAAAATCCCATGAGGAATATATATGTAGAAGCTAGGGTTTCATTTGAGGCAGAATTCTGATTTGATGGGGGTTTGAGAGCTGTCGAACTTTATTAATTATCACCATCAATAAGAGAAAAAAATGGCCTCTCCGCTCTGGAGGGTGACCTTCCCCCATCAAAAGGATCCAAAGCTATGTTAAGCTTTTGACCCTGAAAGATGAGAAGGAAGAGTATGTCGAAGAAGCGTTATAAGCCCGAAGAGATTATTTCCAAGTTGCGTGAATTTGACATCCTGATTGGTCAAGGCCACACCGTGGCCAATGCGATCAAGTCGATCGGTGTCTCTGAAGTCACCTACTACCGCTGGCGACAGGAGTACGGCGGGATGACCAGATCCCAGGCGAAGCGACTCAAGGATCTGGAGCAGGAGAATGCCCGACTGCGCAAGGCGGTGTCTGACCTGACTCTGGACAAGTTGATCCTGGAAGAGGCCGCCAAGGGAAACTTCTGAGCCCTGAGCGTCGCCGGGCCTGTGTCAAAGCGGTT
>JAFDBS010000180.1 GCA_019313185.1 Deltaproteobacteria bacterium | reverse complement strand
GTTCAGGTCTGTCCAACGGGCACCATGATTTCCAAACCGTTCAAGTTCAAAGCACGCCCATGGGAACTTCGTAAAACAGCTTCGGTGTGTGCTCTTTGCCCAGCTCAATGCCAAGTAGACATGCACAGCAAGCAAGGAAAGCTCCTGCGAGTAACTGCAGAGGACGACACCACTGTCAACGAAGGGAACCTGTGCATCGGAGGTTTCTTTGGCCACGATTACCTTAACAGTGAAAAGCGCCTGACGACACCGCTCGTCAATCAGCAACCAGTGAGTTGGGACGAAGCGCTGGACACCGTCGTTAAAGAATTAACGATTCGCCGCGACGAAGGCGGTGGTTCTTCCTTGGCAGGCCTTGCATCCCCGCGATTAAGCAATGAAGAAAACTATCTTTTTCAGAAACTATTTCGTGTTGCTTTGAACAGCAACAATATCGACTCAGAGATGCGGTTTGGCCTGTTACGAGCCATGAAGGTTCTACATGCACTGTTAAACTTAACGGGAGGCAGCAATCCCATTAACCGGTTGGGCCAGGCTGACAGTATTTTGGTTTTTGGCAGCGATCTCACGGCAGAAGCACCCGCTCTCGACTGGCAGATCCAAGTGGCTCATCGCAAGCGTGACGCCAAGCTCATTGTTGCCAATCCGCGCGCGACCAAACTGGCAGGGCAGTCGGAAACTTGTTTACCATATCGCCCCGGAAGCGAAACACAGCTCGCGTGTGGTCTAGCCAAACTGATCGTTGACAAAAACTTAGCGGATGTTGATTTCCTCCGACGCTATGTCCCCAACTACGAGGAACTTTTTGCTTACCTCGACGGGCTTGATCTCGACGCAATTTGTTCTGACACTGGTGTCGATCGATTGATGCTTCAAGAAGCCGCCGGCCATCTCGGCCAGGCGAATTCGGTGGCCATTGTTTTCGGCCGTGACCTTACCGGCGCTGCCGAGGCAGAGCCGGCTGTCGCTGCGCTGGCCAATCTGGCAATGATCTGTGGTGCATTGCATGGTGACCAAGGAGGATTATATCCCGTAGATGACAAGGGCAACGCGTTTGGCCTTTTAGACGCAGGAGTTGCTCCGGAATTGCTTCCTGGCTGGCAAGACTATGCCGCCGCGAAGCCCGTTTTTGAAAAGACTTGGCATGTGGCATTGCCAGAACAAGGTGCCGATGCCTCAGAAATTCTCTCCGGTATCGAACGCGGGGTCATTCGTACCCTCTATTTGGTCGGCACCAATCCTTTGGTCAGTTATCCAGAAAATGCACGCTGGCGTTCTGCTTTGAAAACACTCGATTTCTTAGTGGTCCAAGACATTGTTTCAAACGACCTGACCGCCATGGCCAACGTCGTTCTTCCCGGGGCAGCCACGGCCGAGAAGCGTGGCACCTTGACCACCCTAGATGGACGGGTCAACATTTTGCGCCGGGCTGTTGACCCCCCCGGCCAGGCACGTCCTGACTTGGCAATCCTTGCCGACCTGTTCGCCGGGCTGACCGGAAAACCAGCGCCAAGTGAAACGGCTTTGCAGCAAGAGCTTATGCAATTGAGCGCTCTACATACCGATGCCTGCCTTAGTTTGAACACCCGTCAATTCTGTTGGAAACATGCTTATGCTCCAGACGAAAGAAGCCTGGTTGCCTCTTTGCCGCCAATCAAGCCTTTAGAGCCAGCAGAGATACTGCTTTTGGTTGGCAAACACCGCTTCCAGTTCGGAACCACGACCACCTACGGCGATGCCACCAATACTCTGGTTGAACACGGCTCTTTTCTGATGAACCCGGCTGATGCCGAAGCCTACCAGGTCGCAAGCCACCCCGCGAGGATTAAGGTGACAGGTCCAGCGGGAACAACCACAGGGCAGGTCGAAGTGACCGATCAGGTGCCGAAAGGCCTAATTTTTGCGCCGTCAAACTTTTCCGATTTAAATGCACAGCAAGTTGTCACCAGTCGGAGCAATTGCGTTCCTGTGACTGTGGAAAAAGCTTAACGGAGAAGAACCACCCGCATGGCCGGGCGGTCCTTCTCGAGGTGGTCTGCAATGTTGATTGAAATCTTCCCTTACCAAGAGCATATTCGCTATAATGACGCCAAAGCGGAAAAAACTATCCTGGCCAAAACGGCACATACACAGACGACCCTTTGGTGTCTAAAGCCGGCACAGAAGATTTCGCCGCATGTTCATGCTGGCGATCATGTTTGGGTGGTTTTAGAGGGTGAAGGGCGTTTTTTAAGTGAAGCCCGTGATGGTATCCATGTCAAAGCCGGCAGTATCCTCTCTGCCCCGGCTGGACTGTCGCATGGAATCGAAAACACCGGCAGTTTAGGCCTTGTGTTTATCAGTGTTTCAGCTGGCTAGATTCACGCAGCATGAGATCATGGCATTGCCTATTTCCTTCTTTGGTGCCCGCTGTGTATCAAAGACGTATCACTAAAAGGTAAGTGATGAAAACCCTTTTGTTCATAATTGGGATCTTCGTTGTCTGGTATATACTCAACCGCTGGATTCTTCCACGGTTTGGAGTTCAGACTTGACTGTCTGACTCCTGCCGTCTCCCCGGTGGGGAGAAGACTGTTTCTAAGGACAACGGAGACCAGAAATAAAGACGGTCTCCGTTGTTGTTTCTTCGTTGAATTTCGGATAAGAACGCTCAGCGCAAGCTTGTAGCACAGCGGGGACAAGTCAACATGCTTGTGGAAGGGACCTTATGGCCACATGACGGGCAATTAAACCAATAGCGACAGTATTTGCATTGGGGGTCTGACAGCCCCTGCTTTTTTTTGCACTTGGGGCACTTACGGTACATTTTACGACTACTGATATAATCTTCAAAAATCAAGCCGCATTTGCTGCAAACCTTGGCATCACGACGGTGATTGATCGCCTCACAGCGCGGTGAGGGACAGATGTAAACCGTGTGACAATTACTGCACCAGTATTTGCCGCGCGTCTGTTCTTTACAAACCTGACATTTGTCCATGGTCATGGCATCGCCTCTCTATGACACTGAAACGCAGTCCGGAGCAGTCAAAAACCCTTTTGATAAAATAATCATTCCCCAGAGAAATTTCCAGAGCGAATTCAACCCCAAACCTGTGCATAAAAACGCCGGACCTTCCAGCCCGGCGTTAAATCAGTCCTGGCTGAAAAGATCAGTCAACTTTGAAAAAAGCGCTCGGACCAGCTTGGCAGACCACACACGGCCCCTCGGGAGCATGTTCTATGGTGTTCCCACAGACCTTGCAGACGTAGTAATCAGTCTGTGCATTGTTTCCAAGGCTGTCTAACGCTTTTTTATAAAGAGCGGCATGGATTTTTTCGACCGTGTTTGCAAAACTAAAACTGCGCAAGGCAGGGCTTTCGCCTTCAGCAGAAGCCTCTTCAATCATCTGTGGGTACATTTCAGTGAACTCATGGGTTTCGCCACCAAGTGCTTCTTGCAGGTTTTCAGAGGTCGACTTGACTCCGCCGGCCACTCGCAAGTGTGCATGTGCATGAACCGTTTCAGCCGCGGCGGCGGCTCGAAAGAGTTTGGCAACTTGTGTATGCCCTTCAGCGTCAGCCTTTTCAGCAAATGCCAAATATTTTCGGTTCGCTTGCGACTCGCCGGCAAACGCGGCCCACAGGTTTTTTTCCGTTTTGACTCCAATGTTCTGACTCATCTTTGTTCCTCCTTGCCAAAAGAATTTAAGACATATAAAAATAATTTCATATTATCGTTTTGACTGTGTATGTCAACCAAACAGTATCGGTTAATTTTGCTCTCACTTCGCTGCGGGGAGGGAGCACCATTCCACTGCATGACAGACGATGGAGAGAGGAGCAAGGCCTTCAAAGATTTAATCGAGATCTTAAATAGCGTCCTGTATGAGAAGCCGAACACCGGGCAACGGCTTCAGGGGTTCCGCAAACCACCACGCGTCCCCCCCGGCTGCCGCCCTCTGGGCCGAGATCGATGATATGGTCAGCCGTCTTGATCACATCCAAGTTATGCTCAATGATCACAACACTGTTGCCGGCTGAAACCAGTCGTTGGAGGACCTCTAAGAGCTTACTGATATCATCAAAATGCAACCCCGTGGTTGGCTCGTCCAGAATATAAATCGTGCGCCCTGTGGCCCGCTTGCCCAGCTCTTTGGCTAACTTGACACGCTGGGCTTCGCCGCCAGACAAAGTGGTTGCACTTTGCCCTAACCTGATGTACCCGAGACCGACATCTCGTAACGTCTCCAGTTTACGTCGAATCCGCGGAATGTTGATTAAAAACTCGGTTGCCTGGTTTGCGGTCATGTTGAGAACCTCAGCAATCGTTTTCCCTTTATATTTGACTTCCAAGGTTTCTCGATTGTAACGGGCCCCTTGGCAGGATTCACATTGAACGTATACATCGGGCAGAAAATGCATTTCAATCCTTAGGATCCCATCCCCTTGGCATGTCTCGCACCGTCCCCCTTTGACATTGAAAGAAAACCGTCCAGGCTTGTATCCACGCAGCTTGGCTTCGGGCAACTGGGCAAATAAGTCGCGAATATCGCTAAAGACTCCTGTGTAAGTTGCCGGATTGGATCGTGGGGTTCGGCCAATGGGTGATTGATCAATATCAATCACCTTATCAAGTTGCTCGAGGCCAAAAACCTCAGCGACCGTTCCGGCCCTTGAACGACTGCGGTAGAGCCTTTGAGCCAACGCTTTATACAACGTGTCGAGGACAAGCGTCGATTTGCCAGAACCTGAGACTCCTGTTACACAGGTCATTACACCGAGAGGGATATCAACATCAATGTTTTGGAGGTTGTTGGCACTGGCTCCTCGGAGGGATAGCACCCCCTTGGGTTGACGCCGATTTTCGGGAAGCAATATGGATTTTCGACCGGAGAGATAATCACCTGTCAGTGAGCCAGGGTGATCCACTATGACCCGTGGAGGACCCTGGGCTACGATTTCTCCTCCATGCCGGCCTGCGCGTGGGCCCATGTCGATAACATGATCTGCTTCAAGAATGGTCTCCTCGTCATGCTCAACCACCAAAACCGTGTTGCCGAGGTCCCTCAGTCGCTTAAGAGTTTCCAGCAAGCGACGGTTGTCCCGTTGATGCAAGCCGATAGAAGGCTCATCAAGTATGTACAATACGCCAACGAGGGACGATCCGATTTGAGTCGCCAGCCTTATTCGTTGCCCTTCCCCTCCGGACAATGTTCCTGACGTCCGGTCGAGAGTTAAGTAGTCCAAGCCAACATTAATTAGAAATGACAGTCTTTCACGAATCTCTTTGAGAACTCGGCGGGCAATCTCATTTTCTTTGGGTGGCAGAACCAAGCTAGCAAAAAAACGATCTGCTTCACTGATGCTCATGGCGCACAATTGGCGGATGTTCAGCGTCCCGACCTGCACACAGAGAGATTCTGGCTTGAGTCGAGCGCCTTGGCAACTCGGACATGGCATAACGTTCATAAACTGTTCAAACTTCTCGCGCATCGCATCCGAGTCGGTTTCTCTCAAACGGCGCTCAAGATTCGGAATTACGCCCTCAAAAGGCTTGTGGTAAAAGTGCCGATGGCCAGCCTGATCATAGAAGAACCGCACCTCTTCATTCCCAGATCCTTTCAAAAGGATGTGTTGAATTCGTGGAGAAAGTTCCGCAAACGGAGAACGTATGTCGAATTGATAATGGTCAGCGAGGGCTTCGAGAACCTGCAAATAGTAATAGCCTGTACGTGTTGACCACGGGGCAATCGCGCCTTCTCGGATTGATAGTTGCGGGTTGGGCACAACCAAGTCTGGATCAAAATACATGCGCGTTCCGAGACCGGAACAGTCGGGACAGGCTCCGTAAGGGTTGTTGAAAGAGAACATGCGCGGAGTCATCTCAGGTATCGAGAGACCGCAGTCTACACATGCATGACGTTCAGAAAAGAGCAGCTTATCACCGCCCAAGATTTCAATCATGACGAGCCCATCGCCCAGAGGGAGAGCGGTTTCGAGGGAATCAGCCAGCCGGCTATCGATCCCTTCTTTAATGACCAGGCGATCAACGACAACATCGATAGAATGCTTCTTGTTTTTGTCCAGGGAGATGGCCTCTCCCAGTTCATGCATAACTCCATCAATCCGCACCCGGGCAAATCCGTCGGCCTGCAACTGTTTTAACTCTTTTCGATACTCCCCTTTCCGCCCTCGCACGAGAGGGGCCAAAACCAGAAGCTTGCTTTGTTCTGGGAACGCCAAGACTCGATCGACCATCTGTTCGACACTTTGTGTAGCAATCTCTTGTCCGCAGCCAGGGCAGTGGACGCGTCCGACTCTGGCATATAAGAGCCGCAAGTAATCATAAATTTCTGTAACCGTGCCGACCGTCGAGCGCGGGTTCTTCGACGTTGTTTTCTGTTCGATGGAGATTGCCGGGGACAGTCCTTCTATGCTCTCGACATCCGGTTTGTTCATCTGCTCAAGAAACTGTCGCGCGTAAGCAGAAAGGCTTTCGACGTAACGCCTTTGACCTTCTGCATAAATCGTATCAAACGCCAAGGTACTTTTCCCCGACCCTGAAACCCCTGTGATGACAACCAACCGATCACGGGGAATTTCGACATCGATACACTTGAGGTTATGCTCGCACGCACCTTTTATTATTATTTTCTCGACCATAAAAACTCTGCCGCATGTCCAGTAATTGGTTGATTGAAATTTTCAAGAAGCCCTGATTGCCTTATCGGCCATGCCGGCAGCCATACTTACCGCAGCGATTAAGCTAGCAGGGCTTGCTTTGCCAGTACCACAGAGATCATAAGCTGTCCCATGATCAACTGACGTTCGAATGATGGGCAAACCGAGGGTAATATTGACGCCATCTTCAAAGTGCAACAGTTTCAGAGGGATCAAGCCTTGATCGTGATACATGCAGATGACCGCATCATAATCACCCTGAGAGGCCGACCAAAATAGTGTATCGGCACTGAATGGGCCCTTTACGTTCATCCCGTCAGCAATGGCGTGATTGATCGCGGGGCGAATCAGTTCCTCCTCCTCCGTGCCAAAAAGCCCCCCCTCTCCAGCATGAGGGTTAAGGGCCAAAACAGCCAAGCACGGGTCGGTCTTGCCAAAAAATTTCTGCAGAGCGTCAACTGTAATTTTTATCGTACTGAAGATCCCCTCGACTGACAGCTGTTTGGGGACCTCCCTCAAGGCACAGTGAGTGGTGGCCAGACTTACGCGGAGAGTCCGCCCGGCAAGCATCATGACCACTCTGCCAACGCCACACCGTGACGCCAAAAGTTCTGTGTGACCGGGGAACCGCTCGCCAGCCGCTTGAAGCGCTAGCTTGTTGATCGGAGCCGTCACCATGCCGGCCGCCCTGTCTTGCAAGCACGCATCGCAGGCCCATCGAATGTACTGCGCCATGGCTCGCCCACACGCTGCGTCAGGCTGTCCGGTAGCAAAATACCTTGTCGGCAACGCCGAGAGCGGAAAAACCATTAGACTATGGTCAGCAATTTTTAGTATTTGAGTCACCGATTCTGCAGTGGTTTGCTCGGATAACTGAGCCGGCAAGCCACAAACATCTGCCGCGGCAAGCAAAAAACCGGGGTCACCGGCAACAATAAGCGGCCGGTCTATTGAATTAAAGCCGCCAACAGCAGTCGCTTTGACAATGATTTCAGGGCCGATTCCTGTCGGGTCTCCCATAGTCAAGATCAGGGGCTTTGGCATAATGAACGTCCACAGTTTATGTTGGCTGATTTGTTTAAATACTCAGTATAGCGTAGAGGATAAAATCGCCTCAACTGGATTCAATATTCACAGCACACATAGAAATTTCATGTGAAACTATTTCCAAAACAATTTGAACTCGCTATACTACAGATTAAGTCTATTCGATTGCCTGGGGAGAAACCATGACAGACAATCCGTTTGAACGTCGCCGCTCTGAACGATGTTATGCTTTGAAATTTCTCGACTACGAAGTTCTTTCCGATGAAGGAGTTGTGGTCGATCGAGGTTTGGCCAGAACATTGAATGTCAGCGAAAGCGGACTGCTTTTGGAAACCGGCCAGTTTTTTGAACCACGCCAGAAATTACGCATCACTCTTGGGCTGAGTGAAGACTTGGTGCAAATGACGGGACAGATTGTTCATTCTGAGCCGATCGATGAGGAAGTGTGCAGTGCCGGGGTCATGTTTCTCGAGTTCGAACCCGACGATCGCGGCCTTTTTCAAAAACACTTTCAAGAGCTGAAAAGCGCCCTGCCAACTTGACGCGTGTCACTTCACCAAAAACTAAACCCGGCGGTCAACATCAGCGGGGATTTGTCTTCAAGAGGTTTCGAATATCAAAGTCGAATGTCGATAAATGCACGTGATTCCAAACCTTTGGTCCACTGCTTGATGCGGGCGTCGGTTTTTTGATCAAGAATCAGTTGGTAAATCTCTGGTTTGACCACGTCATATTGGCGCAAACCGCCTTCTTGGCGATCGTCAACCCTCAGAATGTGAACGGCATCCGCTTTTTCCACAGGTCGGGAAAACCGTCCGTCCGGGACATCATTGATGGCATTGACAAATTCCGGGACCATTTCACCATAAGAAAAAGTACCGAGCGAAGCCGAAAACGCGTTCAGCTTGTCACTGTAAAAATCAGCCGTTTCCTCGAACGAGGAGCCATTTATTAGCCTGTCATACGCGCTTTCGGCCGCTTGGCTAATACGCGCTTTCTGGAGCTTATCCGATCCCTCAGGGATGGGAAAGGTTATTGCGCTAAGGGTTACCGAGGAAGGATAGCGGTACTCATCGATATGTGCTCGATAGTACTCCAAAACCTCTTTTTCGGTCACATCAACCTGACTACGGACCTCAGTGCTGATCAGTTTGTAGCGCAGAATCTGCTTTCTGAGGTTGTCACGGTAGGCATCAAAGGTCATCCCTTGAGTAAGAACGGCATCGGCAAGCTGTTCCCGAGTCAGGTTGTTTTGTTTCTGGACATCGAGGATCGCTGTTTCCACTTCTTCCTCGGAGACAGTAAGATTGAGTGCTCGGATCCGCTGCTGTACCAACGTTTCCTCAATCAACCTTTTCAATACCTGATTGCGTAAGGGAGTGAGCTGCGCTGGAGTTGGCCGACGGTCCATGGTCGCAAGCTGCAACTGCAATGCTTGGTCGAGTTGATAGGTCGTAATAATATCATCGTTGACGACGGCAGCAATCCGACTCACCATCTCGGCGGTTGCCGGTAAGATGCTTATTAACATGAAACTGAGCAACATCATAATGGTACGTGTCATCATTTTACCCTCAGTACGCTTTAGGGGATTCTTGTAAATGGCTTAACTGATCCCAGTCAACTGTTATTTGTGCTTCCGAACGAAGGCCTTGCAGCCAGTCATGATACGCCGTTTCACGCTTTTTCAAAAGAAGCTGATGGCGAATTTTTTCAGCGGCCTCTTGCCTGTCAAGGCGGGCTGCCGTGCGCTTTTCTTCAACCAAGAATAGGTGATAGCCATATTCACTTTTCACAAGATCGCTGATCTTTCCGACGGGCAGATCAAAAACGACGGCATCAAACTCTGGGGGCATTTTCCCCGGTGAGAAGAAGCCAAGGTCGCCGCCTTCGCTCGCCTCAGGCGAGAGGGAATATTGTTGGGCCAATGATGCAAAACCCTCGCCTTGCCTCAAGAGTCCGAGTAGACGTTGCCCTTCGGCTTCATCAGCAACTACAATCTGTCGGGCACGCACCTGCGCAGGACGATCAAATTCTTCGCGATGTGTTTCGTAATATTCACTGATTTCATCCTCACTGATCGTGACTTTCGGGTAGACCGCCTTGTCAAGCAATGCCTCCAAGATCAAGCTTTCCCTCAGCTCGGCCTGCCATTCCTGCATGGACAATCCACGCTCTTCGAGCATTTCATGCAAAACGGTTTCGTCATCGGGGTAGTCAAGGCGATAGCTGGTCATCGCGGCATCCACCTCTGCCGGGGAGACGAACACACGAAGCCGTCGCGCCTCGGCATGCATCAACATTCGGTCTATTAACTGTACAAGAAAGGAGCGTTGGAGTTCTTCATGCTCCACCTGACTGAGTTGTTGCTCCGGGTGTAACGTACGCTTAAACGACTCAAGAAACTCCTCTCTGGAGAGTTGTTCGCCATTAACAAGCAACAACGGAGGGACAGCCTCTTGCTGATGCGATTCACAGCCGATTAGTACAAACAGGCAAAAACCAAACAGAAGGGCACGATACATAGACACCTATCACTTCCCGGGCCGATTTGAGATCAAAGGATATTCAACCTATCATAGCCCGCAAAATGCTTGCAATTCCTTTTTGGCTGCGGTCAAAAGCTCATTCGCAGCAAGTCGGCCGACACGTACGGAAAGGCGGTAATCAGGGCTGAATCGGTACTTTTTAGCGTTGTTTAACAAAGAAAGAATGTGCTCCGGTGAGACTTTGGTATCGGCCGGGAAGCTGAAGACAAGGTTGTGGCCATCGAACTCTAAGGCCTCAATTCGCAACGCTTTCATGCACACTCTCAGTTTCATCACGTCCAAAAGAAGTTTTGCCGGAGAAGGCAGTTCGCCGTAGCGATCTCGCAATTCATCAGAAACTTCGTAGAGTTCATCCTCCGTCCTTGCCGCGGCCAACTTGCGATAGAGAACAAGGCGCTGATTG
Source organism: Deltaproteobacteria bacterium (assembly GCA_019313185.1). Lineage (GTDB taxonomy): Bacteria > Desulfobacterota > Desulfuromonadia > Desulfuromonadales > BM103 > JAFDBS01. Next base: position 10,792 of record JAFDBS010000180.1, on the reverse strand, counting down.
GGATCAACAACATACGCCTCTGGCAAAAAGGCAGAAAGACCAAGCCGGATCTCAGGATCGATGTGATGTTCTTTGATCTGGCCGCGAAGTTCGTAGATGGTCTCCTCCAAAAGTTCAGAATACATCTCAAACCCTATCGCTGCGACCTGCCCGGCTTGTCGGGCCCCGAGAAGATCGCCTGCACCGCGCAATTCAAGATCGTGGCGAGCGATACGAAACCCGGCCCCTAGCTCAGTCTGTTCTTGAAGCACTTTGAGACGTTCACGCGCATCATGGCTCAAAACCGTTTCACCCGGAATTAAAAGGTAGGCATATGCCCGTTGATGCGAGCGCCCAACACGCCCCCGGAGTTGATAAAGTTGGGCCAGCCCGAAGCAATCCGCGCGATTGACAATAATGGTGTTTGCCGCAGGAATATCAAGACCATTTTCGATAATCGTAGAACAGATAAGAAGGTTTGTTCGGCCTTCGATAAAATCAAGCATGACGCGTTCTAATTCTTTTTCTGGCATTTGGCCATGGCCAACACCGATCTTCGCTTGTGGAACCAATGTCTTTAAGAACTCCGCCATTGCCGAGATGGATTGAACGCGGTTGTGTACAAAATAAACCTGTCCTCCCCGACGCAACTCGCGCAGAATGGCCTCTCTTATCAAATCATCGTCAAATCGGGTGACATAGGTTCGAACTGCCTGGCGATCAATTGGCGGGGTGTCAATAATTGATAACTCTCTCAAGCCTGAGAGGCTCATATGCAATGTGCGCGGAATGGGTGTGGCTGTCAATGTAATGATATCTACCTCGGCCCGCATTTTTTTCAAGCGTTCTTTGTGGGCCACCCCAAACCGTTGTTCTTCATCGACAATAACCAGGCCAAGGTCTTTGAACCGAACATCGCGTTGCAAAAGGCGGTGAGTTCCGATTAAAATATCCACCTGTGCCTGAGCAACACGTTGAAGGATTTTGCGTTGTTGCGCAGGGGTCCGAAAACGGGACAGCATTTCAACATGAACCGGATATTCTTGAAACCTCTGTCGAAATGTTTCTAGATGTTGCCGGGCCAAGACCGTGGTCGGCACCAAGACAGCGACTTGACGCCCATCAAGAACAGCTTTGAAAGCCGCACGAATCGCCACTTCTGTCTTACCATAGCCCACATCACCACAGATCAATCGATCGACAGGACGTTCAGAACACATGTCAGCAAGAACGGCATCGATCGCACTCTCCTGGTCTGGAGTTTCTTCATAAGGGAACGCAGCTTCAAACTCTCTGAACATCCGGTCGGGTGGGCTGTATTGAAAGCCCGATGCCATGGCCCGCCGAGCCTGCATTTGCAACAGATCTCGTGCCAACTCTTCTATCGCTGCACGAGCCTTGAGTTTGGTTTTTTCCCACGCCCCGCTCCCCATTTTGTCGAGTTTTGGTGCCGGTCCATCGGATTGGTATTTTTGAATTTTCTCGATTCGGTCGACCGGCAAATAAAGACGGTCGTTGCCAGCGTATTCCAGATCGAGGTAATCCCCTTCGACAGAATCTGTTTGGAAGTGCAGCAGGCCATGGAAGCAGCCAATACCGTAATCGGCATGAACCACCCAATCGCCAGATTTAAGGTCTGCCAGGGAGGTTTCGAAAACTCGTCTTGCGCTCCGTGGACGGCGGTGAGTCCGTGGGCCAAAAATCTCATCGTCCGTGATAATTGCCAAGCGGTCCTCGTCCACTCGGAAACCGCTGCTCAAAGCGCTGACGGTCACAGTGATCCCTACCGGGAAGGCGCGTCCCGGAACCATCTCAGGAGACCAATGAATGGGCAAGTTATACGGTGAAAGCAAATCGAGCAATCGTTCTGCTTGACTGTGTTGATGGCAGGCAATTAAGACCCGCCAGCCCTCATCCAGCCAGAGTTCGAGGCGTTCAGTCAAACTGCTCAGCCGGCCATCATGGTGATCCCTTGATCCGCGCATCTCTGCATTTGACTTGATGCCAACACGATATACCGGATGATCCGCATGCAGTTGGACAAGCTGAAAAGCGCTGAAGTCGAGTCGGCGGCTTTTCTGCAATTGCGTCTCAAAGTCGTCCCCCGCTAAGTAAAACTGGCTGGCACTTGGATAGAGATCTCTTCGCTCCGCTGCGCGCTGCTCGCCTAATTGGATGCTTTCCCAAAATCCGTCAATAGCAGCGGCTAGGGCAGCTGGGTCTAAACGGATAAAGCGGACAGTGCCAAGATAGTCAAAGAGGCTCTCAAGCCGTGAATAATTCAGAGGCAACAAATTTTCTCGCCCCGGGCCCAAAAACCCTTCCCGGACTTCCTCTAGCAGGGCATCGCGATGCAGTCTTGGGATCTCGAGATCGTCACAACGCTGTTTAATTTGCCGAGAGAGTGTTTCGAGATGTTCTCCCGCCAGTACCATTTCCCGTGCTGGCAAAAGAAGCAGTTCCTTGAAGTTCGTTGGTTTAGATCGTTGATTAGTCGCATCAAACTGGCGAATTTCCTCCAGGTCATCCCCAAAGAAAGTCAAACGCAAAGGCAACTCTGACGTTGGCGGGAAAACGTCTATGAGTTCACCGCGCACGGCAAAACAGCCACGATCCTCAACGAGCGGAACCCGCCTGTACCCTAAGGTCATCAAACGTTTCAACAATTCCCCTCGGGGATATTCTTGACCCAGGCGGATCGAAAACTGCAACGTCTCAACCACTTCGCGCGGAATGACTTTTTGGATCGCAGCACGAGCCGTAGTGACCAGCGCGCGCCATGGTCTGTGCATGAGAGCGGACAGGGTTGCCAGGCGAATCGCTTCTACCTCAGGATGTGGACTGATGGCTGCATATGGCTCTGTTTCCCAGTGGGGGAAATAGAGGATTTCGTTTTGAAAACCATGGAAAAAGGCAAGAGCCTCATGAACCTTTTGGGCCTGTGCCTGATCTGCAGCAATAATCACCAAGCGTGTTGCAGGATCTTTGGCGATCAGTTCAGAGGCGATCCAGGCATTGCCGCATCCAGAAATGCCAAGCACTTCAGCATGCTTAATTCCAGGCGGGCCGATTTCATCAATCAGGCCATGCAAAGTACAGAATTGAACCGCCGGCTCAGCTGGCACAGACATGTGGAATCCTATCTCGTACGGAGTAACGAGGCTGCATCAGGGGCAAACAGGTCTTTTAATCGCGAGGAATCGCCAACATCCGATCAAGGCAGTCGCGTGCTGCAGAACGAATATGGTCAGGGACCGTAATTTGCGGGCTCATGGTCTGCAGTGCTTTGAGAACATCCTCCAGAGAGGTGAGCTTCATATTAGGACAAATCAACCTGGCGGTTGGTAGAATAAACTCCTTGTGCGGATTGTCTTTCCGTAAACGGTAAAGGATTCCGGCTTCCGTCCCGACGATGAATTTTTGAGCTGGATTGTTTTTCGCGAAATCATACATGCCACTGGTCGAGCAGATGTGATCCGCCAAGGCAAGAACGCTTGGCGTGCATTCCGGGTGGGCCATAAACAATGCTCTGGGGTGGTCTTCTTTGGCACGATTGACATCGTCTACGGTAAACCGGTCATGAGTCGGACAGTACCCCTCCCAGAAATAACAAGTTTTTGAGGTACGTTTCGCGATGTAATGACCAAGGTTCCGGTCAGGAACCAAAATGACCTCACCTCCCTCTACTGCTTCGACGACTTTGATTGCGTTGGCACTGGTACAACAGATATCACTTTCAGCCTTTACCGCTGCCGTCGAATTGACATAAGTCACCACGGGAACGCCAGGATGTTTGGACTTGAATTGCCGCAGTCCTTCCGCAGTGACCATGTCTGCCATAGGGCAACCGGCATCCAGACGGGGGAGAAGAACAATCTTGTCCGGAGCCAAGATCGACGCGCTTTCTGCCATGAAATGCACTCCACAGAATACAATCACCCGCTTATCAGTTCGTGCTGCCTCCATCGACAAGGCTAATGAATCGCCGGTGATATCAGCCAGGGCTTGAATTTCGTCTCGCTGGTAATTGTGCGCCAGTATCAGGGCATCGCGTTCGTTGGCCAAACGCCGGATTTCCTGAATGGTTTCGAGCTGGTTCAGCATTTAAGATATTCCTCAGCGTGAGATTGCGGTATACTAGAAGAAAAGTCTTGATATGTCAAACGCTTACCTCTCTTGCCGCTTGACAGAATGGCCCTTTGCCGTTATTGTCAGCAGACCTTTAATGTATCCGGTTGGAGCCTATGTTTGGTATTGGTTTTCCTGAACTTCTTCTCATTCTCGCAATCGCCTTGATTGTGTTAGGCCCCAAACGCCTTCCAGACCTGGCTAAAGCTTTGGGACGAGGGATTGCCGAGTTCAAAAAAGCGGCTGATGAACTGAAGCAAACCATCAACGATGAAACCAGAACAACCGAACAGCGCAACAAGTTGATTCAAAACGGGAAGATTTATCCGCCTGGCCGCATGTCCGGTCCTTACCATGATGAGGACAGCCCAGTCGATTCAAAGAACACTGACCAGGCCAATCATCAGGACAGTCGCCCCCCACAGAATACCGGCAGCAAGGACGCCCCCAATGGATGAATCCCGGATGCCGCTAACAGGGCATCTCGAAGAGCTACGAAAGCGGTTAATAATTTCCGGTGCCTCCTGGTTGGTCGCGTTTTTGGCATGTTATGCTTATGCTGAAAAACTTTTCAACCTGATCGCTATTCCCGTTCGCCAAGCCCTTCCAGATGGGAGCAAGCTGGTTTTTATCCATGCAACCGAACCCTTCTTCACCTACTTGAAAATTGCGGCTCTGGCCGGTCTTTTGCTGTCCTTGCCGGTCATTTTTTGGCAAATCTGGGCATTTGTTGCCCCAGGCCTATATAAAAATGAAAAACGATATGTGGTGCCTTTTGTGCTGGCTAGTTGCGTTTGTTTTGGCGTTGGCGCTGTGTTTGGCTACCAGTTTGTCTTCCCGATGGGATTTCGCGTTTTGATAGAATTTGGCATCACGGGCGGGGAGGTTGATGCAATGCTGTCGATGGGTTCGTACCTATCCCTTTCCAGCAAGCTGTTACTTGCCTTCGGCTTGGTGTTCGAATTGCCCATCGTCATCTTTTTTTTGGCTCGTATGGGGATAGTTGACCACTTGCTGCTCCGCCGAAACAGAAAATTCGCCGTTCTCTTGGCCTTTCTCATCGGAGCAATCCTCACTCCGCCCGATGTGTTCTCGCAGACCGCATTGGCCTTGCCGTTCATCGTTCTTTATGAAGTCGGCATTTGGGTCGCGCGGTTTTTTGGTAAACGCTCCGAACAGCAGGATCCGAAAGCAGAAGCCACGCCACCGCCTTCTTGAGCCCGCCCGCTATTGTCGCTTGAGCTTGGCCAGTTCGCGATCAATCTGTAGCCGCAGGCTTCCAGAGTTACGCTCTTTAATCGGCTTGCCATTTAAAAACAGCGACGGTGTTCCCCGCACCCCGACTTGCTGGCCTAATTCCAAGTCAGCATTGACTTCTTCGTCAAATGTGGGGTTTTTAATATCTTCCTCGAAGCGTTCCATATTCAAGCCGATTTTCTCAGCCAGAGACTTGATGAGCTGTTCGTCAAGGTTATTGTAATTCGCAAAAAGTTGGTCATGCATTTCCCAGAACTTCCCCTGTTCCCGTGCAGCAATGCTGGCAATCGCTGCCGCTTTTGCAAACTTGTGCATGCGCAAGGGAAAGTGTTTGAAGACAATACGGACTTGTTCAGGATAGGTATCCAAAATATCTTTGAGGACAGGGACCAGGCGCGCACAGTAGGGACACTGGAAGTCATCAAAAACGGTTAAAGTTACCGGGGCATTTCTCGGGCCTTTGACCGGCGAACTGCCTACAGGCAACGTGTAGACATGAGCCAATTCGATGATTTGCAGCTGGTTTGTCTGTTGGTTGCCAACCAAAAGGCGCTGACCATCGGGGGTTAGTGTCAAAGTGGTTGCCCCGGGAACGGTAAATCTGTTCTGCATTTGAATGTTAGGTCCGAGAATCTGGATTTCGCCATTTTCCAGCAAGACAATGATTTGCCCATCACTTGCGCTGAATGCAATATCGACAGGAGCAGATGTAAATTCTTTGCTGGCCAGGACAGACCATTCCAGCTTTTGTGCCCAAGCTGACGGGATCAGAGCTGTTGCCATCATTGTCATGGCCGCCACAAAAGCTGGAATTTTTTTCATTTTGCCTCCTTATGACCACTGAGTGATCTTATGTGTTGGTGCGGTTTCTGAAATGAATCGTTGGTCGTCGTTGGCCATGTTTACCTTCCCTGTCTACTTCTGTCAACAATCGATTGTCATCTGCGGCTTGACTTTCTCAGATGCAATCGGCATAACTAAGCGCCATGACCACTCCAGCTCTCGACATCATTCATCTGAACAAAACCTACAATGGGCATCATGCCGTTGACGACATCTCCTTCTCGATAGAGCCCGGCGAAATTTTCGGCTTGCTAGGTCCCAATGGTGCCGGGAAAAGTACCACCATTAACATGATCAGCGGCGTCACACGGATTGATAAGGGCACCATCACGGTATTTGGTTATGACAACCAAAAGGCTTACCGGACGACCCGGCGTATGATTGGTGTTATGCACCAGGAAGTGGTCATAGACAACTTTTTTACCATTGACCAAACACTGCGTTTTCATGCCGGCTATTACGGCATTCCGGACGACCCTCAATGGCGCACGACTTTGATTGACCGCCTTGGCTTACGACCACACCTGCATAAAGTCATGATCAAGCTCTCTGGCGGTCTTAAGCGACGTTTTATGATTGCTAAGGCACTTATTCACAAGCCGAATCTGTTGATCCTTGACGAGCCAACGGCTGGAGTTGATGTGGAATTGCGTCATACGCTCTGGGAATTTATCCGGGAGATTAATCATCAAGGCACAACAATTTTGCTCACTACTCACTATCTGGAAGAGGCAGAGCAAATGTGCAAACGGATTGCAATCATGAATCATGGCAAGCTGATAACCCTCGAGGAAACTCATCGCCTGCTACAACAATTTGGCGCTCGAAGAGTGATGGTTCGACTCAACCGTCCTTATCCGGAGCTTCCCAACGGACTGGATGCCTTCAGCGTTGAACCTTTGGATCCTTTCAGTCTGCGGCTGACATTACCAAATCAAATGACGGTCAGTGAACTGTTGATCGTCCTGCAAAGGTTGGATCTTCCGATTGTCGACCTAGAGACGGAAAGGGCTGGGCTTGAGGACATTTTCTTACAAATCACTCAAAGCAAAGAACCCACTTAGGGAGGGCCATTCATGAACATCCCGCGCAACCAACGCTTTCATTCATGGCTGCCTTTCTATACCTTGCTACAGAAAGAGGTTCGACGGTTTATCCGGGTCGCCTCTCAAACTCTGGTCACTCCGGTGATTACCGCATCATTGTATCTTTTCATCTTTGGCGCAACCCTGGGAGAACGAATCCAGCTTTTGGAAGGATTCTCTTACGCGCAATTCGTTATTCCTGGCCTAATTCTGATGGGGGTTATCAACAATTCTTTTTCTAATGTTGCCTCCTCGCTATTTATGTCACGCTACCTTGGCAATATTGTTGATCTTCTGGTAACGCCCGTTACCCCAGCGCAATTTATTCTGGCCTATACCTTAGCAGCTATGATTCGCGGCCTGGCTGTTGGCATCATTGTTTGGCTGATTTCTGGATTGTTTGCGACATTGCCATGGGCACATCCTTTCGCGGTCGTGCTGATGGCCTTGTTAGCGAGTTTTTTGTTTGCTCAATTCGGAATTATTGCTGCAATTCATGCCGACAATTTTGATTCTCTAGCGATGTACACCAATTTCATCATTCTTCCGCTCATCTATCTTGGTGGTGTTTTCTATCCAATTTCCATTCTGCCTCCATTTTGGGCAGGTTTATCTCATTTAAATCCCCTGTTCTATCTGATAGACGGTTTCCGATATGCTCTGCTGGGGGTTGGAGACCTTCCTTTTGCCCTTTCTTTTGGCCTTGCGTTTGCTTTGGCTGTTTGTCTTTTTGGATGGGCGGCTCACCTTATCAACAAAAGCCATCGATTACGCAACTAGTCCTTGAGTATTTTTTGATGCGCTGGCCTTCCTCCACGTTCAGTTTTTTTGTGGCCCCAAATAAAAGAAAGCTCGTTCGTGGGAACGAGCTTTCTTTTATGTTGAGATTCAAAGCCGCTGATCAGATGTCTACTTGTGGCAGCACTTTTGTCAAGGCCTGATCTTGGCCACCCTCTCGGGCCATGTTGTGAATCAAGACTTCTGCACCGATGGTTGCTGTCCGCCGAACGAGATTATCGGCTTTTTCTCCATCATGGCTTTTAAAGGCTTTAATGATCTTTTTATGTTCTTGAACTGAAATTTCCATTCGCCCCGGTTGAGAGAGCGAGGCCAGCCTGAGTCGATTAAACTTCATTACCAGTTGCTGGATCAGTTCCGCAAGCTTGTCGTTGCCAGCGGCTTTAATGAACAACTCATGAAATTCATTGTGCACCCGGAAAAAATTTTTCACATCGCCATCTTCAGCAATTTGTTGTAATTTTTCATTGATGCTTTCAAGGCGTTCAATATCTTTTTGGGTGAGGTTTTCAGCAGCAATGCGAGCCGCGTACCCCTCAAGAATACTTTTGATCGCGTAGAACTCTTCGATATCCCGTTCTGAAAGCGACGCGACGACTGCGCCCTTTCGAGGAATCACCTTAAGGTAGCCTTCCGATTCCAATTGGCGAAAAGCTTCTCGTATCGGCGTACGACTGATACCAAAGCGCTCAGCCAACTCTGGCTCTGACACCCGCTCTCCAGGTTGAAGAGTCCCCTTTAAAATGGCGTCGCGAATGGTCTCGAGTATCTTTTCACGTAAGGTTTGATGTCGTTCAATCGGTTTTCTGCGCACAATGAGACTCCATTAAATTGAAAGCAGATTGATTGTATACAGTATACAATGAAAGTCAAGCGCTTTCTGTGTTCTTCCAACGTCAAATTCTGCTAACTGCTTGCCTTTTCTAATGTTGCTGTTTATCATCGCAGTGATTCACGCGAGAGATAATCTATGGATCCTATCAAACACTTGCGGTTTTCCCTTATCACCCTGATTTCTGTCATTGCTATGGGAACTTTCGGCTATGCGCTGATTGAGGACTGGGACCTGTTTGATTCCCTGTACATGACGGTGATAACGTTGGCAACGGTGGGTTTCAAAGAGGTCCATGAGCTTTCGCCTGAGGGTATGCTGTTCACCATTATTTTGATTATCAGCGGCACCGGAATCATTGCCTATGCTTTGAGCAGCCTGATACAAATTATGGTTGAGGGCCAAATCTACAATATCTTAGGGAGACGAAAATTGGAAACCCGTCTTAACCAACTTCATGACCATTACATTGTCTGTGGCTATGGGCGGATTGGCCACATGATCTGCAAAGAGCTACAGGCGCGCCCTGTTCCCTTTGTGATTGTAGAGAAAGACCCGCTCCTTACTGACCGACTCAATCGGGACGGGTATCTCTACGTTGTTGGCGATGCCACTGATGATGACACCCTGTTAACTGCTGGTATCCATCGTGCGAAGGGCTTGATTACTGCCGTTACGTCAGACACGGACAATGTTTATATCACCCTCACCGCCCGAGGTTTAAACCCTAGCCTCTTTATCCTGGCTCGCGCCGGCGAAGAAGGATCAGAAAAAAAATTGCTGCGCGCCGGGGCAAGCAAAGTGATCTCCCCCTATACTATCGGTGCCAACCGCATGGCCCAAGCGATCTTGCGTCCTTCCGTGGTCGATTTTATTGAAATTGCCACGGGAAGCGAAAACCTAGAATTGCAAATTGAGGAAATTACTGTCTCGGACAGTTCGGTCTTGGCCGGGAAAAACCTCCTCAATTCTGGCATCCGTCAGACAATGGGTATCATCATTGTTGGTATCAAACAGCCTGATGGGCATATGGTTTTTAATCCTTCGCCTACGTCAGGGATTTCGGCTGGCTCTGTTTTGATTACGCTGGGAGAACGCTCGGCAATTAACCAATTGGAGCGAATCGCTTATGGAGGAAACCCCGTTGAGACCTGAACTTCTTGGAGCACATGTCCCTTGGGCGCAGATCCATCAACACTTGGACTCGATTCTTGACTTGGGTTTGATACCAGAAATTGCCTTCAAGGGACCGGATCTCGACACCTTGGATTTGCAACGACTGGAGACCGTGGCAAAAACCTTGAAAAACGTTCCACGCCGCCCGACTATTCATGCCCCTTTTTTTGATTTGAACCCTGGAGCAATTGACCCACTTATTCAGCAAGCCACAAGGCAGCGCCTGATGCAAACCCTTGATGCAGCAGAGGTCTTGGGCGCACATTTGGTTGTCGTTCATCCCGGTTTTGACCGTTGGCGCTACCCCGGCTTGGAAGAAGCCTGGATCAACCAGGCTCAGATGTTTTTTCCGCCTTTGCTGAAGACAGCGGAAAAGATTGACTGCCGCCTGGCATTGGAAAATATTTATGAAGAGACCTCTTCCTCTCTGGTTCTGCTGGTAAACGCCCTGGACAGCCCCTGGTTTGGGCATTGCTTTGACGCAGGCCACTGGTTCCTTTTTGGCCGAGAACCAATGATCGACTGGCTTACCAAGATCAGTTCAAAGCTGTTCCATTTACACTTGCATGACAATCATGGCACATCAGATGACCATCATCCTCTCGGCGAAGGGTTGGTCGACTTTGAGTTGCTGTTTACGCACGTTTTAAGCTTGCCGCACAAGCCGAGCATGACACTTGAAGCCCATTCTTCT
>JAFDBS010000179.1 GCA_019313185.1 Deltaproteobacteria bacterium | reverse complement strand
CAGGAAGAAGTTGTCCTCGGAGACAGGGTTGTGACAAGTGGTATGGGAGGAGTTTTCCCTAAAGGCTTGACGGTTGGCTTGGTTGAGGCCTTGGAGCAAAAAGACTTCGGTTTGTTCCAAGCTGTTCAAGTCAGACCAGCTGTCGACTTCTCACATCTTGAAGAGGTTTTGGTCCTGATTGGGGAGAACGAATGAACAGATTTTTATTATATATTATCGCTGCCATCCTGTCAGTGGTTCTGCAAGCAACCTTTTTGACAAAGGTTTTTCCGGGGCATTATAAACCAGACTTGTTGCTGATTCTGGTTGTTTTTCTCGGTTTTAACGAAAAATCTCTTCAGGGAGGAGCCCTCGTTTACTGCCTGGGATGGTTTTACGACGGCTTTGCCGGAACCTTTCCCGGTCTTCACGGATTTGTGCTTTTAAGTGTCTTCCTCGCAGTCAGAGCAATTGTTTCACGCGTCAATACAGAAAGTTATTTTCTGATTCTGTTGGTTGTTGCTACAGGAACTTTGTTGCAGTATTTAATGACATCGTTTGCTCTTGACTTTTTTCGCATAACTTATCCTTTTATACTTAAGATGTTGTGGGAAATGATCGTGCAGGTGTTCCTCAATACCTTAATTGCGTTCATCCTAATTTGTTTTTCTCTCTGGTTCCAGAGGAGTGTTCAGCCACGCCTCAGAATCTTTGTTCAAAAAAGAGTTTAACAGCGATGGGGCTTAACCCAAATCCAGAACAAATACCGGGACTTCGTCGACGGTTCTCACTCATCTCCTTATTCGCAAGCTGTATATTTATCGTTATGCTGTTAAGGCTTTGGCAGCTGCAAATTTTGGCGGTTGATCACTATCGCGACTTATCTGAGCGCAACCGGATACGCTATGTTTCAGTCGAACCTCCTCGGGGGAGTGTATATGACAGGAATGGCACCCTGCTTGTCGACAACCGCCCCTCCTTCACGGTCTCAGTTTTAAGGCAGGACTTGGAAGACATCTCACCCACACTTCAGAGCCTGGGCACTTTGCTCGGGATAAATCATGAACAGCTTCATCTTCGATGGCAAAGTCAGCAACACCTGCCAAAATACCAGCCTGTTCCATTGATAGAGGACATTGACCGTGATGCAATGGAACGTGTACAGGAAAATGCTCTCAGCTTGCCCGCTATTTTGGTGGAAGTGAAGCCAATGCGCTCCTACCCTTACGGTGATTTGGCAGCACATCTTTTCGGATATCTCGGCGAAGTCACTGAAGAAGAACTCAGGGCACCCAGATTTTTCGGCTACCGTTCCGGTGTCATGATTGGCAAAACGGGACTCGAACGACTTTATGAATCTGAATTGCGAGGTGAGACTGGAGAAAAAAGAATTGAAGTCAATGTCAAGGGGCGAGAAATGCGTCAAGTGACTACACAGGAACCATTGCCTGGGCATTCAATTGTCCTGTCTTTGGACCTTCATTTGCAAAATGTTGCTGAAGACGCTTTCGGTGACCAAGCTGGCGCAGTGGTTGTTATGGATGTAACCAACGGCGACATTCTGGCTTTTACCAGCAAGCCATCCTACGATCCTTCTGTTTTTGCCCGTGGAATTTCCAGCAAGGAATGGAACAAGCTGATTAACAATCCTCAAAAGCCGATGATAAATAAAGCCCTGCGAGGCCAATATCCACCTGGTTCCACATTCAAGATGGTGGTCGCTTTAGCTGCCCTTGAGGCAGGGAGTGTTCACTCTGGAACGACAATTCATTGCAGTGGTAGCATAGCCTTGGGTGACAATTATGAATACCGGTGCTGGAAAAAGGAAGGGCATGGCCGGGTAAATTTACATAAAGCGCTCAAAGAGAGTTGCGATGTCTGGTTTTATCAAGTCGGCATGGAATTGGGAATTGAGAAGATCGCCTCAGCAGCCCGACGCCTTGGCTTAGGAGCACCACTTGAGTTCCCATTTGGTGATGAAAATCCAGGTTTGATTCCTGACACCAGCTGGAAAAGAAAACGTTTTGGTACGAGTTGGTATGTTGGAGAGACGGTGATTGCATCAATTGGCCAGGGGTTTGTCTTGACGACCCCGCTGCAATTGGCTGCGATGACTTCGGCCATTGCCAACGGTGGGACAGTGTGGCGGCCTCAGCTGGTCAAGCGGATTCTCAATCGCGATGGTGAAACAGTCAGTGTCTCGCTTCCTAAAGTTTTAAAGACAGCATATTGGCGTCCAGATCACATCAACCTAGTGCAAAATGCGATGGATGCCGTGGTCAATGAGCCGGGTGGAACAGCTTGGCGCAGTCGCCTGAATGAAGTGCGTTTTGCTGGCAAGACCGGTACTGCGCAGGTGGTAAAACGTAAATCTACAGAAGAAGAGGATGCTTTGGAGGATCAGCTTGACAATATCCCCTATCGGTTGAGGGATCATGCGCTATTTGTAGGTTATGCCCCTTCGCAGAATCCGGAAATCGCCATCGCTGTGGTAGTAGAACATGGTGGACATGGGTCTTCAGCCGCCGCCCCTGTTGCCCAAGCGATATTTAGGACTTATGCAGACTTGAAGTCTACAAGAAAAGAGCTTGCTGATAACCAGTTCAATTAGAACAAGACCAGTCAAGGTAGAAGAATATGTTTGATCGTAGACTCGTAACTAGCTTCAATTGGGCATTTTTCCTGCTGGTTATAATTGTTTCTTTGGTGGGAATTGCCAACTTATACAGTGCCACATCGTCCTGGTCGGCAATATATTTGAGGCAATTGTACTGGCTAGGCATTGGTATTGTAATCGTCACTGTGGTCTGTTTGATTGACTACCGCCACTTGGAATATTTGAGCCTTCCATTCTATGGCTGCAGTATTTTGCTTTTGATAGCTGTCCTTCTGTTCGGCAAAACCAGTATGGGGGCGACACGATGGATTAGTCTCGGAGGATTCAACATACAGCCCAGTGAAATAATGAAAATTGTTATTATTATAATACTTGCACGTTATTTCAGCGAAAATGCACATTTTCTCGGATTTACTTTGCGTGAATTGTTTGTTCCAGGCCTTATCTTATGCGTTCCTGCTCTTTTAATTATGAAACAGCCTGACTTGGGCACGGCCATTTTGGTATTGTTTATCGGTGGCACCATGGCCCTATTTTCAGGGATCAGGCGAGTAACGATGTTTGTTCTGGCCATCTTTGGCATGTTTACGGCTATCGGCGGTTGGTTTTTGCTACATGATTATCAGAAACGCCGGATCATGACCTTTCTGAATCCAGAACGTGATCCACTCGGAGCCGGATACCATATTATTCAATCGAAGATTGCCGTTGGGAGCGGAGGACTCACTGGGCTAGGTTTTATGAAAGGAACTCAGTCACAACTGTCGTTTTTACCCGAAAGGCACACCGATTTTGCATTTTCGGTCTTTGCTGAAGAATGGGGGTTCTTGGGTTGTCTGATCTTGCTTTTATTATACCTGTTGATTGTTGTTTGGGGTTTGAATATTGCAATGCGCGCAGGAGATCGCTTCGGGATGTATCTCGCTTTGGGTGTGTCTGCGATGCTTTTTTGGCACATTGTCGTTAATCTAGGCATGGTCATTGGACTTCTCCCGGTTGTTGGTGTGCCATTGCCTCTCTTCTCCTACGGTGGCACCAGTATGATTACGACCATGATTGGAGTTGGTTTGCTGCTCAATGTTAGCATGCGACGCTTCATGTTTTAATCGTCAAAATTCACAGTCAACTGCATGTTGTTTCATGAAGAAAAGTCTTCTCCATTTCATTCTAAAAAAGCTGTTCAGATTCCTCAGTTAACATAGAAGGTCGCTGATTCCTTGTGCTTTGTTATACTTATCAGCATCCGGAGGTACCAGCGTGTCGCTGCATAAAGCTCGATTTTGGAAACCGCTCTCCCAGCAAAAAGTTCAATGTGAGCTGTGTCGCTTTCATTGCGTGATTTTTGAAGGCAAACGGGGTCTCTGTGGGGTTCGCGAAAATCGATCCGGCTGTCTCTACAGTCTTGTTTATGGTAAAAGCATTGCCGAGAATGTCGATCCTATAGAAAAGAAGCCCCTTTTTCATGTCTACCCTGGTTCACGCAGCCTGTCGATCGCAACAGTCGGCTGCAATTTCAGATGCTTACATTGCCAAAACGCAGAGATTTCTCAGTGGACTCGTGGTCATCAACAAATTCCAGGATCTACCATGTCGCCTGAATCAGTTGTTGCCCGTGCTGAGTCAACTGGCTGTCTCTCAATTTCATACACTTATACTGAGCCCACAATTTTCATGGAATTTGCCTACGACATAGCTGTTTTGGCTCATGCTGCCGGATTGAAAAATATATTTGTCACCAATGGTTACACAACAACTCAGGCGCTTGAAGCGATCGCTCCTTACCTCGATGCAGCAAATGTCGACCTTAAGGGGTTTTCTGACCAAGCCTATCGGCACCTGACCGGAGCATCATTGCAAGGTGTTTTGGACTGCCTGAAAGATTATCGCCGGCTTGGCATCTGGATCGAGGTGACCACCCTTTTGATCCCGGATCATAATGACACAGATTCCGAATTGCGACAAATCGCCCAATTTATTGTTGAAGAGCTGGGGCGTGAGGTGCCGTGGCATGTCAGCGCGTTCTACCCGAGTTACAAGATGCTTGATCGACCACCTACGCCGAGTTCGACATTGTTACGTGCTCAGAAAATTGGCCGTGAAGCCGGGCTCGATTATGTCTATATCGGTAATATGAACATCCCCGGAGGCGAGGATACTGTTTGCCCTGGCTGTCAACGGGCAGTAATAAAGAGGGCGAGATTTCACACTATGGGCATGCAGATCGTATCCGGTCGATGTGCATATTGTCAGCAGAAAATTCCAGGAATCGGAATGACTGTTTCCAAGTGAGGTGGCAAGAATGGCGCTTGATTACAGAAATTCAAGAACACCCGAGGCTGAAGTTGACAGCATGTTTATTGATCGCTGGTCGCCCCGCGCTTTTTCTGACAAGCCTTTAACAGATTGTCAGTTAGCAGGTTTGTTCGAGGCGGCAAGGTGGGCTCCGTCTTGTTATAACGAACAGCCATGGCTATTCATTTATGCCATCAAACCAAAAGACCGTGAGCGTTTTTTGGAAGCCTTGGTGCCAGGAAATCAGGTTTGGGCGCGGCGGGCCCCGGTGTTGATGTTTGCTCTAGCCAGAAGACGGTTTCAAAGCAACGACAAAGACAATCGGCATGCTGCTTTTGATACGGGAGCTGCATGGATGTCAATTGCCTTACAAGCCAGGCGATTAGGTCTGCACGCGCACGCAATGGCCGGTTTTAGCCGTCAAAAGGCATACAAGATACTAAACGTCCCGGAAAATGACTACGATATATTGGCAGCGATTGCAGTAGGTCAGCGCTGTGAACCAAGCGTCTTAAGCAAAGAGGTTGCCGCTCAGGAAAAGCCAAATCAACGACAGCCTCTGGTTAACGTTTTCGCAGAGGGTCAATTTAAAAAATTAGTATAATAAATTGTCTTGTTACGAAACACTCTCTACAACTCCCGGTTGACCTGCGGAATCCGATCTTTTTTAGGCCAATTAAAATGCGTAACCGACGCTAAGCGCAACCAAGTAGATGTCGGTCTGGTACTCGCCGTTGGCCGTTCCGACCGTCACCGGCTGACCGGCGATTTGTGAGGCGACGGCCGAGCCGAGCGGGTCGCCGATGGTGTTGGTCTTGTCGCGGTCTTCATGATGTTCCCAGCCGAACGCCCCGGAGACGGTCCAGGGGCCAAACGTCAGGTTGGTGCCGACGGTAAACAGGTGGGCGTCGGTGTCCGGGATGATCGGTTCGAAGGTATCGCTTGGGACGGCGTTCTGGCCATAGAGGTAGCCGGCGTTTAAAGCCACGGTGTCGTTGATCTGGAACTGGCCGCCGACGTTGTAGGTCCAGGTCGAACGCCAATCGCGCGGGATGACGTTGGTACTCTGACCTAAAATCGGCTGGTCGAACTCGATCTTCAACTCGTCTGTCGAACTCCAGTCTTCCCAACGCACCCCGACCTCGACAATCAATTGGTCGAGGGCCTGGACGGCGATCCCTGCGGCCGCTTGTGCCGGCAGTCGGATGTCGGCGTCGGCATTGCCTTCGGGAAAGAGCACGGCCAGTGCCGGGTCCACGTTGTCAAGATCGACGTCACCTTGGATATCGACGTCGATATGGCTGCGGTAGGTCGCGCCGAGCGAGATCCGTTCGGTCAGCTGGTAGAGAACGCCAAGGTTGTAGCCGGCGCCCCAGCCGTCACCATTGAATTCCTGGTCAATATCGTTGAAGATCACACTGCCGGGTAACGGCAAATTGGGAAAGAACTCCGAGAGTTGCGGATAAGCGATGGCGTACGCCGCGGTCTGGTTGAGCTTGTTTTTTAGGGTCGCGTCCATGTACAGCAAATCAAACCCTGCGGCCAGCGACAGCTTGTCAGTGACTTGGACCGACAGGACCGGGTTGATGTTCATGGTGAGCACATCCCCCTCGGTGCCGATATAACGTCCTTCGTAGTCGTCGTCCCACTTGCTCGACAGCCCAAACGGGAAGAAGATGCCGATCCCCGATGTCAGGGTGTCGTTGGCCTGGTGGGTGTAGTAAAACGTGCTCGGGAAGTTCCACTGGTTGTCGGCGTCTTCGCTGCCGCCGCTGTCGAGGTCGATCGACCGGTCGGCGTAAATGCCGGTGGTGCCCACTTCGACCTGCCGGCCTTTAACCTGGTTAAGCAGTGCGGGGTTGAAGTAAAGTGAAGAGGGCCCGGTCGGGTGGGCGACGACGGCGTTGGCTTGCCCCAGGCCGTTTGCGCCTTGCGTAAACACGCCGAAACCTGAGCCCCAAGCGGCAGCGCTGAGCAACACAAAAATTGTGACCAAAAAGATTTTTTTAATCATACATCAACCCGTTATCCCAAAAATCAATTGTTTGTGAAGAACTCTTCAAATTGTTCAGTAGATTTTCCTCATGACTTCATTCTTTCAATGGATTTAAGGGCTTTGGTGCCCCGGAGTATCATCAATGGGGTGTAGCAAAAACGACTGGGGTCGGCAAAGTATGCTTTAAATTCGGCGGCAAAGGCTTCATAAGGGGTCGCGAAATGGGCAAAATCCTCTCCAGAATAAGCTTCGAATTGGCATCCTGACTGTCGAGCTGTCAGTTCTAATTTCCGTACCCAGTTGTACGCGTCTTTCTCGTTCAGTTGATCATAAATCAGATGGTGTGGCTCGATCATACAGGCGATATTGGTAAAACCTAATGCATGCAAGTGACTGTAAAGTTTACGACCTGCGTATGGATCAAAGTTGTGATCGCGTTCCAGTCGCTTGACAATATCTTCAATCGTGGCAATGACCCGCTCATTTTCGCCATGGTGTCCCAGACTGTGATTGTCAGTGTCGATCAGGCAAGCGATTCCTCCGATTCGCAGAGATGTTATGCTGTTTGCAACGACATCTCTTTGCTCTTTACGAAAATACTCAAGAATAAATCGGGCCCATATCGCATCAAAAAGTATTGGACTTCGATAGGGTTTTCGTATGTCATGGAGAACAAAACTGATGTTTGGCGCGCTGAATTTTTCCTGAGCGATGGCCAGTCGTTCTTCAGATGCATCCAAACCAACAACATGGCCGTTTTGACCGACAAGGTCAGCCAGCGCCGCTGTCGTGATCCCGCTTCCACATCCAACATCGAGGACCCGCATGCCCGGTCCGATTCCGGCCCACGCCGCTTGACGTTTAACCACATCGGGGTCAGTTTTGATCGCCAATCGTAAATCTTCGTCACGGTTTTCCATCAAATACGACATTATTTCCCTCCATCAAACATTTGGAATTACGCACCGACCAGTGGTTTGGTTAACTGGTGCTTGTGAGCACCTTGTCGAAGCTTTAGCAAGGTCCTATGCAGAAGTCTTCGTGCCTGGGCATCGATGTTTAAAAAAGCGAGACCAATCCCCACTGGGTGACGAGAGGATAAGCGCCCATCGTTTTGATTAACCCAGCGTACCTGCCCTTCGATTTCTATCTCTTTTGCACTGGGTAAATTTACGGTCAGTTTGGCCGACGCAAATCGTTTGATTTGATCAGCCACTTGCTCATCAATATGAAGAAACGCACCACCTTGGCTGATATCAACGGTTTGGCCATTGACCACCAGCTCACCAATTTGAGCCTTGACTTTCGCTTCCAGCGGATAGCGGGGGTCACGTAGTTTCGGCAGGAAAATGTCCTTAGGCCCAAGGCTGCCGGAATGACCGTCCTGATTTTTAATGCGATCGAGGTAGCGCAAAAACACCGCAACGATTTGCGGATCAAAGTGTACGCCACTTTCTCTGCGCAATAGGTCAATTGCAACATCCGTGGGCATTGGTTCCCGATAATGCCGTTTAGCAGTAATCGCTTCGAAGAAGTCCGCTATAGCAACAATGCGGGCGCCAAGTGGAATCTTGTTGCCAGCTAGGCCTTCAGGGTATCCGGAGCCATCCCATTTTTCGTGATGATACAGTGCAATCAAAGGGATCTCTTCGTAAACGCCCTCAAAGGGAACTTGCTCTAGAATATCGCGGGATTTCTCAGAATGCGTGCGGATTAAAGCACGCTCGGCGTCGGTCAGCGGGCCGTCCTTCTTCAGGACTGTGTCAGGTACGCCGATTTTGCCGTAATCGTGAAGTAGCGCTGCGATGCGAATCATTTGGCAATATTCGTGACTTTTGCCAAGTTCAGAAGCGATTGCTGTAGCATACTCAGCGACTTTTTCCGAGTGACCGGCAGTGAGAAAGTCTCGGGCGTCAATTGAATGAGCCAGTACTTTCAGGGTGGCGGCAAACTGATCTTCACGCGCTTCATTCAATGCTGCATTGCGGAAGCTAATTCCTATCGTTGAGGCAAGTCCCATTAGAAGATTGACATCTGCGTTAACAAGAGGTTTGTTGCGTTGGTAATTGTCGACTGCCAGTATGCCAATGCTTTCATCTTGAAGAATAATGGGTACAGTCAAAAAACTTTTGGTGTTCATGGCTTCCATGAATTTTCTTGACCGGGGAGTGACCTGGGCGCTGATCTCGGAGGCATCATTAATCAAAAGAGGTTTTTGTTGCCGAAAACTGACCACAAAAGGTCCTTGGGATTTTGGATTGTCGAGTCGAAATGACGTGCCTTCTAATATCTCAAGATGCTTCTCTGTATAGCCGTAGCCCCCGCGAATTTCGAGACGCGTACTATCCTCATCTGCCAGAAGGATAAGGACCCGGTCATAATCGAGGGTGTTTTTTAAAACCTGTGCGATAGTTGTAATAACATCGTCAATATTTTTTTGGGATGTGATCGCCTCACCGATTTCTCGAGTGAGTTGCGTGTTACGATAATTGACATTGATTTGTTCATTTAACTGCTCTGCAGAATCGTGCAATTGGTCAAGAGTACTCTCAGTGCGTTTTTTGCGGCTGCTTTCTAACCACCAATTCAGACCAAACAGGATGGTCAGGGAGCTCGGTGCGAAATAGGGCAAAATACCTGGTTGAGTCATTGCGGCAATCAGATTGCCGGCCAGCATAGCGCCGACATATAAATCGCGAACTTGCTTGATTGTAGAAGTCGAGCTTGGTTGCCATCGAATGAGATATCGACAGGCTTCTCCTCCTTGAAAAATACACTCTTCATGCTCAATGACCGGCGCTTTATAGTAGAAAATGGTAACGATCATTTCAAAGTAGCCAATTCGATTTTGGCATTGAAAAAGTTCTTCCTGTACACCGGGACGAGGCCGCACAATAACTTCGACGGAGTTTGCAGAAAGAGCTCTCGAGTAAAAGTCTGCACTTTTGGTCAAGTTTTCTGCGAGCTTGCTGATCAAGGCAAACGCTTTGGCTGGTCCGAATAAGGCAATGAGGTATTGTCTCATTGAGCCCAATGTGTCAGGGGAGGCACCATAGCGACCAGCTTCCCTAGCGATATTTTCATTACCGGTGGCTTGGACCACAAGTTCATAAAAACGATTAACCTGTTTCTGGGTGAACCATGTCCCTTGATCAGCGATTTCGTAAGATTCCATTCCGGACATGCGAACCAATCGGTCGATATCGACATGCGGATAGCGCGCCATAATGAGTTTAAGATATGTATCGATTATTCGCGAATTATAAATGCGAGCGTCGCTCATAGTTATTATTTACACCACCGCGAAAGATGTTTCATGTAGGCGCTTAATCCCTCACTGTTCAACTTCAATATCCAGACAGTGTATTCTTTACTGATGTTAAGTTGGTAGCGCTGAGCGTAGTGACTTGGATACAGCATAACGGTCAGGCTTTCGCGTTTATGCTTGACCGTGACCATGCATTGTATAAATTCAAGAATTTTGGGTGTGACCATGTTGGCATCAAGCACGTAAATATACACTGCATTGGTAAGTTCTGAAAGGTTCAGACCTGTATCAGAATCTTGGACTTCGACCAGGGCCTTGAGTTCCAAACCATATCTTACCGCGTAAAGATGCCGGTTTCTTTTCAGCCCACTTCGAGCATATTCATCAGCCACAGTGCAATCTTCGAAGCTATCGACGGTCAAATCAAAGGCCTCACAAAGCAATCCCCCCGATTGGCAATGGTAATATCCTTCAAACTCATAAATGTCTTCGCGGTTGGCTTTTGCAACTTCCCAAGGGCCTTGCAAATCATCCCATCTCCGGCATGTGTCAAGCGTAGTCCGCAGATAAGCAAATGTATCTGTAGAACAGAGAGAAGGATCACCAAGATTTGTCGCGAGTTGCCCGAAAACCTTGGCTGGGAATTCATTGTTCGGCCTCCAAATTCCGGTAACATAACGCATTTGCCATGGGTTAAGTACATGGACGTCGTTATGAAAGTCGGAAACTTGACGCAACACACGTAGCCCTGACCGGCTTTTGGTTAGCGCCGCATGATGGTGGTCAAGCCATGTGTGTCGATAGATTCTCAACGCGGAAACATGGCCAAGGATTTCACCATTTTCTAGGTACACAAAGCATCTGGCTATCTGATTTTCGTTCAGGTAAAGTTTTCTATAAGCTTCCAGAAACGATTCTCGATTGACATGCACTTCTTCATATTTTGAGGGATATAAAAATCCGGTATCGAACAGGAACTCGAAAAACTTTTCTGGATCATGGTTCAGACGAACAAACGAGTTCTCATTTTCTGCCTGATGCACGAGACCAATTAATTTCGAGTGGTTATCGACCGTGATGTCCAAGATGGCTATACCGCAGATGACTTCATTGTCATGAACGCGCCGATAAACGACCTGCCCGCTGAACGAGATAAACGGGGTCCCAAAAACAGTTAATTCGATATTTTCCAATATCATTCCGGGGATTAAAGTCGCTTGGACAATCTTTTCCCGTACGGACAAACCCAGAGATGCCAAGTCGCGCACGGTCAAAGTGGTTTTGAGGCCGGTCAGCGGATGGAAGAAGTGCACATCAGGTGAAGGATGAATGGTGAGTCTCTTTGTCCTCTCTTCGCGAGGTTGATAGCGCGGCACTTGGCTTTCGGTAGGAAGAACGACTACAGTACGCTGGTCACGATCGCCCAAACTCCGCAACAAATGAACAGGTCCAGAGAAGACAACCCGCCCTTGACGTGATAGTGTCAGGGTGATGTTCTGATCGGATTGAAACCAGCAAAAACTCTGATGATCTGCCAGTGTAATCTCAAGGCGGAGTCCCTCGGCGGAACAATCCACCAACTGTCCTGAAAATCGAATGCTGTTTTGGCTCAAATGGGCTTCAATGGATGGATCACCGGGACGGCGATCGATATTGCGACATGTGATGGCAGGGAGTTTCTCAGGCAATTCGACCTGCAGCCAATCACTTTCGAGCCAGACATTGTCGGTTTTCAATTCTAATGTGTTGGCAATACCAGGAATCAGAATTTTCTCGAGTCGGTATAGATGCAGGTTACGTGGCAAGTCACGGCTTTCTTTGTCCCATAACGCTCTGAGTCGTTCGCCATGGCTAATTTCAGGATGAGCTCTTAGCGTCAAGGTGTAGTCATATTCACGGTGCCTGAGAATGACCAATATCGGGTCGCCACGAAAATGGAGTGCATTCAGACGATTGGCAATCTGCGATCGGCGCAGTCCTGGAATAGGATAAGGAATAATTCGTTGGTCTTGGGTCACCACTAACCCTCCACCCTAGGTTGTTTAGATGCTATTGTGATAGACATCACTCACCCCCTGCAGGACAAATGCAGGCAACTGGTAATCTATTGCGCATGATCAATACCAGTCTTTTTTGATAATGCACCTTGCCAAGTAAATCAGCAAGATTTTCTCTTGCCTTGCTTGAAGGATGTTTTCTCATAATTTCAAGCTGATTTGACTCGTAACTTTTGGGTGATCTGAGAACAACCCAAGGCCGACCACTCCGGGTAACTCTGACCTCGTAAAGCTCATCTCTTTGCACACGGTCAAGAAGCGCCCCATAGTTTTCGCGGAGTTGTTTGATCGAAACCGTTTCGCTCATTGAGATAAATTGCTCGCCTTCGCATTGGTAAGCCCACTTAACATAGCTACTGGCTTGCCGTACCTAAGAACCAAGATGCTTTTGTCTTGGTAATGGACTTGGCCCAAGACTTTTGCGACGTTCTTTCGAATTTCAAGCGCGTGAACACATTCAATCGAACCGTTATTTGAAGCCACAGGGCCGACTATGACGTAGGGCGCTCCATTTCGCGTGACCAGAAAGGTTTGTTTCAGAAAAAAAACTTTGTCGAGAAAGTCACTCAAACTGGCCCGAAAAATTTCAACAGATGTCTTTTCCATTTGTCAAAAACATACAGGACGTTCTTTTTGTACGCAAGACTGTTTTTGCGATAGCCTTTCCTTCCAACTAATTTTGACCGAAAATATTGAAAATCATGAATTCCATTTTGTTGTCCTTATGTCCATAGCACCATTGAAGAATGATCTAAAAGGAATGGCTTCAAAATAAGCGCGATCCGCTAAATTGTGCCTTGTAAGACTGAACTTCTGGAGATATTCACAATTTCGATTTAAATGGTAGAGGTCGATGAAATAGAGCTGTATATGGCATGAAGATATTATTTTTGATGTTGCCATGCCAGCCAGAAACATCATGCCAAAGGTTTGTCTTAACAGGCCGAAAGCATTCTCCAATGTGTTCGAAACATGCTTTCTAGTGTTATCGATAATTTTTAAACATCGGAGTGGCATATTCAATCTGTGGCACCGGCCATTCTTTCTGATTGATTCTGCTGTCGTGAGCAATGAATAGGATGGAGTTGCGGTTATGTACGAGAGGAAATAAGAGATGGTTTTTCTCATTTTGAAGAGAGCCTTCATAATTAGCCATGCAAACAGAAGAAACCCATCACAAATTTTCATCCTTAGGT
>JAFDBS010000178.1 GCA_019313185.1 Deltaproteobacteria bacterium | reverse complement strand
CCACAACGTTCTTCGAGGAAACGCACGTAATTACCATCTGGGACAAAGCAAATGTCTTGACTTTCATCCTTTTCGGCAACAGGCATGTTCAGTCTCGCAGCATGTTCGCGGACCATCTTCTTGGTTAAATGGCCAAGTGGAAAACGAATATATTGCATTTGCTCTTGGGTCATTGTGAACAAAAAATAGCTCTGGTCCTTGGTTGTATCGAGACCTTTAAAGAGAGAATACCGATTGTGATGTTGAACAAGTTGGGCATAATGTCCTGTCACCAAGTAATTTGCCTGCAATTCACGTGCGCGTCTTAAAAGGATGTCGAACTTCAATGATTGGTTACATAGAATGCAGGGATTGGGTGTCCGCCCACTGAAGTAGTCATCACAGAACTTTTCAATAACCGCGTGTTCAAAATGCCGCTCGAAATTGACCACGTAAAAAGGAATATCAAGAGCGTCAGCAACCTTGCGGGCATCGTAAACATCATCCAGAGAGCAACACGTTCCAAAAGAGTTTCCTGCTGGGGATTCGAAATTCCTATAGTCCCAAATTTGCATAGTCATGCCGACCACGTCGCAGCCTCGCTCTTTAAGCAGGCCTGCACAAACCGACGAATCCACGCCACCGCTCATAGCAACAACTACCCGTTGGCCTGGTTCAATCAACATATTGTTGAGTTCCATCTTTTTTTCCGATGGGGATAACACGATTTTCGTCAACTTGCCATTGTTTGTCTTGAAAAAGAAAGGGCATCCTGACGATGCCCGTTCCGCTAGAATTTTATCTTGTAACCAAATCTATGGATTTGCGTTTTTATAATTTTTAATCGCTTCATGAAGAGCGTCCGCCGCTAAATTCGAGCAGTGCATTTTTTGGGCGGGCAAGCCATCCAAGGCCTCGGCAACAGCCTGATTGGTCAACTCGAGGGCTTGATCAATCGTTTTGCCGATCGCCAGTTCAGTCACCATAGATGATGTTGCGATCGCAGCACCGCATCCGAAAGTCTTAAACTTGACATCTTTAATGACGTTGTCTTCAACTTTGAGAAAAATCTTCATGATGTCTCCACAGGAGGCATTGCCAACTTCCCCCACCCCGTTAGCATCTTCAATTTCACCTACATTGCGCGGATTTGTAAAGTGATCCATCACCTTATCTGAGTACATTTAATATCTCCTCTGCATGCTATGGTCGGTTTTCGATAACCCTGAAAATTTAGATTTTTATTACATGCTGGGCATGACAACTAAATTCTACGAATGGTTTCGCATGTGTCGCAACCCACTGCGGTTTTGCCGCATTTGTAAAGCGGGCTCATCTCCCGCAAACGTTGTACTGTCGAAGGCAGCACATCGAGGACCTGAGTGATCTCCTCATCGGTGGATTCCGGACCTAGGCTGAAACGAGTGCTTGAATGTGCCAAAGTGACTTCAACACACATTGCGCCCATCACGTGAGACGGTTCAAGAGAACCTGAAGTACATGCTGATCCTGAAGATGCGGCAATGCCAAACATATCGAGATTCAACAGTAGGGATTCGCCTTCAATATATGCAAAACTGACGTTAAGAGTGTTTGGTAAGCGTCGTTCCCTGTTCGGAGTACCATTTAGCTTGATTTCGCCGATCTGGTTTATAATTCCGTCTTCCAGTCGATCACGCAATGCACGGACTCGCCGGTAATAGGCTGGCTGTTCTTCGTGAACCATTTCACATGCCTTGCCTAGGCCAACGATCCCAGGGACATTGTGGGTTCCTGCACGCCGATTACGTTCCTGGTGGCCACCGTGAATCAATGGCGACATCTTTGTTCCCCGACGCACATAAATTGCCCCGACCCCTTTGGGTGCACCAATTTTATGCCCTGAAAGCACCAGCAAGTCTACATTTGCTTCCTGGACATCAACCGGGATTTTGCCGACGGCTTGAACTGCATCAGTGTGAAAACGAATTTTGTATTTTTGGGCAATTTTCCCAATCTCATGAATCGGATAGATGTTTCCTGTCTCATTATTAGCCCACATGACACTGATCAAAATCGTTTTGTCGGTGATCGCGCTTTCAAGGTCTTGCAGATTGAGCATCCCGTCTTTATCAACCGGCAGATAGGTGACATTAAAACCTTGTTTTTCTAAATACTGGCAAACCTCAAGCACTGCCGGATGCTCGACCGCCGTGGTAATGATATGATTGCCCCTGTCTTTCAGCGCCTCTACTGTTCCCTTGATGGCCATATTGTCGCCCTCACTGCCGCAAGAGATAAAAACAACCTCTGCCGGGGCAGCATTGATCAATTTGGCCACTTGTTCACGGGCTTTTTCCACGGCACTCGATACTTGGCGGCCAGCCCAGTGTACGCTTGACGGATTACCGAATTGGTCACGGTAAAAAGGGAGCATTGCTTCCAGAACTTCAGGGCGAACTGGTGTGGTGGCATTGTAGTCCATGTAAATCTTCACTCGAGCAACTCCTCAATAACAGATTATTTAGAATTTTTATTTTTTAAGGCTTTCGCTCGCTTCCAGCGTCAAATCTGCTAATGTGATTGACGCCAAAAACTGGCGAATACGCTCTCCAAGTCCGTTCCAAACAGTATGGGTGACACATTGGTCATCGCAAGCACAGCCAATTTTTGGGTCCATACATGAAACTGGGACCAAGGACTCTTCGACGCTGTCAATGATCTCATCAACGCGAATTTGATCTGCAGCTCGGGCAAGCACATACCCACCTCCCGGACCGCGAACACTGTTGACAATTTGACCGCGTCTCAGCTTGACAAATAATTGCTCGAGATAGGTCAAAGAAATCCCTTCCCAGTTTGAAATATCGCGCAAAGCAATCGGTGCGCCATTAGAATGTACGCTCAAACTTACCATAGCGCGAACTGCGTATTGAGCTTTGGTTGAGAGACGCATAATTATTCTGGGTTATCAGAACGAGCTGTGCGAACTGCTCTTTTCTTCGCCGAGGCTCGTTTGGCAGGTGTCTTTGCACTCTGCTCATCAAGCTGAGCAGAGAGTTCTTCGACTTTTTTCTCCAAGGCTCGGATTTGGTCGAACAAACAACTGATGGCTTTTGCCTCAGGATCTGGCAGCTTCCCGTGTTCAAGGTCAGGTCTTTTTTCACTTTGTTGAGACTCACCCTGCAATACAGCACGACCTGGGATACCTACGACGGTAGCCGAGGCAGGAACTTCTTTGACGACAACAGAGTTTGAGCCGATCTTAGCTCCTTTACCAACCGTAAAAGGCCCAAGCACCTTGGCTCCAGACCCGATGACAACATTATCTTCAATTGTTGGGTGCCGTTTAACTTTGTCCCAAGTGACTCCTCCAAGAGTCACACCATGATAAAGGGTTACATTGTCACCTATCTCAGCTGTTTCACCTATCACAACGCCCATGCCATGATCGATAAAAAAATTCTTTCCTATTTTTGCGCCGGGATGAATTTCTATGCCTGTTAAAAAACGCCCGATGTGCGAAGTGAAACGACCCAAAAAGTAAAACCCTCGCGTCCAGAGCCAATGAGCGACTCGGTAGATCCAAACCGCATGTAAACCGGGGTAGCAGAAGATAATCTCGAGAACACCACGGGCCGCAGGGTCACGGTCGAAAACCGAATAAATATCTTCTTTAATAGTTTGGAACACGTCGATCACTCCTTTAAAAAATAGAAGCTTAGTTCTTGCCATCTAATATTTAAACGCATAACATACCTGACTAAAACTGTCAATTAATTTAGTTAGACTTTGTGTTGGATCATCTCTGCAGACGGTTACGGGCAATGGCCAGCAACCCAGGGGGAAAGAAGAATCAAAGAAACAGCCGATAGGCTTCATTCTCGGTTTCTTCAATGTAACGGTAGCCCAACTGAGAAAGAAAATTTTTGAGGACTTTATTTTGGTTGTCTGGGATTTCCAAACCGATTAATACTCGACCAAAATCCCCGCCCTGCATTCGGTAGTGAAATAAAGATATGTTCCAGTCTGCTCCCATCGTTTGCAAAAAGCGAGCGAGCGCACCTGGACGCTCAGGAAACCAGAATCGAAACAATCGCTCGTTACAAACCAATGGAGACCGGCCACCAACCATATAGCGGACATGGGTCTTGGCCAATTCATTGTCGGTTAAATCAACGTTGGCAAAACCGTTCTCCTTTAAAATCTCCTGAAATGAGAAGCGTTCTTTTTCTCCATTGATTGAAATTCCAACAAAGATCTGTGCTTCATTGCGCCCGGACAAACGGTAATTGAATTCAGTTATGTTGCGATTTCCGACAACAGACTTGCAAAACCGCCTTAAGGCCCCAGGTTCTTCTGGAATTGTCACGGCAAACAACGCCTCTTGCTTTTCACCGATCAGGGTCCTTTCGGCAACATAGCGCAGACGGTCAAAATTCAAATTGGCGCCGGAATTGATTGCCACGAGCGTTTCTCCAACCACCTTTTGCTGGCGCACATATTTTTTGAGTCCTGCCAACGCAAGTCCGCCTGCCGGTTCAACAATCGAACGTGTTGCCTGATAGATACTTTTGATGCCACTGCATATTTCATCAACGTCAACCAGCACAATCTCGTCAACCAGTTTGCGGCACAACTCGAAAGTCAGCTTGCCCACCTGTCGAACAGCAACACCGTCAGCAAAAATCCCGACCGAGTCAAGTTTCACGCGCTTGCCAACCTCCAGAGACCGAGCCATTGCAGCACTATCGACTGGCTCAACCCCAACGACCTTGATATCTGGGCGCAGCGTTTTAAGAAACACCGCCATGCCTGCTAGAAGGCCCCCGCCTCCAACAGGTACAAACACTGCGTTGATCTGACCAGCACTTTGGCGTAAGATTTCGTCAGCGATTGTCCCCTGACCGGCGATCACCAACTCATCATCAAACGGTGGAACAAAGGTCAATCCTGTTTGTCTGACGAGTGCTGCGCAGTGTTCAGCTGCTTCTGAAAAATTATCCCCATGCAACACAATCTCGGCACCAAAATTACGAACCGCGTTGACCTTGATTTCAGGAGTGGTCAAGGGCATGACAATAACCGTACGCAGGCCAAGTTTTTTGCCGGAGAAGGCCACTCCTTGAGCATGGTTTCCGGCGGAGGCGGTAATAACACCCGCAGCTTTTTGCTGATCGTTAAGATGTGCAATCCGGTTGTAGGCACCACGAAGTTTAAAAGAAAAAATGGGTTGCAAGTCTTCTCGTTTGAGCAAAACTCGGTTTTCAAGCTGGCTTGAAAGGCACAGAGCTTCTTCAAGAGGCGTTTCGATTGCCGCCTCATAGACTCTGGATGTCAGGATTTGTTTGAATAATTTTTGCATATCAATTCCAAGAAAGATATTAATGACAAGAGCGACAAAGTGCAAGTTGCTCCATTCAATAAAGCAAGATAATTTAGTATCGCCATTTTTCATTTGCCTTGAAAAATGAAGCGGAAAAGAGTTGTGATTATTTTCACTTAATGATCGACAACTGTATACAGTTTAGCTATACTTCAACACCAGATTTTGCAACGGGTTTCACCATACAGTTCAACCATTTATTGCACTTAAAAGGAGAGAGCCATGCCAGAATTTGTTTATCAGAACCCTTTACCTGTCAGCGGAGATAACGCAAGTTACTACAAAATCGAGGGATCCGAAAAATATGTCAAAATGGTTAATTTTGAGGGTCAGGACGTTTTGAAAATAGACCCCGATGCGCTGACCGTACTGGCCAACGCCGCGATGAAGGATGTTTCCTTTCTCCTGCGCAAGGAGCATAATGAACAAGTCGCCAAAATCTTAAGAGACCCTGAAGCCTCCCGAAACGACAAGGGTGTGGCAATGGCGTTTCTTCGCAATGCCATGGTCTCTGCCCAATTTGAACTGCCAACCTGTCAAGACACCGGGACAGCCACCGTGATTGCCAAAAAGGGCCAGCAAGTCTGGACAGGAGTCAATGACGCTGAGTTTCTGTCCAGGGGTATTTTCAAGACATACACCGAAGAAAACTTGCGTTACTCACAAACCGTAGCACTTGACATGTATACAGAAAAAAACACGGGCACTAATCTGCCTGCTCAGATCGATCTTTACGCTGCCGAAGGAGATACTTATAAGTTCCTGTTTATGGCCAAGGGCGGAGGTTCTGCCAATAAAACCATGCTATATCAGGAAACAAAAGCCCTCCTGACACCTGATAAATTGTTCGATTTTCTGGTTGCTAAAATGAAAACCTTAGGCACAGCAGCCTGCCCTCCTTACCACTTGGCATTTGTGATTGGCGGCACATCAGCCGATGCTGTGATGAAAACGGTCAAGCTTGCGACAGCAAAAGAACTCGACGGCCTGCCTACAACCGGCAACGACCATGGTCAAGCTTTCCGTGACCTGGAAATGGAGGAAAAGCTTCAAGAAGCGGCTCAAAAACTTGGCATTGGCGCACAGTTTGGCGGCAAGTACTTTACCCACGATGTACGGGTGGTCAGACTGCCACGACATGGCGCGTCCTGTCCACTCGGCATGGCCGTCTCATGCTCTGCTGACCGCAACATCAAGGCAAAGATCACCAAGGACGGACTATTCATTGAAGAGTTGGACCGTGATCCTGGCCGTTTACTTCCAGAGCAATATCGCATGGCCAAGCACGAACATGGTCATAAGGTCGATCTGAACCAGCCGATGGAGACGATCCTTTCCGAGCTCTCCAAGCTCAATTGTGGCGATGCCCTACTGCTCAATGGCACCATTGTTGTTGGTCGCGATATCGCACACGCCAAATTCAAGGAAATCCTTGATTCCGGCGAACCGTTACCAGACTACCTGAAAAAGCATCCGATCTATTACGCAGGTCCTGCGAAGACACCTGCAGGCCGTCCGTCCGGATCGTTTGGACCGACAACAGCTGGCCGCATGGATTCCTATGTCGACCTTCTTCAGTCTCACGGAGGCTCAATGGTGATGATTGCTAAGGGCAACCGCTCACAACAGGTCACCGATGCTTGCAAGAAACATGGGGGCTTCTATCTGGGCTCTATTGGTGGCCCTGCTGCCTTGCTTGCTGATGAGAACATCAAGAAGGTTGAATGTATCGACTTCCCTGAACTTGGCATGGAAGCCGTTTGGAAAATCGAGGTTGAAAATTTTCCCGCCTACATTTTGGTCGATGATAAAGGAAATGATTTTTTCAAACAATTAGGCCTTTAGTGGTTGTACACCAAGTGGTGCTCGTGTTCAGTACGGAGCACCACTTGGTGCCTGGAAAAGTGTATGGCTCACCTTGAGTTGATTGAATATCATCCTCTCACCCCTCCTGAAATGACTCAAAAGGTCTAATTAATTTTGTCCCGAAACGGGAAGTCAGGGGCTCTGTTGTTAAGATATCTTGACACCATAGTTTCAATGGCCTGCCAAACGAATTTATCCCCTGCCTGATTGAATTCATTCCCCGAGGACCGGTTCTCGCGAGGCAAAAACCGGTCCTTTCCCTAAAACACCGACCGTTTGCTGCTCAATGGCCCATGAGAGTTTGTACGACTGTCCGCATCCTGGGCAAATCAAGCAAATTTGAGTTTCGTGTTGTTCCGACTCAAAAGAAACATGGAAACCTCGGCCATAATTACATGCAGGACAAACGCGAATTTCTTTCATCACAACTCCATTCATTAAGTTGCCGCCTGTTCAATTAAACGAATGTTACATTTAGATCGTTAAGGGCTCAGCTTTTCAAACTCGTTTACTTTTGCAAGGAATGCTTTGTCAAAACTTTTGATTTTACCAACTGTATAGTCAAAGCACACCATAATGGTTGTGCCTTCGACTGCTGTCTTGAAATCCCGTTCAATACGATATTCCATGGTGAAGGATGATCGCTTCAATTGACTTATTCTCACGCCAATCTCCAGCTGATCGTGAAGGTACATCTGGCTGCGGTATCTGACATGGGCTTCCGGAAGCAGCAACCCGCAACCATTGCCAACATCCAGTTCCGAATACCCACCGAGATACGACAAGTAGGCAATCCGCGCGTCTTGGAAAAAATTCAAAACAGAGGAATTGGCAACGTGCCCGCCGTAATTGATGTCGGCAATACGTACTGAATATGGGATTTTGAAACGATAATCGTTCACGGGTCCTCACAAAAAAACTAGTGCTAGCAGTTTGTTATTTCTGACATCGTGGGCAATAAAAAGTCGAGCGCTGGCTCAGCCGAAGCTGTTTTATGGGATGGTTACAAACATAACAAGGCTGGTCAACCCGTCCATACACCCGAAGCTCTTGTTTGAAATAACCTGGCATGCCGGAAGTGGTCATGAAATCTCTTATCGTCGTCCCCCCAGCAGCAATTGATTCTTCCAGAACGTCCACCACCGATTTCACCAGGCGCTGATATCTAATTTTAGAGATTTTACCCGCAGCGGCCAGTGGACTGATTTTCGCACGAAACAAGGCTTCACTGGCATATATGTTCCCAACGCCGACCACAATTTTGGCATCCATTAAAAATGGCTTGATCGGTAAAGACCGGTTGCGAGAACGTTGATAGAGATAGTTGGCATTGAATTCACCGCTTAACGGTTCAGGACCGAGATTCATCAGTCGTGCATGTTGTAACGGGTCTTTGTCGGTCCAGAATATGGCGCCGAACCGCCTCGAGTCATTGAAACGTAAAACTGTTCCATCATGAAATAAAATTTCGAAGTGATCATGTTTGCGTCTTGCTGACGTCGCCTTGACTACCCGAAGATGGCCTGTCATGCCGAGGTGAACAATCAGTGTCCCAGCTTCAAGACGAATCAAAAGGTATTTGGAGCGCCGCTCAATGTCATGAACTTTTTGGCCGGGCAACAGCGTTTTCAGGCATTCGGGAACAGGCCAACGCAGAGAGGGGTTGTGCAGAGTTACACGAAAAACTGTCTTACCAGTTATCAGCGGTTTGATGCCGCGTCTTGTCGTTTCGACCTCGGGGAGTTCAGGCATTATCAGTTAATGTCCAGCACGGTTTAACTGTTTGGCAACCAGAAGATTGAGCTCCTTCAAATAGTCAACCGCCGCAATGGTTCCTTCAGGTGGCGCCCATGGCGCAAAATCTTTGTCTTGCAATTGCTGATAAGGTCCTGGCTTCGTTTCAAAGAAAATACTTCCAGCGGTCAAGGCAACAACTCCATGCCAGACTCCAGGCGGAATATCCACCGCAATCACCTCAGACTTTTGTCCGAGGGCAATGATCGATTCGATCTCACCTTCACCGCCAAATAAAATCACTGCAACTGTCCCACGTATTCCCATAAAACATTCCGGCTTGGGAGGATCCAGGTGTCGGTGCGGACGAATGTAAGAACTTGGTTCCACAGCATTAAATAATCTTTGACATGGATCTGCAAAGTTGTCATGCAGGTTAAGGTTCTTGCGTTTTCGAGCACCTCGCACAGCCTGTTCGGTCAATTCATCAAGAGTATATCGGGTAATGATCTTAATTTGATCGGGCATTGTCCTTCACGTCCTGGTCAAAACTGTCAAAAAACGATTTTCATTTCCAATCGATCAAAATCCTGTATCGTGAGATGTTTTGGGTTCTTGGGCAGTTGATCTTGTTCCATCCTTTGGCCGGACAAATGGTACCACCGTCCGTTTTCACTAACACAAGTGGCCAATTCAGCGTAAATTTGGATTTGACCGTTGTGAACCGTTTTCATCAGAAAAACAACTCGTGCATTCCTTCCCTGTCTGGTTTCATCAATAATTTCACCGTGCACAACTTGAAAGTCCTGTTTGAGAGTCGTTAGACCATATTGGATGTACTCCGCGCGATCGGTAAATTGTTTCCGGAAATTTGATGAGCAGTGGTAGGTATCGAAAATAAGCCCATAATCAGCTCGACATAAAGCATCAAT
>JAFDBS010000177.1 GCA_019313185.1 Deltaproteobacteria bacterium | reverse complement strand
TGTCTCAATGTTCCGATCAATTCCTTGCTTCTGAGTGCTCAAATCGATCCAGCCCGGGCTTATGCAATTTACCCTCACCTCGGGGCCGAGACTGATCGCTAAAGCATGGGTAAGAGCCAGTACACCACCTTTCGATGCAGAATACGACTCGGTGCCAGGTTCAGACATGTGAGCGCGTGTTGAACAAATGTTTACAATCGCTCCCTGACTTTCGCTTAATAACGGCGCACAATATTTCGAACAAAGGAATGGACCGGTCAGGTTTGTGCCGATAACGGCATTCCATTCATCAAGAGTCATGTCATCCAACGACTTAAAGTTAGCAACTCCGGCATTGTTGACCAACAGGTCCAGTCCACCTGCCAGAGATTTGAGTTGAGCGAGGGCGTCGAGCACCTGCTCTTCTTTTGAAATGTCGCAAGGGATGAATTGAACATCGCCTATTGTGGCCAGCATTGAGACAGCCTCTTGCCCAGCATCAAAGTCTTTGTCCCAGATAAACACCTGGTATTCAGAATCCAAAAGGCGTCTGGCGATCCCCAGGCCGATGCCCTGAGCGCCTCCTGTAACGACTGCGGTGGGTAAATTTTTCATTTTTTCAAATTCAAGCAGCTAAGGATAAAACGCAACACGCGTGAAACACCTGTCATGCGTTCATTGAAATTGATGATGTCGAAACTCCTGTAACTATACGTTGATTAATCGCAATGGTCAAAATCAAGGAGTTTCACAGGAATGGTGTCACGCAATTTGAAATGGTCAATGCATGGCAATTCGGAAATTCACTATAAAAGCTGATCAAATATCAGCAAATCAAAAACTCATCAAATTATGACTTTACTCAAACGGAACCCAATTAGCTTGGCCATAATTTCATTCTACCTAAGGAGACAAAAAATGAACTGTCCAATATGCAAAAGCCTCAACAACGATAAGATCGAACTTTTTGCATCTCAATTTAATGAACAAATTATTGAATGCAATGACTGCAACAGCCTATGGTCAATACAACATGACATGATCGATGTCATTAACGATGTTCAGGAAGGATCATTTCTTACCGCGAGATCGGAAGACGTTGAAGAATCAGAATATAGTTGGGCTGTGTGATGAATGGTTGTCAAAACCCTCACAGTTCAGGAGGTAGTGAACGGTGGTTGAACATTTCTGTTTCAGACGACAGGAAAAAATCTTCGATCCGCCTGTCACAGCAGGCCTTTGATTGTGGCTAAGCCATCCAAACTCTCAACAAAACAAGACGTGTCAATCCGTAAATGTTTGATCCAAAACCCATAAAACTGAACCGTGCATAGGCACCCATCACAGCCTCTTCTTTTAGATGGCAATGCTTTTTAAACGTATGGCGTATTCTGCTGACCTTCAAAACTCTGCTGGTTGACATTCCCTAACCCATTCTCCCTCCGGGGTATCATATCAAGGCCTCTTTATGGATAAACAGTGGTTGTTAATTTATCTTGTCCCTGAGATTTTCTTGGTTACAGCCTGAACAGGCATAAGTTTCACTCTGCCTTGCAGCCAAGACCGGATCTGTTACGCTTGCAATAAGTATCACAGTTTCGTATCAGCAGGATTTGGAGTTCAAGTTTCGATCTTCTCGAATCACCCATCACGCGCAAAGGAGGCCCTTATGGGACACCTCGTGGGGAAAAACATTTATCGAGAGCTTGGAATTAAAATTGATGGGATGGAGACCCGCGTGCCTTGGAACGAAAAATTGCATGCACTCTTGAAAGAACTTTATACAGATGAAGAAGCGGATCTGATCGTCAAAATGCCATACAACCTGAGCGACTTCGATCAGTTGTTAAAGGTCACCGGTTACCACCATAGCGCTTTAAGAAAACATCTTGAAGGCCTTGCTGAAAAAGGCCTGATCATGGATCTGTGGGTTCACGACAGATATCATTACATGCCCTCTCCGATGATAATCGGCATTTTTGAATTTACCATGATGAGGTTAGGGGTTGAAAGCGACAGCAAGGTATGGGCAAAGTTATTCAAAAACTACCTTGAGAAGGATGAGGCATTTTTAAAAGCCAACTTTGGACATGGAGAACAGGTCTCATTCATGAGGGCGTTACCATACGAAGAATCCTTGACCGAAGAGGAATATGTCGAAATCCTTGACTACGAGAATGCGTCACAACTGATCGAGGAGTCTCAAAAATTTTCAATTGGCCTCTGCAGCTGTCGTCATGAAAAAATGCACCTTGGTGAAAAAACATGTAATGTTCCGTTGGATGGTTGTAGCCAGTTTGGCAATGCTGCTGATTTCATGATCCGTCACAACCTTGCGCGGGAAATAAGCAAATCGGAAATGAAAGAAAACTTTGCACGGTCTAAAGAACACGGGCTAGTCTTAGCCGCTGACAATGTCAAGAAAAACATGAAATTCGTCTGCCATTGCTGCCACTGCTGTTGCAACATCCTGACTGCGATCAGCAAGCATGGCTATCCGAACGCTTTGGTCACATCAAGTTATTTGGCACGCATCAAAGACGATGATTGCGTGGGATGTGGCAAATGTGCAGAAACTTGTCCCATTCATGTCATCACAATGCAACACGGTGATCACGACAAATTGCAAAAAAAAGGACGGCCTCGTATCGACACCTCAATCTGTTTAGGTTGCGGCGTGTGCGCATTGCAATGCCCGACCAAAGCATGCCAATTAGTCAAACGCGAAAAGAGCATCATCCATCCGGAGACCACATTTGAGCGGGTTATCTTACAATCACTGGAAAGAGGAACGTTACAAAACCAAATTTTTGCCGACCCACGGAAGCTAGACCAAAAGTTTATGCGCTACCTGGTTGGCGGTTTCCTGAGGATACCTCCAGTCAAAAAAGCGCTGATGAGTGACATGCTGCGTTCAAGATTTCTACATGCTATGAGCAAAGGGAATGCCAGACAAGGCAGAGCCTGGGTTACAGAAATGTAACCCTAGCGACGGGAAGTGAATGGTAGCAACCGGAACCAGCTCTGACTGACACTGCTTGGTATTGCCTTGGCAGCTGCAGTCTAAATCTCCATAGATAATACAGAAAGAAGTTGCGACAGGGTTCACACTTTCAAAGACACTACACCACTGCTTTAGCCGTGGATGAGTGCGTCCCAAGTCGGTGTTATATAAGAATGGGAGTTCGTGTCTCAGGATACTGTCCGCATCGATTGCAATGTCTTGCCTCTGCGTCTGTAAAGACCGATGCAGGGTCCTGAAGCCCGGCCCTCGTGAGTCCCTTAAAAAGAGATATCAACCTTTGGAGATTGCAGCCCTGCGTCTGAATGGAGACGATTGGCTTTGATGGCGTGATAATGATCATAGCGCCGAAATGTTCAATAACGGCTGTCATAAGTCACTTATAAATCAATCGTCATCAGAAATGTGCAAAATTCTTGATTGGCTGGAGACGGTTTGTTGGGCTGATAATATCGTGTGGTCGATGGGCTGCTTTGTAAGTCGCTTCGGTTCAGCATCTTAATGTGCTGTAATACAACTGATTGCAAAAAGTAATCAGTTTCCGGAGCACCAGGACTCCCCGGAGCCTAACCGAGGTAACTATAGCACGGCTGTTTGTTACGCATTCATTATCTTTTACAAATCGTGATCTTAGGAATTTAAATTTATATGATTTTTTTTCAAAGTCAGGGGCGGTCCAAATCCTCGTATCTTAAACTCGTCGAGACGTGTAGAATGAATATATAACCGACCCCTGACCTCCGGGCGTTTACAGCTATACACCCAAGCAACGGAAAGAGATAACCATGGGACTCTGCAGTCTGTGTCAAGACCAAACAAAAAAAACCCATCGGGGAAAGCCCCATCAGTACTTGATCAAGGTAGATGAACCTCGCGTCTTTACAGGGTCCAGACCCAGAGGCTACGAAGAGCAGGATTACAAATGCCTGGGCTGCAACTCCAAGTTCACCCATAGTACCGGTAAAAATGATCTAGCCTGGACCTTATGGCGAGGCTAAAAGGCCTTGCGGTAAAGGGATGGCATCCGTCGCGCCAGGGGTGCATATAGAAGAGGAACGTACTCGACTGGGCTACAATTGGCTTCAGCACTTTGATCTGGCTTCTCTGACGAATGAGGTTGAATGCAACGGATTCGTCATTGAAGAAACTTATGGTGATGTTGCTGGAGGCCCTTATTGCTCAGATGGAAATGAAATGGCTGGTGCCCTCCGTCCAATGTGACATTGTGAGGTAATTTGCCCTGTCCGTTAGTGGACGGGGTTTTTTCTTGGACACCCTTGTACACCCTTTCCCTTAAATTAGTGGACTGATCGCTGGCTGTTAGGCGAATTTTATATAAAGGCTGCCAAACAAGATCACAGTCCAGGATGCAGTGAACTATGGGGTAAATATTTGTTGTAGGAGTTTTTAAAGGCGTTTTTTAGATCCGCCTGCCTCAACAGACCTTATTACTTATCTTCGGATCGTCTGCCACAACAATCCTTCTTGAAGTTCCCCACTTAGGTAGACCGTTGATACTATTCTACCTCAGAAGAGAGCATCATCATGACAAGAAGAGCTCAGAATCACATTTCCAGCAATTTCAAATCCTCAGTAGAGACGATTGCACAGACCTGATTGCCGCGCGTGGTCAAAACTCCTTCATGGGTATATTGGGTTCGGTCAACCGCTTCACTGAAAAAATATTTCCCCAAAAACTCGAAATTTTTATTTACTCAGAACGCGGGATAAAGCAGACTCCTAAAAAAAATCTAGCACTAAGCTGGCAGGAGAACTGTTTTTTCTCCGTTCAAAAATCTGTAACTGACTAAAATTATTTAGGATTAAAAAAATGATTGAGCCTTTCAAAATGGGATATACAGCTCTCGGCGGACTTGGCGTTTTTATCCTGGGGATGAAATACCTGTCTGAAAGCTTGCAATCGCTTTCTGGAGGTTTGATCCGAAAAGCTATTTCATCAGTCACCACCAATCGATTTTTGGCCGTCATTGTCGGTCTGACCGTTACATGCTTCGTTCAGTCATCATCGATTACGACCGTTATGATCGTAGGTCTTGTTAACGCTGGGCTCATGCAATTGACCCAAGCAATCGGCGTCATACTTGGCGCCAATATCGGGACAACAATCACCGGCTGGATTCTTGCGGTCAAGGTCGGCAAATACGGGCTACTCCTGATCGCCCTCGGAATATTTCCGATGTTGTTCTCGAAAAACGACCGAATCTCAGCAACCTCTAAGGTCCTT
>JAFDBS010000176.1 GCA_019313185.1 Deltaproteobacteria bacterium | reverse complement strand
TTTCGTATTTTATTTTGCACAAGATGAAAAAAACACACTCTGACTAACTTTTCAAAAATTCATAAATTACCTACATTTCCACGAATACACTACTCAACCGCACAATCTATCCTCAGAGATGAGAATTTCCCTGAATAAATGTTTCCCGTTTTACCAGGATGTGTAGCCTGGTCGCGCATCTGTTTCGAGGAGAAGGACTGATTCATATCCAGTATTCAGTTTAGTAACTATCTTGTCGAACTGTTTAAGGACGTTCAGATTAGTTGAACTGCGAAATTCCTACTACCTCTGCAATCAGAGAAAAAAGTTCAACGGTAAGGATGGAACTATGTTGAAGGATTCAAATATCTCCTAAGCTATGACGATCTATACCAGTTTCTATGTCAAATTAATGATTGCCATGCTGTTAGCTTTCATTAAACGGGACGACGATAAAGGTTAGATTAAGGGGTCCTCCCAACAAAAATTACGACTACCAGAGCGGATAAAAAAAACTCAAAGTTATTGATCCGAAATTATGAGCATCTTCTTGTCCGATAAATTCCTTTGAACGTGTCACGTGGGTGTAGGTTAGCATCAGGTTACGATAACTGAGGGTGACGCCTCCAGCCAAATCGGCAACCCATTCTTTCTTGTCAATGCTGTGGCTGTCAGCAAAGGTGTTGCCATCCAGGAAGATGTCACGCAGCACATATTTACCATTCACTGCGCCAAAAAGGTAAAGACTCGGCTTTTTACCTGGCGCAAAGAGCGTGCTGCCAGCAGGACGGATTAGCGAAACTCCGAAGCTACGGGATATGTTCAACCCGAACCTGACTTCCAGGCCAGTATTTAAATAGGTCGCGACATTACCGACAGCCCCTCCCGCATGTACGATTGCGTCTGCCGTTAGCGAACCAGTTGAGTTCGGGTAAAAACGCCATTTGCGTTCAAACGCGACCAGCAGGCCCTGTTCGTTTTTCAACTGATGGTCCCAGCCCTCTGCTTTGTCGATATTGCGCAGGTCGTGGACCAGATCCTGTGTCTCTTTCGCATACGCCTGTGGTCCGATTATACCCATCTGAATTTCTACGCTATCGAGAAAGTCGAGATGATCAACAAAATTCGTCTTACGATGATAGGCAAGACCAACATAGCTCCATCCTGCGTAGGGGCGATCATCAACGATGAGATCCGAGCGACTGGTGTCTGAGGGAGTATACATGTTTTGACCAAAAGAAAACTCAGCCTGGTGACTATACTCAGGTCCAGAATCCCGGAGGTAAGGGATTTTATGTATCAGCTCAAGAACTTTACGAGGGAAGAGACTTTGTTTGGCATGCGGTGACAAATCGGGGGAAATCAACGAGTACTTAAAACCATTGGTATAATTGCTGTCAGTACCATCGAATAAGTCGTTTTCGAAAAAAATCGACTGGGCCCAAGGGTTGATCTGGCCCTGATCTGCCAGGGCTGAACCGGGGACTATGAGAACAGCCAGAAAAAAAATGTTCAACCAGAGCTGTCGATGGAATTGTTGTTTTACAGGTGATTTATAGGGTTCCGCAAACATAAGTTAGGTTTGAATTTTTCGCTTCAAAGATCAAGTGATGATAAGGGTTAGGTTGTTTTACAAATTTTTGGTTGCGGTATTTAGAGAAAAGAACAACGGAAGTACCTTACTTTTATACCGCTATGATTGCTGGTGTGGAAACCCATTGGAATCGAGTGGTTCATCGTGACAATGACACACGAGACAAAGACCCGAAGGACAAATTCAGTTAGCAATCGCCTTGCGGGTTAACCTTATTTATTTTCTTGCCTTGCTACGGGATTCCCAGCTTGGCCAAACTGCAAAATCATTGTAGACCCTGCCTGACAAAAACAATCAAAATAATTGATCAAACAAAAAACCCTCCAGTTGGAGGGCTTGAAAATTGATTTTTTGTATGGCTAAAAAACGCTTGCAGAATTTTCCCATCATTACGAAAAATCCCCATCTTTACTGTGCTTTTAGATTACACAAAATTTTAATTACCAGTTCCTTACCGGACCTGTGTCAACATGAACAAAGTTTGATTTGGGATAATAGCCAACTCCACCACGGCGCAAGTCGATAGCGGCTTTTTTGAGTGACTTCAGAGCAACATCAGGCATTCGCAGATCGATTGCCTTGCCTTGCATGTGGTAACTGCGCTTGGCTACGCCGTTGCTTTGTTTACTGAGCTTCGCGTTTGTTTCTGGGGACCTGTAGCCTGAAATGATTTCAATTGGACACTGGCAATCAAATTGCTTCTGCAAAGCAAATAGGATATCAATGGCATGTGGATCCATCTCAAACACCTTATCAGAACGATGGTCACGCAAAAGGTAGTTGATCTCCAACAGGGCGTCATTGATATACTTTCCCTGCTCCCAGTAGGCAACCTTGCGTATGGTTTCTCCAGTATGGGTATTGTAGAGACTCAAAGCCCGAACGTCTTGACCCTGTAGATTGTACCGCCCCCAAGCCGGCAAAGGACTCAGACACAAAGCGAGGGCCAATCCACCTTTGAGAATTTGGCGACGGTTTAAATTTGCAGTTTCATTCGTAAATAAATTCATCATTTCAACCAATTAAACCAATCCTGTTTAAATTCATTCTGATTTTAGAGCAAGGGGCGCGCCAAAACTGGCAAAAGGAACTCATTAACTCATTAAGGGTCTAGGATGAAGTCGATTTTATCAATCATTTTGGTTTCTTACAGAACGATGCAAATACATTAAAATATTCATATGTCATGAGCTGGGTGATTTCAACCGACTATATATTCTAAAATTGCAAAAAAATTGTCAAATCAACCCGCGAAAAAGCGAACCCAGATGATAAGCTTATTTCATCTGGGTGCTCAAAATACTGAGGCAGGATAACAGGATATGATTTTTAAGAATAGTTTAAAAAACGATTACATACACACTTTTTAATCTTAGTGGTATCAGCACAATTCAAAGGCAATCTTTAAAACAACTTGATATTCTGTCACATTGCCTTCTTGATTGATGTGGCCTCTAATTTCGTCCACCTCAAACCAAGACAACTTTTCCAAGGATTGACGAGCCCGGCTGACAGCAGCTTGTATTGCAGCCTCAACGCTTTCATGTGATACTCCAATGACTTCAACCTTTTTATAAATCCGCTGATCACCGTAAGACATGATTAAACCTCCCTGTCAATTTGATTAAGGTGTTTCTTTAAGAGTAACAGAGAGAGGCCGTTTGGCCAGTCAGGTTCCTGATTAGGCCTTTTTGCCAAAACCATTGAAATGAACTTGCTGGTCATGCAGGCTGTCCCGAGAATGTCCAGGTTTATTCTCAGCAGGATAACCAATGCCAATAATGCAATCGACCATATACGATGACGGCAAACCAAGAAGCGACTTAACGTAGGCGTCGGCTGAAACGCCTTGGCCATGGGAACGCAAACGGATTTGGGCCCAGCAGCTGGCAAGGCCGAGTGCGGTTGATGTCAGTTGTGCAATTATAGCCGCT
The DNA here is from genome assembly GCA_019313185.1 of Deltaproteobacteria bacterium. Classification (GTDB taxonomy): domain Bacteria; phylum Desulfobacterota; class Desulfuromonadia; order Desulfuromonadales; family BM103; genus JAFDBS01. The sequence continues at coordinate 1,995 of JAFDBS010000176.1, read as the reverse complement.
ATGGAGCAGTCTTCGACCCAAACATCACATTTTTCCGGGTCAGCGGCAACAACGATTGCCAATGGCGCTTCTGCTAAGAATGCCGAGCCATGCTCCTTGGCTGCACCCAATTGCTTTAAGAGCATCGGTTCGGTAACAACGATAAACTCCCAGGGGTTGCGCCCCCGAGATGAAGGAGATCGCAAAACTGCCTCGATCAATTGAGAAATTTTTTCTTGTTCGACAGGTGTATCCAAAAACTTGCGGACACTGCGGCGCTGGCGAAGGATATCAAGCATATGCACCTCTCTTTTAAACAGCATCGATATAATTCTGAATCCTGTTGACATCAGCTGCCTTGATTAGTTGTGTTTTGATACCGAAACCCTGGGGGACCCTCATCTTTTGCCTTTGGCTCCCCTGGTTGATCCAGGCTATTTCTCCCTCAGCGGCGATCATGTTCTGAGGGTTGTCCGGGAGGGAAAATTTGACCTCGATCCTTTTTTCAGGTGGCAGCTCATGCTGGTATTCAATGTACAAACCGTTCAAACTGATGTCATGACAGCGGGATGTGTAGTGAAGGCCATTGATGGTAAATTCAACCGGCACATTGCATGGAATCCGCCGCTTTCGCCGTTCTAAATGAAACAGATGACGGTGAGCCAAATTCAGGAAGTCCTCGCGTCCAAACGGTTTTTTCAGATAGCCATCACATTGAGTCAGGACAACATCTTGTTCGGCTGCATCACGGCCCGGGGTAAAAATCAACAGGACTGGGATAGATGACAATGCAGGATGAGTCTTGATTCGACGGCAGGCTGTCAGCCCATCCATGACAGGCATGGCGACATCCATGTAGATCAAATCGGGCGATTCTTTTAGGGCCGCGGCAAGTGCTTCTTCACCATCTTTGGCCATGAGGACATCGACAGATGTGCGACTGAAGTAATCGCGCATGAGTTCACGAAAAAACCCGACGTCGTCTACCAGTAACACTTTCATTTTCTTTTTTGATACCATGGCTAACCTTTGACGATTATGCAATCAGCCGTTCAGCTTACCAGAAAAGTCACTTAGCAGTGATCTTGCATTGACAAAGCCAGTAGATCGTAACATATGACTTGACTTCAAAAAAGAACCCGATAACCGTCTAAGTCGCTGAATGGCACCTGAGCTGGTTCAATTCATTTTTATGATACAGGTCGAAAAAGACCACGCTGTTGTTCTCTATCAAGCCGCATGCTTCGCAGGGGTTCTCAAGGTGTTGGCGTGCTTTACGGCATTCCAGGCACCAATGATAGATAATGCGGTAGTCTCTGCGGCCGACATACTTTTTCAAGCGGCCGTGGTAGAGACCAACCATTTTCCCGTCAGAATCAGCCGGGGTTTCTAAAAGACGCCTTACGACATCAAGAATACGCGTATAGCCGGAGGGGTCTCTTCGGGAGATTTTGTGGAGTTTTTTTAAAAACCGTGGTGTCGGATAGTAGTTGTATTTCATCTTTAAAACGAGTTAATTCCTGATTATTCTTTAAGCAGGTTTTCCAGTTTTGAGATTTTGCAGCCAATCGCAGCCGTCACCTTGTCTTCACCAAACATGTAAACGAGTTGTCCGATCATCAAGATCACGTCAGCAAGTTCATTGATGACCGACTGGCTTGGGACCTTGCCTCGTCTGTAATGTTTCAGGGTCGCAATCAATTCAGCACACTCTTCGATTGCCTGATCACTTTGGGCATGCTCGCCCCATTTCTCAATTGCTTGGCGATAAATATTCTCATATGCCATTAAATTCACGATCATTCGCTCCCAACAGGAATGATTGGTTCTCGGTCATCGAGGCATGAATGCCGGGATGCCTTCTTTAAGCTTGGCCATAAAACGCATCTTTTGATGGCCACAGTTCCAGACAATTGGAATGTATCGTTATAAAGCGATGAAGTCAAAAAAATGCCGTCACCGGAGCTGTTTTTACTCTCTTTGTGAGCCAACCGGATGTGCTATGATAAAACAATA
>JAFDBS010000175.1 GCA_019313185.1 Deltaproteobacteria bacterium | reverse complement strand
TGTTAAAGCAACGGACTGGTTGATTTCTTTTGCTTGTGGTGATAAAAACGGCGGGATTATCTTTTAAAAGACACCTGATGATTTTTTCGTTTAAACAATATCTTGTCAGCTGCACCTTACTCATTCTGGGTACATGTCTCCTGGTCTCTCATCCTGTCATGGCGATGACGCCAAACCAGTTTGGTAGTACTGGCCTGCTGTCACAACCAACTGCCCAAACCCTCAACGAAGGAAATATCTGCGTTGGCCTTTGGGCCAATTGTTTTGATGGCGTTGATAATGAAGTCATCGATTCGGACAGTGGTATCATCATCCCGGCGACGATCACAATGGGCTTGGGAACGTTTATCGAAGCCTATGCATCGTACCCAAACCTGCTCTTCAATGGTGATGAAGACGGCAGTGGCAGGGGCTATGCGAACGGTGGTTTCAAATTGCGCGTCTATGGCAAGCGCTCGGACCCATTCCGGCTTGGCCTGGATTTATTTGCAAAACATTCGGTTTCCGATGAATCCGAATTGGACGCCTTGACCGACTATGGTAGCCGACTGATAGCAAGCCTTAAACTGGGACGGTTTGGACTCCATGCGAATGCCGGGTATGTGTTCAACGAATCGCCGGATATAATCGATTACGATGACCAGGTCGTGATGGGCGCTGGAGTCGAGTTTTATCCCGACAACCGCATCCGGGCGATCGCAGAATACAGTTATGAGACCGAAAAAGCTGATGGACTTGATGGGCCCAGTGAAGTGATGGTCGGCCTGCAGTATTTTCTCACCCCGCATTTGACCGTGAACATTGGCACAGGTGTTGGACTGTCGGATGCCAGTCCTGACTGGCGTGTCCTGTTTGGGCTCTCGACCTGTCAAGGGGTCGGTTTTTTCAACAGACCCATACCGAAATTGATCGATCCGGAAGACACTGTTGAAGATGTTGAAGAAGCCCCCAAAAAAGTCATCAAGATCAGGGCCTTGACTCCATTGGCCCTCCAGTCGAAGGTGAAATCGTCACCCGTTAGCCATCTCGAAATACCCATTAGTATTCTGGACCAACAGGCCTTGGTCGACCCGGGTGACCGGATGGAAACCCCAAAGCTAGCCAGTTTGGACGCCTCAGCGGTCAGCCCAATCGGACAACGGCCTCCATCCCGAACATTGGCGAGCCTGCCAAGCGAACCCTTTGCGGCAAATGTTGTGCGGATGTTCCGTTTTCCCCAGTTTGCATTTGATTTGAATCAGTGGGATCTTTCGCCGAAAGGGGAGGAGGCCCTGTCGCAGGTTGCCGAGGAACTGCGCGCCGATGACCGATACTTCATCATCAGCATTGAGGGCCATACAGACGATATCGGTCCGGAATCGTATAACATGAACCTTTCATTTCGCCGGGCAGTTAACGCTGCAACGCATCTTGTGTTGAGAAACGGGATTGATCCGGCGAGAATTTTTGTCAAAGCGTTCGGCGAGAGTCGGCCTATCGCCGACAATAATACTCAAGAAGGCCGATCTCAGAATCGGCGGGTCGATTTAAAAGTCATGATTCCGGAAGGTTACGAAGAACTTGATTACGTTGCTCCGGCTTCTGGTTCGTCCAAGTCGGGTGTCAGCTCACAAAAAACCAAACAGCAGGACGATTCCGACTCGCCAGATCATGCAACGCCCAAGAAGCAAGACACAGAAACGGCGAAAGGTGCCAAAGATGAGTCACCGGCCGTCAGCGGGTTAAAGCAGGCCGCGCCAGTCGATGCGCTGTCGATTGAACAGGCAATTAACGAGAAAACAGGTTCGCCAACTTTATCGCCGACCGGAGCGTTTAGCCGTTCGGAAGAGAAATGATGGGAAGCATGTGCTGCCATCTAATCCAGCGGGGAATTAACATGCAATGCGTTCGGGCCATACTGATTTCATTCTTCGTCGTAGCCGTCTTAAACAGTTTTGCGTGGGGAATGACACCGCAAGTTAAGAAGCTGCTCGACAGTCGCCGGGTTGTCACGACGATTTATTTCGCCAACAACTCCTACGTCCTGAAACCGGAAGATCAGCTGGAACTTCACATGTTGGTTGATGTTCTGAAAAAGGAGTTGGCCAAGGGCCGTTTTGTTCGGGCCGAAGGTTTTGCCAGCAACGAAGGCCGTGATATTTACAGTTTTAAGCTGGCCCTGCAACGCGCGAAAACTGTTGTTGATTTTTACCGGGATTTACAGGTTTTACCAGAGATCTATCTCACCGGATACGGCGATTTGCGAGCCGGAAACGGCGATCCGGCGCAAGATTGGCGCGTGGAAATTGCCTCATACGACAACTTCATTGATGTCCAGATGGTCAAGAAAAAACGCCCGTCCCTTTATGCAAAGCCCAAAGAGTCAGACCCGCCGATCAACAGTCAGTCCTTAAAAGAATTCAAACTCGGGCATATGGAGGCTCTGTCAAAATTTGACGAACCCCTGATTATTGACGCCTTGGCAATTGAGCAGGCTCTCATGGAAAAACTTGACTCGCCGACGATCAAGCCGTTTGGTTCGGTCAGTCAAGTGGACGTGCCTCGTTAATCATGGTGTGGAATACAATGACCGCAAAAGGTTTGGGCGATGATTGAAGTTACTGACTTTAATGCAATCAATGAGAGCGCTATGCTCCAAGACTTGTCAAAAGAAGATTTGGCTGTGCTGGCCAAATTTTGTGATAAAAAGCATATGACAAAGGGCATGACGGTGTTTATTGAAAACATGCCCGGCGAGTCGCTGTTTTTGATCAGTCAAGGAACGGTCCGCATTTCGAAAATGTTTGCCGAAGCCGATGAGAAAGCCCTGTTAGACTTGGGCCCCTCAGATATCTTTGGTGAAATGGCCGTGATCGATGGCTTGCCGCGTTCGGCCACCGCACGGGTTGTTGATGCAGTGGATCTGATCAGTTTAAAAAAAGCAGATTTCGAAAAGCTCTGCCGCGAAAAGCCCAGTTTGGCACTCAAGCTGGTTATGAATATCGTCCGTGTGTTCAGCCGGCGGATTCGGGAGACGAACGAGGATTATCGTGACATGTTGATCTGGTCAATGAAAACCTCTGGCAAAGGTTGAGGTGCCGATGAACAAGCTAAGGGCTAGCGTATTATGCCTTGTGGTGCTCCTGCTGAGTGCCTGCAGCGTCAAAGTCGTTCCAATGCCAACGGCTACGGCAACCGTCAATCCCGCTGACAACTCGATAAGCGAAGAACACAACAACGTACAGGTTACGGTGCGCCTGGAGGAGCTGTCGGTCTCGCCGTACATGCTGGTCGACAACATCGCATCGTTTTATTTGGAAATTCATAACCGTTCGTCTGAACCGGTTGACATCCCCCATGAGGCCTTTCTTCTGGTTGACAACGCGTCCCGACAATATCGGACCATTACACCCGAGCGCGTTCGTGAAATCGTCAGCAAGGACACCGTCTATCTGATTCCTTACCCGTATGTCGGCTACTATTACCTCGAAGACCAAATGACCGTCGCACAAACGGATACGTTCAGCAGTTCATTGCCATTTTACGCTGAATATCATCCCCAGGATATTTTTACGCAAGCGCTACCCGAAGGGTCGGTATTGCCTGGATCCAAGGTTGCCGGACTGCTTTACTTTCTGACCGATTTGGAACGGGTCAACCAGTTTGAAGTCAGACTTTATCCGACTGTTGACATGACAGAATCCCCTCTCTACAGATTTCCTTTTGCCGTTGAAAAGTAAGGGTTAATTCGCTATAGTCGCTCCATTTAACGGCCTTTC
>JAFDBS010000174.1 GCA_019313185.1 Deltaproteobacteria bacterium | reverse complement strand
TTTCCATAACCATTCGACTGGCATCGAGGGCAAGATGATGACCGCCGCGTCCCGGGTTGGCAGCATTCGTCTGCAAGGTTGACATAACAGCGTTGACGACAGAAGCGGGCTTAGGAAACGAGGTGGCAGCGTTGTCGAGATAAATGGGCATAATATGTGTTCAGGCCATCAAACCAGGTTGCATGCCAAGACCACCCTGGAATTGTCAGCGTGATCCCTTGCACATCAAGTCACGGCCTTGGCCATCCGGGTGCAAAGAAATCGATAAGCCGCGACATCCTCCGAAGCAGCACGACCAGTCGTCGCAACCTGAGCATTCATTTGGCGTAGCAGCAATCTGATCTCGTACTCTCAACCGTTGCGGGCTGTCCCAGATGTCGAACAACTCATCTTGCAGAAGAGAACCAAGGACGGTGGGCCACGCAGCACATGGATGAATTCGTCCGAAGATATCAATATGACCGAGACTGTTTGCCGCCTGACATCCAATATATGCTGCCCGAGATTGCTCAATGTCAGGAGTCATAATTTCCCAGATGAACCGGTCATGTATTTCGAGTTTCGGTTGTTGTTTCAACTGGTTTTGGCCAACCCAGTAGTCACGGAAACCAAGCAGGTCTTCCCATGTCGGCAGATCGACCTTTGAGTATTTTCGGAAGCTATCACCGATATCTGCATTTGGCAACCTAAAACAGGGGATTAGCCGGGAAGCGCAATAACTTATAATTTCTGGGATGTATTTCAGATTCTGCTTCAGCGGCACAAGAGAAAGCGTCGGATCAACATCCAATGCACGCAGATCTCCGATCATCTTATCGAGTGATTTGTGATCCAATTCGTCTGAGTCGATATAACCAGACAGATCCAAGAGGAGCTGATCAATCAAGTCGGTGACTTGTGGCAACCTGATCAGCTCTTTTGAGGTCCCTCGGCAAGCAACGAAAATTTTGCAGTGAGAAGCCTTGAGGATCCCACTGAAATCCTTGAATGCCGCATGCGCTAATGGCGTTCCCTCCAGGGTGACATAGAAAACCTGCGCGTCAGCAATGCGTCTGGCAACAGTCAGCAATTCAGGGCCTGTCAGACCACGGCCGTTATCAGGAATGTCCCAGGTCAGCCTGACAGGTGCATCCAGCAAATCACTGTCATTCAACGAACTGTACCGATTAACCCGTGTGAGGCATCAACAAGGATGGACATTGGATGAACCGATTACCCGTGGTTTTGCATACTTTTTCATAAAATTTCTCCTTATGGTGGTTGATATTCTCGGTTTTTGAAGTTTCTGCCAAACCATCATTTCCAACAATGCGGATCGGGTTGATTGAAATCTCCGGTTGTCGCAAACGCCCTGGCCGTACAACCTCCTTGGCAATCCTCGAACACTGAACATGACGCACACTTGCCAGACGCCACTTTAGATCGCATGGCTTTTAAAACTGGAGATTCAAACCAGATCGTCTCGAAATCGTCCTTGAGGATGTTCCCGACCACAACCGGGATAAAACCGCAAGGGGTGATATCTCCGTTAGGTCGCAAATGCAAACTAAGTTTGCCACAACTGCTGCCTTTAACCATTGACTGGTGCTGATAACCAGGCAAAGAGGCTATAACAGGATCATCAAACGAGATGATCAAGTCAGATATCCTCTCTTTCGTTGCCAGGGCTTCCCGATAAAACGTTTGCCATTCTTCGGGAGTCAGGTCCAAATTTTCTCGATTTTTAAAGCCGCGACCGCTGCATTTAAAATTATGTAGGTAAATCTGCGTCACATGATGATCCCGGGCTAAATCGAGAAGATCTTGAAAGCATCTGTAGTTGATGCGCGAAACAACCGAACTCATGGTGCTTTTCAGCCCAGAATCTGCCAGCGAATCGAGGGCGTGTGTTGCTCGGGTGAAAGAGCCTGGCATGTTGCGGAATTGGTCATGAACAGTTGGCTCAGGACTGTCGATGCTAATCCCGACACTTTTGAAGCCGCAATCTCGCAGACGTTGGGCCACTTTGGAATCCAGAAGCCAACCATTCGAGTTCATCGAAACATTTAAGCCACATTGTGTCGCATAGCCAGCGATATCAAAGAGGTCGTCGCGTAAGAGGGGCTCGCCGCCGCCGAAATTAATAAAGGGTATTTGCTGTTCGGCAAGGACATCGATGATTCGGTAATTGTCCGCTGTAGACAACTCATTGCAGACTTCATCCCGGCTGTAGCAATGGTCACAAGTAAAATTGCAACGATAGGAAAGAGTCCAGTTGAAAGTTAACGGTGCTGACAATATCTCTTGTCTCTCATCCATCGGTCAACCAGCCCTTTTGCAACAGATCGTTTATGAATATCTCAACGTCATTTTTGAGTACACCCCGTTCAACATCGAACTCGCCTGCCAGATCATCGACAATATCCTCGACTGTGCGATGACCATCACAGCGTTCCCAGACCATCCCGCCCACCAGATTCAGTTGGTGCATCACGCCAGCCTGAATGAGTGTAACGGTGCCGAGTTCATCAACGTCACGTCCGGCTTCCAGCGCATCCAATGCTTCCGATTGGCGCCGCTTTTCGATACGCCAAACAATCTCTTGGTTGCGTAATGGTTTTTTCATTACCCGAAGCTTCCTTTCTGAGGGGCCAAGATTAGTCAGGCTCGAACTCGGTCACGAAACAACAAACTGATGCCCAGGATAAAGACCAATCCTGAAAGTACCGCAGTCTTTCCAGGCAAGGAAACCCCCGCAGCTGTCGCTGCCATTCCCCACGACTGGACTATTCCGCCACCGAGCAACATACCGACCACTGCCAGTCCGGCATCGACATCGCCTTCGCCGGCTTTGACCAGCTGCCTGAATGGACAGCCACCAATCAAAACCGACAGCCATCCGACCAGCAGCATACCAAGAAAACTCCAAATATGTTCAGTGTGCGCTCCCGGTTGGCCATACAAACCTAGCTGAAATTGACCCGTGGTCAGATTCGCGACAACGGCACCCAACACAAAGGCACCAAGGCCCCATATCAAGGGGCTTCGCCCTCCCATTAGCAGTCCATCTCGAACACTTCCTGTGATACAAAAGCGCGTTCGCTGGGCCAAGGCGCCAAGAACCAATCCTACAACGAGCGATATGAGAGCGGGCGCATGCTGTGCTGCACCACCCCGCTCGGAGAATAAAATAAAGGCCGGCCTGGCAAACAAAAAAACCAAAAACAGGAGAAAAAGGGCTGGGACCATCAGTCCGCTGCCAGGATTCTCATCTCGACTTCGGCCAAGGTCCACCCCATGTGACAACCCCTGAAGACCAACCCAGACTCCAACAACCAGCCCGAGGATCCCAGCGATTGCTGAAAGGTCACCGGCGGTAAAGCGCAAAAACAACTTGATTGGACAGCCGATAAAGACTGCACTGCCTACAATCAAAAAAGCTCCGGATATTAAACGCGGCAGTGGTGCACTGCCTCCGCGAGAACGAAACTCTCGAAACAGCACGGCACAAACGGCTGAACCGATGACAAAACCTATCAGTTCAGGCCTCAGGTACTGCATGCGTTGGTTATCGTGCAATCCAATCGCTCCTGCCGAATTTTCGACAAAACAGGACACACAAATACCGCTGTTTTGTGGATTTCCCCAAACAGCGAGCAATACGCCAAGAACACCGAGGGCTGACCCGGCCAGCACAACTAACCAAAAGTGCCTATCCGTCCAGTTCGGGCTCACTCACACCCCCCGGCTAAGCGGCTTTGCAGGTAATACCCGTCCTTGAGAACTTGCTCCAGGGAGCGGTTGCCGGGTTGTGCCCGAAGTCGGTCGCGCAACTGAGGCATTCCCTGACTGACAACGGCATCAATCAATTGCCTTTGGTTGAGAGGGCTGGCGGAGTCGACATAATCTGGGTTTTGTCGCACTGCTACGGCCAAGTTAGTTAAGGCCCGATCGAGTTGTCCCATGCGAAAAAAAACATCACCACGCAACAGGTCACTATGAACCTCTCCGGGAAGGTCGCGGGAGATTTCTTCCAGTGTCAGCAGGGCTTCGGGCAACGCCCCTTGACCGAGTTGGACAATAACCGGCTGATAACGTCGCGTCAAAAAAGCGATCCGGGCCTGGTAAGACATCTCTTGCTCAAGCTGCCGGTCCATAACTCGGCCAGAAACATGGCTGGCATCAATCGGGGCTGTGATAAGCAGTCCTGCGAGGACAGCCACCGTCAAAAGCAACCCAGCAAATAACAATCGATCAAAACGGTCTTGAAACATATGTCAAAACTCCTGGTAAGGCGGCATGTTGGCCCGTCTGGCCATCTTGCGAATCAAGTCATAGTCGCGGTCTTCTCTCTGCTCAAAACCATCAATCCATGCCGCTTTGAGGACTTTGACTTGCTCGCCATCAATCGTCACAGTGGTGTCTGGCCCCAACTCAAGTAAAGCTTGCCGAAACTTGACGGCCAATTCTTCGTCGACATTTTTTGCCGCACCAAAAGTACAGTATGGGATGATTTCACTTTGTGCTAACACACGGAAATCGTTTGCGCTAATTTTCCCTTCTCGGGTCATGATTTCAAGATCAAGAACTGGCGCTGCCGCAGCGTCAAATGCGCCAAAATAAACCCCGTAAATGACTTTTTCATGTTTGAAAGATCCCCGCGGAATTGCGTAATAATCAAGGTCGCGTTCCGGGTCAATGCCGGCATCAAGCATAAGGTTGTATTGCGCCAAATATCCGGTTGGCGCCAACTGCGGTCCATAAATCATTCGTTTTCCCCGCAGGTCTGCCAAGGATTGAATTGAACTGTCCCGACGGACAATGATTGCTCCTGCAGTGCTGGAACCGAACTGTCCGCGCTTTTCCGTTGCCAAAAGTTGAACGTCTTGATTTTCTTTTAAAATTATGTAAAGCAAACTGTTGAAGTGACCGAAATCGAATGCTCCAGCTGCAAACTGTTCCTCGAAGTCCTGCGTATCAACGGGAACTGCTTCGCAAGGCCTGCCGAGTTGTTCTGACAAATAAGCCGTCAACGGCTTAAATCTCTGCAGCGTTTCGGCAGCACTGTTGCAGTTCATGTAACCGATGCGCACAACCGGTCCGGAGACGGTCTTGTCGCACCCGGTAACACCCATTATGACAAAAAGAGAGACAAGAATTGCAATCAACGTAAATCGAGTTGGCATATCTTTACTCCCTTTTGTTTGGGGGTTCTAAAGGACGAACCAAGGGGTCACGATAATCTGTCAAACCAAGTCCAGGCCGATCTTGACCATCGCGAATGGTCAAGGCAATTAAATTGAGATTGTCGGACCCCCACCAGTTTTGTCGGGCATCAACCGGCTCCGTACCGTCATTGATCAAGCCGTAAAGACCGTTTTTAGTGACCAGGTTATGGGTCATTTTCCCCTTGCCGTTTACCCATCGCACTCCCGCACGACCATTTCCGGTGATTCGATTTTCACCGATGTAAACATCTGAGTCTTCAAGAAAAATGCCATGCTCGCTGTTGTTGCGTAAAACGTTGCCGACAATCTCCGCTTGACTCCTCTGCACGTAGAGCCCACGTCGATTCCCAACAATTAGGTTACCCTTAGCAATGAGCTTGCCGTCACGGACATTGATGCCGTTGACCAAATTGTCTTCAATGGTGCAATCTGTCATGATCACATCACTGTACACGCAACGGACCCCCCACTGGCTTCGCGCGATCACATTCTTTGACAGCGTGACCTGACTGTCGCGAAACTGGAGTCCATTGGTGTTATCCGTGAATTGGCAACCAGCGATAAGCACACGGGATTCTTGAAATTGTGCGCCGCGCAAATTGAAACGAAACCGGGTGTCCAAAAGCTCAGCCTTGGAGAAGTGAGCATGAAAACCTCGATATCCAAACTCAATGATGCAGTGTTCGAGACGGTTGTTCTCTTCACTAACCATCATGTTGATGGCACCCCAATCTCCACTGGCAGGAGCAGGTTCTGCTGATGTGAACAGAATCGGTTTATTTTCTGTTCCGAGGGCGAGAATTGTGCCTTGCGAAAAAATTTCATGTTCACCAACACCGTCATGATTGCTGTCAAATTTCGTAAAACGCACAATCGTTCCGGGGCGAATTTCCAGCGTCACACCCGCTGCCACAGTCAGGATTCCGTCGATGATCACCTCTCCTTCCCAAACGGTATCCTGAATAAGGGTTTCTGCTCCCGAATAACGATGGTTCTCTGCTCCCCAAATTATGCCGGGTAAAAGCCAACAACAGAGTATGACCAGAATCCATTTCATGGTGATTGACTCGGTAAGCCCTGATGGCCAAGCACGCGGGCATTGACACGGTTGTTTTGAAGAAGATTTGTTCCTGCCGGCAACTGATTATTGTAGCTGGCCAGACCGATCTCGTTATATCGGATCACATTTTGATCCAAAAGCGGTTGACTGCTTGCATCAATGAACAGCCCCTCCTCATCGAGTCTTTCCAGGCGATTACTTCTCAGGGTCGGTTTCGATCCGAGCCAACAGAACACTCCGGCTTCGCCATGTGATATGTTGTTTTCCAACACCTTCGGGTGGCTTCGCTTTTGAATGATCATGCCGTAACGGCAGTGCGTAATGATATTGCCGAGGATGGTTGGCGAACTGCTGACGCAGCGGATGGCTACCTCAGCACGATCAATGTGAGTGTAAGCGATGTCACTCAAATCAGACGCGTGGTCCAGAATAATACCAGCCCAGGCATAAGTTTCGAGGCCGGGCCGGTCCTGTACAACGAAACGAACCGGCAATTGCGGGGTGCCTTGAATGGTTATTCGACCACGAACAAGAAGTTCAGTCTGGGATGACAGGTACTCAGGATCGATTTGCGTTCCCTCAGCAGGGACGACATAAACCGTCGTTCCTGGCCGTATCGTTAAGCTACCACCAGACCGGATCAGAACATCAGCAACCATCACGACCTGATCCGCCCAAACCAGATGCTCGTTGTATGATCCAGCATATTCCAGGGGGGGCGAGTCTGCAAGACATGGGCACGGCAGCAACATGAAGAGGACGGCCAGGGCAATGATGAATTGGAGTTGGCTTGTCATATCCAGCGGCGATCCATTAAAAAATGACGCACGGCTTTCATTGAGCCCTCACCGGCGCGGACTTGTGAGACCAAAAAATCTAAATCATCTTTATGCAGCAATCGACCGAGTTTTCGAATAGCCGGGAGTACCGTCGTAAACTGCAAATCCGACTTGGGGCGTTGCCCTGCCAGCAAAATGGGATAGCTTGGAAATGCTATGAAAAGCGGTTCGTCCAGCGGACGCTGATTGGCGAAAACAAGGTCTAGGCGCTCTTCATGTATTTCCCGCACCGGATCCTGTGTTGTCGCAAGGAGAACACGTATGCTTTCCACACCTGTTTTTTCTTTGACATACAGGGTGACCAAATCATAAAGCACCGCTGATTCAACACCAGTCGAAACGCCAACATATAATTTGGGGCCAAAGCAGGCCGCTGCCGGACAAGCCCAGCCATGACAAATGACCAGCAGGAAACTGCCAATGATCAACGCACGAAAAGCCATTCATACACCGTGGCGCCGTAAAGCCCTGACAACAGTAGAATATTGACCAAGACTGCGACGAAAAACGTTTGTTTCGTTTTGGCAAGCACTTGATGCGAAAGACGCCAGGCAACCCAACACGAGCTGACAACTCCTGCAAGCAAGAACCCGACGATCATCCACTTTATCACGTCAAGCGAGAGTATCACTCCTGGAGCCGGAATGGTTTGCGCAACCGTAATTGCAAGAAAGCTCTTTACTCCGCTTGGGTCTTGAATAACCAAAGGCAAATAGGCAAGTTTGGCGTTGAGTTTCACCACCGCCAAAGCCAGATGAGCCATCAAAATCACGGGCAGCATGGTCTGGATCATGCGGCTGACCAAACCCCAAAATCCCAATTTGCCGAAAACTGGTGGTTCGACGACCTGGTTAAGTGATTCAGAACCGGCCTGATTATCAAGATCGACAATACGAATCCGCCCGAGCAGGTAGACGAGAAAGCCAGGCACCAATATGAGCATGGGGAATAAGAAGCCGATCCAGGCTACCGCAATCGGATAAAAACCCGCAGCCTCCCAGCCGACGGCAAGGGTTAATCTCTCGGGGATCCAAAAGATGGCCTCGCGCAAATCGACATGCACTTTGGAAAAATTGGCCGTCAATAAACCAAGCACAACCAGAAAAAACAAACTCTCTCCTGGCTTCAGGACACCATGGACAAGATCTGTAAACCAAGCGCGGAAACCGATCTTTATATTATCATTACAGCATGTCTGGGCACAATTGAGGCAAAGAGTGCATGCAGAACTGTCATGAATCTCTGCGGGGACCAATTCCACCGGACAGCCCTCAGGCTTGGCCTGCCAATTCAGGTGGAGGTTGCCTAAAATTGCCTTTCTCGAAAAAGGTTGTGTTGCAATGCAGGGTTTGCTCTCACAGCCTGCACAGACATGAGATGATTTGACGCGCAATTGCCAGGGCGCAACCCGTGCATAAAGAGCAAAGACGGCTCCGGCCGGGCAGAACAACAAGCAAAAGGCCCTGCGCCGAAAAATCAAACCTGACATCCCAGCCAGTGCAAGCATAGAAAGCAATAGAATTGAGGAATAATCTGGAAACCGGTGAATAGCGAAAAAGTAAACCAGGAGTTGTAAAAGAACCAGTGTGAGTGTCACCGGCACAAAGTTCTTTGCCCATGATGGCAAGTCTTGGCGAAGCCCATAGCGGCTTACGATTCCATTGAACCAGCCGACCGGACAGATCGTGCACCAGCTTCGTCCAGCAATCAATGCGATCAGAACCATAGCCATCATCCAAACAACCCATAAGCTGAAGGTTGTCAGGCTGGTGTACATCAAAGGGTCTTTAACAGCTACACCTGGAAGCGCATGCTGTCCCCAGCCATAGACAATCATCATGACGAGCAAAACCAACATAGCCAGCCGGACGAGACGCCAGGTCCATGATGAGCGAATGATTGGGCCAATAATTTTTAGGTCGAGCAGATTCTCAGTCATCGCTCACTCAATACATTATGTTTAGTGATACACGTTATATGGACGGACCAATTCATTTTTACTATTCCGATAAAGGACCGGTTCACCAGTAATCATCTCCAACGAGCGTGCTGACCATTCCCTCACAACATGGACGTCATCTTCCAATGATTTCCTGAGGGGGCGAATCGCCTTTTCAGTGCCCAGTGGACCAAGTGCCATGGCTGCATTCATTCGTGCCCGCCACTGTTGCACTGTGAGCCCCTTAATCAATGTCTGTTCGGCGCGTTGGTTGCGAAGCTTGCCGAGTGCCAAGTAGGCCTCCGCCTGGTGGGGGCCTTCTGCCTGTTTTAAAAGCACATCGAGCGCCCGCGGATCTGCAATGTCACCGAGTGCCCTTATCGCACCGGCTGCTCCGTTGCCCTGTGCTGTCTGCAAGTACCCAATCAATGCAGGGACAGAAAGCTGATTGAATTTGATCAAAGCACGGGTGGCGTAACGCCGCACTTCGGCGTTCTCATCATCGAGCGCGGCAATTAAGGGCGGGATTCCATCCGGAGCACCAATTTCGCCCAGAGCCCAGGCGGCAACATAACGCCTTTGCAACGACGCGTTGTTTAACACTTGGGCAATGGCGGGAAGGGCTGATCGCTCTCGAAGAGTTCCCAAAGCAGCAATCACGTATTCGCGTTGCTGGCGGTTGTCGGACAAAACCTGCCTCTTCAGCGCCGGGATTGCCCGGTTGTCAAGATCGACAAGAACGGTGTAGACATGGTCAGAAACCTGTTGGTCCGGGCTGGCCAGCAAATCGACCAGATCAGCAATTGCTTGCCCATCACCCTCACGGGCTCTGCCCTCCAGGCCTGGTAAATCCAGAGCAGGATCAGCTGAACAGCCAACGGCAAAAAGGATCAGTAGGCAACAGAGACTTTGGTACATGCTTACCAAACCTTGGTGACTGTAATATCGATGTTTTTCAACACTTCTCCTTCACGTATAACAACGGCAGAAGGCTCAATCGTTCCTTGGTCATATCGTCCGTAAAGGTCCCCAAGTTTCGGCGGCCCTCCGAATTTGTCCCGCGCTGCAAGGTAATAAGTCCCCCCTGCGGGAAGAAAGACTTGATAGCGGCCGTCGGGTCCGGTTTTGGCTGAAACGAACTTCGGTCGTTCGGACATCTGAACATGGTCATAAATGTGGACACGCGCCCCCTCAACGGGCTGACCATCGCTGTCTAAAATCAAGCCGCTAATTCCGGTTTGTGTTTCGTCGATGTCGCCGGTAAAGTTTCGCTGGTCACCGATTTTCACTGGAGCCGTCAAGTTCAATTCGACCACGCCACCTGTGATCGTAACATTAAAAAACTCACTCCGGCTATCACCTGCCATGACTGGACCAACCGCATCTCCACTGACCCTCTTTCTGGCCACAACGATGTAATCACCATCGGGAAGCTGTAATTGATATCGGCCATCATCACCAGTCGCCTCAGAGACAGCAAAAGCAGGACCATACAAATCCATCCCTGGCTTGTACGCGTAAAGATAGATCCCATCGACCGGGGTTGTAATTTGGCCCTGCAAAAGACCATGTGCAGAATCAGGGGATTGCAAGGGAACATCCTCCCCCGTGCATCCAGACAGCAGCAAGATGGCGCACGCCAGCACGTTCAAAATCCAAGCCCGCAGGATAAATCTCTTAGAAATCAGCATTAAACGCCTTAAGTTAGTATCCGAACATTCCATAACTTTTCCCGACTTCCTCATCAGTTAATTGCGGTGGCAACAGGAGCAAACGTTCCTCGGTCTTTGAGGCGTAATGTTCATACAAGGTATGATCCATCATCGCAAGGCCGAATGCGACTCCTTGCATATCTCCGGGGATGAAGACGACATCCCGCGGGTCATTGGTATTTAACGCCCTGCGTAATGTTACCTGCCAACGACCGCCAAGATGGAGAGCGACAGCGTTGACATCATTACGTCCTGCCAAAGGCGGTTCGACCAGGTAGCCGGGCAACCGGGTTCCAGGTGTTGGGTTCAGCTCGGATACGGGTTGACGTTCTGCGTCGTAGAGAGGCTGATCCACCTCGCCAAAGGGCGTCAAACGGCTCCCGGGATCCTGGCTGGCCTTTGAATTTGCCACAAAAATTTCATCTGGGGTATCGCCGTGCATACCATTGTGATCAAGGTAACGATCATCAGCAAAATTGTACCGAGCCGTTCGTGACGCCTTCCAGTTCCACAAGTCCAACCAAGTTTCTTCTTTGGCCAGTCGCATTTTGTTGGTTGCATGAAAACTGGACTGGTTGACTCCAAAGTCATTGATATGGCACGCATAACTGCAAGAGAACCGTTCAAAAGCTCCTTGCGCATCCCAAAGCAAACCAAAACCATCTTCGAACTGCCCCGTATTTTGCCAACGACCACCACTGTAAACCCAGTCCAGCATGCGGTCATCACGGGTTGCGTCCTCCCATGTCATGCGCAAAAAAAGAAACTGATCGGTGTAGAAAGCACGAAGCTCAACCATGACTGGCTCTGGCAGGCGCGCCCCATGATGACAGGACGCAGTTGTCGTATGAACAGAGTCGTCATCGATGTCACTGAAACTTTTCAACCGGTGGGGCCTCCCACCATGAACGTATATCTGGTGTGGCAAAGCCCTTGACCAATGAAATTCAGTCGGCGAATCTTCCAACCAAAGAGCATACAAGTGATCGGAAGGCACCTCACCGCAGGCGATAAGAAGGGCAGGAACGATTGATATCAATAGCACAAATCTTATCCACACAGCACTCAACCAATAACCCCTTCACTCACGCAGCGCGGCAGCGTGTTTTCAACAGCTCATCACAAAGCATCATCGTAAACTTAGCAAAGAGTGTACCAGCCGAGCATCTCTACCAGAGCGAGTAATTCCTCGGTATGTGTGAGTGAAATGACCGTGAGGCGAGGCAGGCTGACAGCTTTCTGACGCGGCTGTCAGTCTATCATCTTGTATTTTTCCATCTTGTAGCGCAGGGTTGTTCGTTTGATGCCGAGAGCTTCCGCTGCGCGGGTTTGTGAGCCGTCCTCACGCTGCAGAGTCTGAATGATTAACTGCCTTTCAAGATCTTCAAGAATCTCCGTCAGGTTCCCACCTTTTTCCGGAAGTTGCAGGCAGATCTGGTCATCGCCCTGCAACCCCTGGGGCAAATCGCGAGGGGTGAGTTCCGATCCTTTCGCAAGCACCACGGCCCGTTCGATGGCATTTTGTAGTTCACGGACGTTGCCAGGCCAGTCGTGGGCAAGGAGGCAACTGAGAGTCCGAGGCGCCATGTCCAGGATCTTTTTACCGGTTTCTGCAACATATTTATTCAAAAAGTAGCGAGACAATTCTTCTATATCTTCCCGCCGTTCCCGGAGCGGCGGGATATGGATATTGACTACGTTCAGTCGATAATAAAGATCTTCACGAAAACGGCCGGACTTGACCTGATCTTCAAGATTTTTATTGGTCGCTGCAACGATTCGTACATCAACCTGGATTGTCTTGTTGCCGCCGACTCGCTCGAACTCATGCTCCTGAATAACCCTCAGCAGCTTGACTTGGGCTGCCATTGACATTTCTGCCACTTCATCGATAAACAGCGTGCCTTGGTCTGCAAGCTCAAAGCGCCCCTTGCGTGACATGAGTGCGCCACTGAACGCACCCTTTTCGTGACCAAACAGTTCGCTTTCCAGAACACCTTCAGACAGTGCCGCACAATTCAGAACCACAAACGGTTTCTCTTTGCGAGGCGAACTGTAGTGAATCGATCGGGCAAGCAGCTCTTTGCCTGTCCCCGATTCACCTGTAATCAAGACATTGGCGTTGCTCGCTGCGACCGATGATGCCATTTCAAAAACCTGTTGCATGGCTGGTGAATTGCCAATGATCCCAGAAAAGTCGTAACGTTCCTCCAATTCAGCATGTAAATAGCGGTTTTCTGCAAGCAAGCGTTCTCTTTCTAGAACTTTGGCCACGGTCAACTTGATTTCGTCAGTTTCAAATGGTTTGGCGATGTAGTCATAGGCTCCGGCACGCAATGCCTCAACTGCATTCTCAACAGTGCCATAAGCGGTAATGACAATTATGGGCAAAGAGGGTTCAAATTCCTTCAACTCGCGGAGCAACGCCAGGCCATCCATTTCCGGCATCTTGATGTCTGTGACCACCAAGTCAAAACGGTCGTTTGCCACATGACGAAGGGCCTCGGCCCCATTGCTCACAGCTGTGGTTTCATATCCTTCCTTGGATAAAACGCGAGAAAGAAGGCGACGCATACCATCTTCGTCATCAACTAATAGGATGTGCTCGTTAGCCATAGAATATCCCTCAGCCCACTTGGGGGAAATCGTACATGCCAATTGGTTTTTTTCGGAATGCCGCGGCACAAGGCCACCATACGACATTCAATCTGGCCGTATTACTCTTGGTCAATCTGCAGTCGAAAAACAAGGACTCACAAATATCATAAATTATTATAGGGGAAGCAACCGAAAACCCCAACATATTAGAATCATGAGACTGAACCATTATGCTGAACTTTTAACTTTTGTATTTTGTGATGATCCCTTGACAGACACCAGATATTGTGGTTTAACTTTCCGAACCACACACAATCTTGTGATTTATCCTGATTTTTTAATTTATGAATCTCATTCTATAGCAGGAAGGCCAAAATGACCAACTCATCTAAGACCACCAGAAAAGTTGCCCTCTCTACAAACGCTATCACGGTGCTTGAACGCCGCTATCTCAAACGTAACGAAGAAGGCAAGGTACTGGAAACGCCCCAGGATATGTTCAAACGCGTTGCCGAAACCATTGCCTCTGCTGAAGACAAGCTTGGCACAGGTGTTGACAGCAAGGCTCTTGCTAATGAGTTCTATCGCATGATGACCGAACTGGAGTTTATGCCCAACTCTCCCACGCTGATGAACGCCGGGCGAGAACTCGGTCAGCTTTCCGCGTGTTTTGTCCTACCGGTCGGTGATTCGATGGAAGAGATTTTCGAAGCCATCAAAAACACCGCCCTGATTCACAAAAGCGGTGGTGGTACAGGCTTCTCCTTTTCGCGTATTCGTCCTGCCAATGATGTTGTCCTTTCTACCAAGGGTGTTTCGAGTGGCCCACTTTCATTTATGAGTGTGTTTGATGCCGCGACCGAAACCATTAAACAGGGTGGCACCAGGCGTGGAGCCAACATGGGAATCCTGCGAATCGACCATCCCGATATCATGGATTTCATTATGTGCAAACGCGACCAGACCGTGTTGACCAACTTCAACATTTCGGTCGGGTTGACGGAAAAATTTATGGAGGCGGTAGAAAAAGACGAGGAGTACGACATCATTAATCCCCGTAACCAAAAGGTTCAAGGCAAGCTGCCGGCCCGCAAAGTGTTCGAGCATATTGTTGAAATGGCTTGGACCAATGGTGAGCCAGGGATCATTTTCCTTGATCGTCTAAATCGCGACAATCCAACGCCGCAAGTCGGCGAAATCGAATCAACCAATCCATGCGGAGAGCAACCCTTGCTCCCCTACGAATCCTGCAACCTCGGCTCGATCAACTTGGTCAAGTTCGTCAAGGGAAATAAAATTGACTGGGACCGCCTGCGTGAACTGATCCGTTACGCCACACGCTTCCTCGACAACGTCATTGAAGTCAACAATTATCCGATTCCGCAGATTGCCGAGATGACCAAAGCCAACCGAAAGATCGGTCTCGGTGTGATGGGTTGGGCCGACATGCTGATCCTGTTAGGCATTCCTTACAACACTGACCAAGCCTGTGAACTCGGTGAGAAAATGATGAAATTTATCACCGAGGAATCTCGCCGGATGTCGCGTGAATTGGCCAATGAACGCGGACCTTTTCCTAACTTCAAGGGCTCTATCTACGATAAGAAAGGTGCCAAGCCACTTCGCAATGCGACCTGCAGCACGATTGCCCCGACCGGCACAATTTCGATTATCTGTAACACCTCGAGCGGTGTCGAACCACTGTTTGCCGTCTCGTACATCCGCCAGGTTCTTGACAAAGACATCCTCGTCGAAGTCCATCCGATTTTCGAGCAAATTGCCAAAGAGCGAGGGTTTTACAGCAAGGAATTGATGCAGAAAATCGCAGAACACGGCACCATTCAGGATATGGAAGCGATTCCCGAGGATATTCGTGCGGTCTTTCTGACTGCTCACGACATCTCGCCTGAAGATCACGTCCGGATGCAGGCTGCATTCCAAAAGTATACCGATAACGCCGTCTCAAAAACGGTCAACTTCTGTAATAAGGCCAGTCTTAAAGATGTCGAAACTGTTTATCGTCTGGCTTACAAGCTTGGATGCAAAGGTGTCACGATTTACCGTGACGGATCGCGTGACATGCAGGTTCTCTCTGTCAAGAAAGAACAAAAGGAAGAAAAAGTCATCCCAATGGAGTCGGGTAAATCAGCCCGGAAGCGAGAACGTCCTCGGGCGTTAACCGGAGCGACTTACCAGATGGAGACCGGGTGCGGGCCACTCTATGTGACCATTAACGAAGACAAACAAGGCGTATTTGAACTCTTTACTACCATGGGCAAAGCGGGAGGTTGTGCTGCCTCACAATGCGAAGCCATTGGCCGGCTCGTTTCGCTAGCCTGGCGCAGTGGTGTTCAAGCGCGACAGGCAGTTAAACAAATGATCGGTATCACTTGTCACAAGCCCTCGGGCTTCGGTGACAATCGCATCACTTCATGTGCCGACGCGGTTGCTAAAGCGATCCAGATGCATATGGTTGAGCACGGCGATTTGGATTTGACCCATGCTGCAAATGGAGGGGCCTGTCCTGAATGTGGAGGACCGGTCGAGCACGAAGGTGGCTGTTGTGTATGCCATGTCTGTGGTTACTCGGAGTGCGCATGACGAAAGTTTAGATATGCTATCCTATTCAATCTGCAGGTCTTTCTGGCCTGCTTTTTTTTGCCCTAAGGTTTGAGTTTATACAGATGAAATGGGACAAGGAAGTTTTTTGTTTGGTATGCAGCAACCTTCTGGGCGGTTTGTTATCTCAATATATTGTTTGCAGCGGTTATCATCATCCGAATTCAATACCTTTAAACAGTAAAATTGTTTGATATGTCTGAACTGGTCTCTTCAGAACGACGTTAAGTAATGACAAAAGCAAAAATTGCATTGAAAGCCAAAAAAATTAACAAAGACTTATTGAAACATGCCAATTATGTGAAAGTATATTAGTAAGCCCTCGTCTCGAAAGGAGGCGAGCATGAAAATTTACTATCTAAATATCACGATTGGTCTCGTTCTTTTTGCGTATGCCTGCTCTGGCCCCGAGGCGTTTATGGGCTTTAAGTATGCAGTCGAGAATTGGATTGCCCCTGAAATGAACTCTTTAACCGAGGTCGTCGTGCCGACGGATGACCCCTTTCAACCAGACAAAACGTTGTATCTCGGCGAGACAAGTCAACGTGAAACAGAACGGAAATTAAGGCATCCAGATTTGCATGTGACCTCAACCGCTGGCTATAGCTATTGGGATTATTGTTACACCCAAAATTACAAAATCTCAAAGAACCCAACACCACAACAAACCAAAAAATGCAATGCTTTGCGCTTGTTCTTCGATGACCGAAATTTACTATATGATCATGGACACGTTGTCATATCAAACCGCGCAAATTCGAAAATGAGCCAAAGAAATGGGTTGTAGCCTTCATAAAAAGTAGGTCAAGGACAATAAGTGCATACCTTTAAGGATGTTTAACTAGTCAGTGCATAAATCTGTCAAAAGTTTATTAATGTGCTATAACAATTAAAAAAGATAGTTTTAAAAAATAGATCATGGTTGTGGGTCGGAGTCTCTTCATCAACACTATCGATCAAGGCTTTGTCATAGACCGTGGTGAGCCAGCCCACCATAGAGCGGGACGCCTGAAGCGGTCATTAGAAGCCAAACTTGGAAGCCAGTTGAAGAGTTCCGAACCACTTTTTAAATTAAGTGGAATAGAGGATAGCCCGTGTTGAACTGGGAATTGATTGCAACTGACTCTCAACCCCTTCCTTTTTT
>JAFDBS010000173.1 GCA_019313185.1 Deltaproteobacteria bacterium | reverse complement strand
GGACTTCTTGGTTTGAGTGTTGTTTCGTACCTAAGTCTCAGCTCTTTAGGTCTTGCTAAAACATTATTGATATCACCCCTTATGGGAATTCTTTTGGCTCTTTTTTTTATATGCACTGTCGTCCTTTTGAAAACAATGGTGATGGGTACATATAAACCGGTGATCAAGCCACTCTGGTCTGTCTATGTGTGGTTGAATGAGATGATCAACGGAGCGTATGAATCCGTTTTTGCGCCGACGGTAATTCCTCTTCTAGGGACTCCATATTGTGTCCCATTTTTCAAAGCCATGGGCTGCAAAATCGGGAAAAGGGCATTCATAGAGACCACACTGTTCTCTGAATTTGACCTGGTGTCAATCGGAGATGATGTAGCTATCAACAAAGGAGTGGTTGTCCAAAACCACTTATTTGAAGATCGTATAATGAAGTCGGATTTTCTTCACATAGGAAACGCCTGCAACGTCGGGAATATGACCGTTGTCCTTTATTCATCCACAATGGGCGATGGGGCTACCATCGGTCCGCTTTCATTATTGATGAAAGGAGAAGTCTTGCAGCAAAATAGCCAGTTGCAGGGGATACCAATAGAGTCTGTATAAAATAGTTTTGCAATGAATTCGACCAATTTCTCCTAGGGTTATTTGCGAAATATTTGAGTAAAAATTATTCAATTATTTAAAATAATTAGACATAATAGTTAAAGCAAATACTTTATTTTATGAAGTCAGCATAGCGGACATTTTAGAAACCCCGAAATAATTCTAGAAGCCAACCAGTAATTAATTTAAAACATGAAAAAAATCGCCAAAGTTATTATTTTTTGGTTGAAAAATATATTTTTTTGATTAGAGTATAACTAAAGGTATATAATTTTTGCTGTAAATATATTTATATATTTGTCCCCACATATGAGCATAAAAGAGCGGGACTCAAATCTTTCAAACTGGTAAAGGTCATGAGAATTCTTTTGCATATCTGTTCAGTTGGCGTCATGTTCAATGGCTTCTGGATTTTGTCAAAGCTCGAAAGTATACAAATGTATACTTCTATTGAAAAAGGGGTGAGCTTGACATTTATCGGAGTTGGACTTTTCGTGATTCTGTTTGATTTTCTGTGTGAAAAATTTGACAAAGACCATTCTTATATGAAATCTAATGAAACCAGTGATCAGGCAACGATCAGCCATTTTGACAAACAAAACAACCGTCTGATATTTGAATAACAATTAATCATCAATCTGTTCCACTGATATTCAATTCCATTGAATCGCGTAAACATTCTTATCTTAGTGATTTGAGATTTTTTGTCTGTTTGCCATGAATTGTCAGTCATCTCCTGTACTGAAGTCTTAAAATACATCTCTTTCGTTTTTCCAATATTTTCAGATAATTTTCACTTGATAACGATCGAATATATCGTCTAAATTTCTTACATCAAATTAGTCGATAAGTGGGAGTATTCATGTTAAATCGTGAATTAACATATAAATCTTATAATCTTGCCCCTAATCAGTTCATTTTTTGGACACCGCCTCCAGAACAATTTTTACACGTAGGGCCCAATCAAAATATGATACCACTGCCCTCATGTCCCTTGCCGATCAAGCGAAGTGAACCAACTGGGTTTCCAAGTGTGACTGCGATCGGAGAAGGCGTTTATGAGTACTTGAGACGTTTCCCAGATTGTGAGAACAATAAAATTTACGCAGAAATACTTAGGGACGCTTTCCCACATTATTTGGCTGATCTGGGAGCCAATGCTGTATTACTTGACGCCAAAGATGTCGAGCCGGCTTACATCGTGCGCAAATTAACCGCTTTGAAAATTTTGAGCTTACTTGACCCGCAGAACCAGGGCTTGTTAATTCAGTTATGCGATGGATTCTATAAGTTGGCATTAACATTTAGTGAGCTGTCTGAGTGCCATCAAAATTTGGTCAACGCCATCCGCTATGGTCAAGAATTGCTGAAACATGACCCTGCCAATCAATCTACACTACAAATTCTGGCTGAGATCGACATGCTTTATTGTGATTACCCGGCAGCCCTCCTAAAATGGAGACAATTAAAAAGTCTGTCAAATGACCCTAAGTTGGTTGGAAAGGTTGACAAACAAATCGCAAAATGTCTAGCCAGTCATTTTCCAGAAAAAAGCCTTGTTGAGGAACTGGAAGCAATAGGTACAGCGATGCAGCTCTACAGTGCCAAAAACTATGACATGGCTGTTTACATTCTTGAACGAATTGAACAAGATGAATACCTGATGGATGAATTCTCCTCAGCTGATTTCTACTGTTTGCTAGGGATGAGCAGAATGAAGGCAGGAGATTTAGCCGGTGCCCATGAAGCATTACATAGAGCATTGGATATTGATCCCGGACACCAGCTTTCAATCCAATCTTTGGAGAATATTTAATGATTTTAAATGCTAGCTTATGAGAATGGAGTCAATGATGATAGATGGTATCAGCATCGGTGATGTGTTTTTCATTATTTTAATTTTGGCAGTTATCCATGGAATCATGCAATGGATATCAGTGATTAAAAAAAATAAATAAACTGCCCATCCGTAACGACCAATTAGGCTAATTTCATTGCAGTTTTTTTCATTTGACCCTTTGAAGTTCAATAACAACCTCTGCGGTTTTCTATCGTTTTTTTCACATATGGTTCGAGTGCTTTTTTTCTTTGTGTTTTTTGCAATTCATCCTTTCGATGAAAGCATCTGTTTGGCAAATGAAAATACGTTCACTCTATGGCCTTTGGTTGATTCCCGCTCGTCCAGTGCGATTAATTATCAAAGTTTCCATCTTATCGGCCCGTTATTAAAATATGAAACGAAAGATAATGAAACGGAATATGCATTTCGACCTTTTTTTTATCATGCCAAGGATAATCAAGGCACTTCTATGACGGAATTTCTTTATCCCATTTTCCGCAAACAAAAGGATAAAGAGACAAGCACATGGCATTTTTTACGATTAATAAATGTTGATTCAGGGCCAGATGAGATGAAAGGTTTTGAAAAATCATATCTCTTTCCTTTTATTTTTTCTGGCGATCATCGTGAGCGAGGAGAGTATTTCGCAATATTTCCTTTGGGAGGGACTCTCTACGGTTGGTTCGGCCGGGATGAGATAGAGTTTTACCTTTTCCCTCTATATGGAAGAACTCAACGAAATGGTACCAGGATAGATAATGTTTTGTGGCCGTTTTTCGCCGAGATTTCTGGTGAATCAGAAACAGGGTTCAAGTTTTGGCCTCTTTATGGAAAAAGCAGAAAAGATGGTCATTATCAAAAAAGTTTTTTTTTATGGCCAATATTTTTTTCAGAAGATCTAGATCTCAACACGCCTAACCCAGTCAGCAAAAGAGCAGTCTTCCCCCTATATTACAGCAAAGAATCACCTAACCTTTCTCATCGAGTGATCCTTTGGCCGTTTTTTTCATGGAAAGATGATCGGGAAAAAGGCTACAAAGAACGTTGGACGCCTTGGCCACTGGTTAGACGTATGTCTGGAAATGATCACAATGGTGTTCGTAATCTGCCTTTTTATGCAGATGAAACCAGAGGGGATCTACGAAACCGCTGGTATTTGTGGCCGATTTATAAAATAGAAGAAATGCATACAGAACTTATTGATCGCCGGCGGGATCGTATTCTATTTTTTCTCTATTCTGACTTGATAGAACACAAGATTGAATTGGACCGCACGAAAAGACAGATAGCTCTTTGGCCTTTTTTCGGTTATCAACGTATTGATGAGGTAAGCCATCTCTACCTGTTAGCATTGCTTGAGCCCTTTTTCCCTGATAACGAAGGTATTGAGCGTTCATGGGCTCCTTTGTGGCGTCTTTACCAAAAAAAATGGGATCAACATGGTAACTCGGCGACCAGCTTGTTGTGGAATCTTTATTGGTCAGAAAAACGTGGATCAAACCTAGCCTGGGAGCTTTTCCCGTTGTTTGAATACCGGAGGGTCAAAGACGAAGGCAAATCCTTCTGTTTTTTGAAAGGGTTATTTCAAATTCATTCTGATCAGACAGGTCGTACGCTTAAACTCTTGTTTCTCTCTTGGCGATTACCCATGAAGACGGCATCACACCATGACTAAGAAACTGGTTCCGATAAATCCGTTTCATTCAATTGGGCATAAAATCCTCTCTACTGCCCAAGGGACAGGTGAAATGATTGCCCTGCTACTCGAGACAGTTTATTACTGCAAGGAAGCACCTCGTAACCTTTCCAGCATCTACCGGCAAGTCAATGATATCGGAATTGGAACGCTGCCCATAGCAATGTTGATGTCCTTGTTTGTTGGGATGGTCTTGTCGTTACAAACCGGCTCGGAATTGGCTATGTACGGTTCCCAAGAAGCAATTGGTGCTATTGTTGGCCTCTCAATGGTCAGGGAGTTAGGACCCGTGATGACAAGTCTCTTGGTTGCTGGTCGTATTGGTTCAGCCATGGCTGCAGAAGTAGGTGCCATGCAGGTATATGAAGAAATAGATGCATTGAAAACTCTCGAGATCAACCCCGTACGTTACTTGGCTATGCCCAGATTGATTGCATGTTTATTGTCGGTGCCTGCCTTGGTTGTTTTTGCAGTTTTTATTGGTGTCATAGGTGGGGGGGTTGTTGCCGAGGTCAACCCAAAGATCAACGTGCCTTTCAGTGTTTATTACGATAATATGATACGAGCACTTTCTTATAAAGAGGTCCTTAAAGGTTTACTCAAAGCCCTCGTTTTCGGTGGTATAATCGCTCAGGTTGGTTGTTATGTTGGTTTCAAAACAAAGGGTGGAGCCAGAGGCATCGGGGAGTCGACAACCCGATCAGTCGTCTTATCGTTTCTCCTGATTATGTTTGCCAATTATCTCTTAACTCGATTCATGATCTGAGCTGACAAATGAAAACAGCTCACTTGATAAGCGGAAGTTTTTTTGATGGGCCAGCAAGTATGAACAAGTTAGTTACCTTCCTGAACAAATTAGCCCACGGCTTCAGTGCATCCTTTCTGGAAACAAACAACTTGAAAGAAGAGTATGGAGAATCCAGTGGTGTATCTATCAGTATCCAAGGACTGAACAAAGCCTTTGATGGTAAGCCAATCCTGAAAAATATTAATTTAAATATAGAGGCCGGGGAAACCTTTTCAATTATCGGGCCTTCTGGGACAGGAAAAAGTTTACTCCTCAAGCATATTGCCAAACTTGAACTCCCTGACAGTGGTCAAATCTTTGTTGATGGACACAACATTCATACAAATAACGGAGTCCCCGAACGTTCGTATCGTTACAGTATGGTCTTTCAGTCTTCAGCATTATTCAATTCTCTTACCGTTGGTGAAAATGTTGGATTATGGTTACGTGAAAAACGCGTTCGTCGTGAATCACGTATCCGACGGATCATTCATGAAAAACTGAGTTTGGTTGGATTGGCTGGCACTGAGGGTATGCTCACTTCAGAACTTTCAGGGGGAATGAGGAAAAGAGTCGCTATTGCCCGTTCTTTAGCAATGAACCCGGATCTCATCCTCTATGATGAACCAACTGCTGAACTTGACCCTGTGACCTCTGATGAGCTTGCCAAGGTTATCCAGTCCCTTAAAATAAAGTTGAATCTTACCACCATCATTGTCAGTCACGATCTTAATTTTGCTTTGTATCTCTCTGACCGGGTTGCCATGATGGATAATGGCGAGATAATCGAAATTGGAACGCCTGAAGAACTGAAGAAAAGTCAGAATAAAAAAATTCGTGACTTTATTTATACGACAACCAAAGGGATCAAAGAAGGTAAATAACTTATGCTTTTAAGTGTTGAACAAAAAGTCGGATTGTTTTTTTTGGCAGCGATTCTCGCTTTGGGTCTAATGGTTGAATTGATCGAAGATTGGCGACCATTTGAAAACCAATACGCCTACAAAGCTTATTTTAATTCATCTGTTGGATTAAGAAAAGGCGATCCCGTCCGAATCGCTGGTGTGGAAATGGGCAAGGTAAAAAATATCAGCATAGAAGAGAATAGGGTAAGAGTTGACTTTTTCATTACGGAACCAAACAGTATTCGGGAAGACACGGTGGCTCAAATACAGCAAACCAATATGTTAGGTGGAATTTTTCTCGGATTGGATTTCGGGTCAGCGGAACAACCATTTTTGTCAACAGGAGATGAAGTCCAGACTACTGAAAGTGCCAGTTTCGCTGAATTAATTAGTAACCTTGATCGAAACCAGGATCGTGTTCTTAGGCCCTTAGGGGATATGGTAGATCAAAGTCAAAAACCATTAGTTGATGCAATCAATCGACTTGATGTGATCTTGACCAAAATCGACCAAGGCCATGGCACTTTGGGTTTATTGGTAAACAATCCATCTCTTTACGAAGAATTAACAGTCATGACGAATCGAATGAATAGTTTGTTGGGGCAAATTGAAAGTGGTCAAGGAAGCTTTGGACGCATGCTCAATGACAGCGCGCTTTATGACAACCTGAATCAATCGATAATAAGCTTGGCGGAATTAACAGAACAAATTCATTCTGGCAAAGGCACATTGGGAAAATTATTAAACGATAACCAGCTTTATGATCAGTCGGTCAGAACGATGCAAAACCTAGGTAATATTACAGCACAAGTAAGTCAAGGCGAAGGAACACTTGGTAAGTTTTATCACGATGAAACCCTTTATGATAACCTGAATGAAACTTTATCAAGAGTTAATAGCATCGTGACGAAGATTGATGAAGGGCAGGGCACCATAGGACGTCTGGTGAATGAGGACAACCTTTATCGAGAGGCCAAAACAACCTTGCATAAAGTCGAGAAAGCCGTTGACGGCATCAGCGATACAGGACCACTTTCGGCTCTTGGTATTGTCATCGGCACATTATTTTGATTTTAAATGTCCCATGACCTTTAATGAGAACAACTTTCCACGTTTCTTGCAGTATCTCACCTTAGTTGTTTTGACATTACTTTAAATGATCATTAAAATCTAGCTTTGCATTGTTTTGACAGTGGTTTTTTGAATAAATTCATATTCTCTTGGTTTCTTTATTCCTTAAGAAACCAATAGTTACAGGGGGAGAATTTGTCTTGATGTTGCGGACTGCAATATTCTGTCTGCTCGTGTGCATAGCTTTGCTCAGTACGCCTTTTCACGTTTGGGCTACTGGGGAACAACTGATTGCTGTTGTTCTGGTTAAAGATATCCCCCGTTATCAGAATATTCATCATGTGTTTGCTGAAGAGATCTCTCTTCAAAGCACAGCAGCATACCAATTGTATGTACAATCCCCGAATGACGACTTCATGTCGCTGAGAAACAGTGTAAGAAAAGCTGTTGCAATCAATGCCGATCTCATAGTTGTCTACGGAACAAGTGCTGCTCTCGCTGCCCAGATGGAAACACGACACATACCGGTTTTGTTTGCTGATGTATATAACCCGGTCGCCCAAGGACTGGTTTTGGCAAATGGTCAGGCAGAACACGATATCATGGGCGTGCGTGGCGATGGGCCACTTCAGACGCTGATAAATGCATACCTTAATTCCACCTCTGCAAAAAAAATAGCAGCGATATACAATCCAAAAGATCCGGCTGGCAAAACACAAATCAATATCTTAAAGACCATGGCCGGTCGAAAAGCGTTTATAGCCGTGCCTCTTGCCATCACCACAGCGGAAGAAGTGAAGACATTTTTAGATAAACTGCCCGATGACATTGATGGTTTGCTAGTTACCGATTCAACCTTCTTTACCCCGTTTTTAACTGAACTTATTGAAATAGCCAACCGCAACAAGATGGCTGTTTTGACTCAGATTCCTGATACCGCCGAATTAGGGGCGTTTATGGTCTTAGAACATGATCCTTTTGAACAGGGGAAAGAGTTGGCAAAGATGGCCTCGATGATTTTATCAGGGACTGAAATTTCAGCATTGAATCTCATGAAGCCCCACCATGTTCATCTGACCGTAAACCTTAAGGTGGCAAAGGAGCTCGGAATAACAGTGCCCTTTGATGTGTTAGCAATGACCTCAAGGGTGATACGTTAATTTTTCAAAGCTTTAACTGTATCAGTCAATGAAAGACATCAATGAATTTAGTGGTCGACAGAATAGCTTACTCAAAACAAAGCTGTTTAAAATGGCCGCTGAATTGATTCAGAATCGTCATCTTGAATGATGCCCTCCATGAAATGGTTTGGTTTTGCAGAAACCCACATCGTCTGCTTGCATTCATATATAAAAATTAGTCAGTCATGATTTCCACGATTGCCATTGACAGAAATGAAGTTATGCTGATTAAATACGCCCTGGTTGGCAACTAATCAACGTAGAATATGCCGGAGGTTGATACATGAATCCACTTGCTCAAGAATTGAATGAACAGCTCGTTCAACATAACCCAAACGTGCTTGCGATGTTATCAGAACTTGGCAAAAACCTGTTCTTTCCAAAGGGAATTTTAACGCAATCTGCTGAAGCTAAAGATAAAGCACACAGGTTCAATGCGACCATTGGTATTGCTACGGAAAATGATGGTCCGATGTTTCTTCAGTGCATCCAAAATAAATTGAGTCACTTCGACCCAAAGGACATTTATCCTTATGCCCCTCCTGCAGGCAAACCAGAACTCCGTAAGCTATGGCGAGAGAAAATGCTCCGAGAAAACCCAAGCCTTGCAGGAAAGCATTTTGGGAACCCCGTTGTAACAAACGCCTTAACACACGGGTTGTCCATTGTCGCTGATATGTTCATTGATTCGGGTGACCATCTCATTTTGCCCGATATGCTGTGGGGCAACTACAATCTCACTTTTGTTACCAGGCGTGGTGCGATTGTGAAGAAATATCCGACGTTTACCGTGAGCCGTGGGTTCAATGTCGCAGCGTTTAAGGCCGAACTGAGGAATAGTGCGGAAGAAAAGGGCAAAGTTGTCGTTTTACTTAATTTTCCCAACAATCCGAGCGGCTATACACCAACCGTCGAGGAAGGCGATTCAATAGTAAGTGCTATCAAGGAGGTCGCCGAATCTGGTTGTAATGTGGTTGCGGTAACCGATGATGCCTATTTTGGGCTGTTCTACGAAAATTCTATGAAGGAATCACTTTTTGGACAATTGGCAAATCTGCACCCACGGGTTCTTTCAATCAAGCTCGACGGAGCAACCAAAGAAGAGTACGTATGGGGTTTTAGGACTGGCTTTATAACCTTTGCAGACGGCTATGATTATGAAAATGAACCTGTGATAACTGCTTTGGAAAAGAAAACTATGGGTCTGATCCGCGCAACGATTTCAAACTGCCCACATCCCTCTCAAACATTTGTCATTGAGGCCCTTAAGTCTCCAGACTTTATCAATCAAAAAGAAGAAAAGTATCAAGTTATGAAAGGGCGGGCCAACAAAGTCAAGGAAGTCTTGGACGGCGAAAAGTACAGCTCAGCCTGGGAGTATTATCCCTTTAACTCAGGTTACTTTATGTGTCTCAAGTTGCTTACTGTGGATGCTGAGAAGTTACGTGTCCATTTGCTGGATAAATACGGCGTCGGGACAATTTCAATTGGAAAGACCGACCTGCGAATAGCCTTTTCTTGTATCGCTGAAGAGGATATCGAAGAATTGTTTGATACGATCTATCAAGCAGTCAATGATCTGTCGTAAGCGGAGTAAAACTGCCAGCGGGCGAGATTCAATACTCAACCGCTGGCGTTAGAGAGTGGCATGATCCCCTTGCTTCATGAGGTTGGTCAATCTCTCGGCCTTATTCGACCTTTTGTTAACCTCTGTCAATTATTGCCACCAGATAAGTTCTATTTAGTCGGTGGAGCATTACGTAATGCTTTACTGGGTAAACCTGTTTCTGACATTGACCTAGCTTCATCCTGCGATCCCACTGAAATTGCAAAAGAATTTGCTTCATCAAACGGTGGTCACTGGTTTTGGTTGGACGAATCCAGGTTACAATCCCGCGTGGTTTTCAAGACCCCCATGCTTCTGACATTTGATTTTGCTCCATTCCGTGCAGAGGACTTAATACAGGACTTGGCAGCCCGAGATTTTACGATCAATAGCATGGCACTGTCTTTGCCTGATAAACTTGAAAACAGCCAAATCATTGACCCGCTCAATGGGATTTTCGATCTGAAAAAGCAGACACTGAAAATGTCTGGGCCGGTGACCTTTTCCTCGGACCCATTAAGAATTCTGAAAGGTGTCCGACACGCTGTAGAACTCAACTTTAAATTGGACCAGCCAACTTCGCTTTCCATGGCTCGAAACGCATGGAAGCTCAGACACATGGCAGTTGAGAGAATCCGTCAAGAAGTTTGGTCAATCTTGCAAAGTCCTTTCCCTGCATACGGCATCAAACTGCTTTTTAGTCAAGGTGTGGGAGGACAATTATGGGGGAATGATTTTGATACACAACATGCAGTCCTTCTGGAAAAACTAGAGCAATGCCATTTGAGCTGGGAAGCTTTTAGGAAAATGGCCCCGATCACTAAAGTCTGGCTTGAGCAAGAGGTTCAACAGGGACTAACGCGACAGGGGCTCCTTCTTTTTACGTTATGTTTTGCTCTGATAAAACCCGGCTTTCCAATCAGCCTTTCTGAAGATTGGCGAGTTAGTCGCAATGCACAACGCCGTATCACCTCCTTAAGTATGACTCTGCCCGGCATGAGTATGTCCTTGGATGCCGTTGCACCCAATTTGAGGGCTTTTTATTTTTGGTTGCAAAAACATGGGCTGGATCCGGCCGATAGTCTGCTGGCTGCAAGTGTTACAACTAGAAAGGGTCGCCATTGTTTGATAGAAAAGCTTCTTAAGTGGGTGCCATTGGTCAGTGAAGTTGTTAGAAAAAATATCAATGACTTGGTCACGGGTGAATGGATCAGTAGAGAACTTGACATTGTCCCTGGTCCGGATGTTGGCAAAGCATTGGCAGTCTTGCGCAACGCCGAGATTGAGGGCCTTGTGGCCAACTCTCATCAGGCAAAATCATTCCTAAGGGCTCATTATAAAGAATAAGCGTTGACAACTTCAAAATCGGAAATCTATAATCCGAATATCTGTGCGGGAATAACTCAGTGGTAGAGTGTCAGCTTCCCAAGCTGAAGGTCGCGGGTTCGAATCCCGTTTCCCGCTCCAATAGAATCAAGCACTTAGTTGGCAAGCTGAGTGCTTTGTTGTTTAATTAAATGTGATATGCGTTCATATTTCCGGCCATTTGACTCCACTCATCTTAAATGTTAACGTAAAAAAAATAGTCATGGTGGCGTTCTCCTTCCGTACGGACCGACCATAGACCCGCAGACGAGGTGGATCGAAACTGCCCTAGGTGATTTCGGAACGAACCCTCAAGTCCACGAGGCAGCACTGGCATATTGCGTACCGCAATATGTTCGGGTGCGGGCGGCCTCTCCGTTAAAAAAATATCATTTTTGATTACTATTGCTTGGCGCAGGCAATGACTTGTTTATTTATAATGAGTTTAAATCTTATGTGTTTTTTTCGTCCCAGCGAAGACTAGTAAGGAGTTAGCCATGGGTTTGTTTAGCAAAAAAATCAAATATCCAGAATTAGAGGACAACCATCCGGCATCAAAGCAACTGTCTGCCGTAGAGGCGCCGCTAAAAGAACTCATAGGGGAAGTCTCTGATCCGTTGGAAGTTGTCCCCGCAGATAGTCATGCATATGTTTTTATCGGAAAGCCCCCTAAAAAATTTGGCGTTGCAGTGCTTGAAGAGGAGAGTTACCAGAATTTTGTTGCTTTAGCTAAAGAGAAGGGGCTGGGTGATCACAAAATTCTTTCTCTAATTGAAAAGTTAGGAGATGCATACAGAGAAAATCAAGATACTGAGCGTTTCAAAAAAACAGTGTCTGGTAAAGACGTTGTAGTAATCCCTTGCCAAAAGCTTGGATCTCAAGTAGCAAGGATTATTGAAAGCGTTTAAAGAAGAACTTGAACAAGGAAATGGGGCGAATCTCGGGGTGAGGGCAGTGTTATCTTCGCCCTTTTTTTTGCGCCTATTTGACTCAAATCATTTAAATTTTAACGTCAAAAATCTTCAAACATGGCGTCGTTCCCATTCCAAAAGGACCGAGCATAGACCCGCAAATGAGTTGGACCGAACTTGCCCATCGGCAATTTTGGGACGAACCCTCAAGATCCATGAGGCAGCGCTGGTTTATCGCGTACCGCTTTAAGATCGTGTGTGGGAGGACTCGCTCAAGTAAAACAATCAAATCACGTCTATATCCTGAGAGATTGCGTTCCGTTTTTCACAGCAGTTAGGGCAGTTGATTTTACGTCACGCAATCTATGTTTGTTGTACTGCCACACAAATCCATGTTTTCTCCTTTTCCCCTTATTTTTACTAAGGAAAAATCATTGCCGGCATTAGCCCGTCCGCCCAGCACCATGGTGTCTGTCTGGTCTGAAGATCTGTTGGATTCACGAAAGAACTGAATTCAATTGGCAGATTAATTAATCTTTAACTCCTTTATAACCATTAACAACAGTTTTTGCTGCTTACACAAAAATAAAGAACACAAACATGCCCATTTATTCAAACACGCAACAGGGAATTGAAGCACAACTCTCTGATGAAAAGTTGCCATCTCAAATTGGAGGGACTTGAAATGGCAAATTCGACATTATATTAAAAGTGTAGATATTTTTGAAATTCTCTTCGGGATCAAGCCAAACAATATTGATCGTTAAAAAAATCGATCGAACCATAAGAAAGTTTCCGCTTTCAGTCACACCCTACAATCTCTCATTAGTCGAGACCGAGGACTACAAGAATGATTCAGTAGTTAGCTAGACCTTTCATTCTCTCAATCAATTTAACATCTATCAACATGATATGACTGACCCCCTGGCCGAAGACAATGACAAGCGCATAATAGAGAACAATCAGGTCTCATCCATATCAATTTTCAGCATGGATATGCTTGAAGGGCATCAACAACAGCTTTAATCTATAGTATACTGAACAAAATTGTTCTTTATTCGGAGAATTTTCAATGAATCTCTCAAATTCGAAAGAATATTTTCGGCTCTTTTTCGAGACTGCTCAAGCCATCCTTTCTGCCAAGAGCATGCAAGACACGCTCGGTTCAATGGTGGAAAGTATTGTTGAAGTTATGAATGTCAAGGCTGGTAGCCTTCTGCTCATTGATGACCAGGACAAATCATTTAAACTAGCGTCTTCTTGCGGTTTGAGTTCTACCTACTTAAGAAAAGGAACACTCAGTGTTAACTTGAGTATCCCAGAGGTGATGACAGGTAAGCCCGTTTATATCAAAGATGCCTATTTGGACCAACGAATTCAATACCCTGAAGCCATGCGTGCAGAGGGTATCAATACAATTCTTTCTGTTCCAATGATTGTAGATGGAACTGTGCAGGGACTATTGCGTCTCTATACCGCCGAGGTTCGAGATTATAGCCCAATTGATATCGAGTTTGTGTCTGCATTGGCTGAAATGGGCGGTTTAGCGATTGTCAATGCGCAACGGTTGCACCAAAAGGGTGATAAACTCAAATGTCTTTTCGAGGAGATGGGTATTGATCAACTTTCAGAAACAGGGGATTTTGATTCTCACTATGAGTCTTGCACTTTTCTGCCGATTGATCCGGCTAGACATATCGGTTACTTTAGGACATTACACGAGATTACCAAGGCGATATTATCAACTCTCGATTCAAAAAAGGTTATGGATTTAATTGTTGATAAAGTCGTTAATTGTTTGCAGGTCAAGGGTTGCGCTTTGCGGTTACGCAATGAGACTAGTCACAGTTTAGAGTTGGTTGCAGCCTCAGGTTTGAGTAAAGCCTTTCTCGCCAAAGGCGATGTTCATACTGATTTAAGTATAAGCGATAGCTTACAAGGGAAACCTGTCTTAATAGCGGACACATCATGTGACTCTCGGCTTGAGTATCCAGCCGAAACAATAGCCGAAGGGATTCACTCGATTCTTTCATTGCCTATTATAGCCAAACAAAGAGTGATCGGAGTTATGAGGCTTTATTCCAAAGACAAAAGGGAATACTCGCGAGAAGACATCAGTTTTCTTTCAGCAATAGCCGAAATTTCAGGCATTGCAATTTTAAATGCAAAGTTTTACGAAAAAACGCGTAATGATCTATCTTTTTGGAGTGCGACGGCTGAATATTTGAAAAATTAGGTCAAGTTTGCTATTTTCGATCTGTAGAAGGGTATTTATTGACTAAATTCTAAGCTCAAATTTTTTTAAGAAGTAACTATAACTATCCCCCTTTCTTCTTGTTAAGTATATTCGCCAGGACAAAAGTCCTACAATTCAAAGTCTTTATCACCGGCCGCCTTTCGTAGCCTGATAACGTTTAATGATAAAATTATCCTTCGACTGGAATATTTGGTTTGTAAGGCATTTGAATTGCGAAGAGCGGCAGGTCTCGCTTGAAGCAATGAAAGAGACTCCAACCAATAACAACCGAAATTATGGTGGTTTTGAGAATGAATCAGCATGGTTTACCAGAAACATTTTGAAACATATATCAAAAAGTATAGACAACTAGAACTTTTGCTGAATTGTTTCATGTTATGAACCAACTTAAGATTACCTGCACGGATTTCTGACTCTACTTTGAAACGGTTTGAGGGCATTTGTAATCGACTATTTGTAGACATGCCGGGGCTTAAATGGGCACTGACAGGTTTAAAATTTCTGAATTTTACCTGATTAACTCTTGGCACATTATGATTGAAACTTTCGAGGTGATTGTTTTCTTGAGTTATCCATCTCAAACTAGATGGTTGAAACGACAATTAGCGGTTAATTAATTTTGGGCTGTGATGAAGACCAAACATTATTGATATCATTTGTAATTTGGAACTAATCCAGTAAGTATGTTTATAAATTTCGCGTGTCTTCTGGTGATCAATGTTTCGGAGCAGAAATAATCAAAATCTATTTATCCTTACGATTGCCAGTGAAAAGGGTGGGGTCGGTAAAACGACCATTGCAACGAACTTGGCAGTATACCTCAAGGCGCTTTATGATGATTTAGCCGTGACGATCTTGTCATTTGATAACCATTTTAGCGTAGATAATATGTTTGCTATTGGGCCTTCTCCTCCATTCGCAGTCAATGATTTGCTGGCAAATCGTACTGCTGATGAAGTTGCAGTTTTAGGCCAATATGGAGTTCAATACATCCCTTCAGAAAAGGCATTACGAACACCTAGTCACTCCACGGCTTGGCTAGGAGAACGATTGCATAACGTCGGTCTGAACGGTGTTCTTGTTCTTGACACGAAACCTATTTTAGATTGGCATACCGAAGCAGCACTTATGGCAGCAGACTTGATCATTTCTCCAGTCAAGGATCGTGCTTCACTTAACAATGTTGTAAAAATAAAGAATGTGCTGAATCGAGTTGGTGGTTCTAAGAGACTTTGGCTTTTGCCAAGTCTCGTCGATAAACAATCAAAAATTGACATCAGTTCTAGTGTGTCGAGACATTTGGTCTCGACGGCTCGTTCTTGTAATTACCAAGTCTTGGATATCCAGATCAGCAGGAGTCCAAAAGTTGAAAGTCTATCATCAGGGAGCAGTCACAAAATTCATCCTGTTCTTATCAAAGCCCGTAATACGCTAGTTCATGCACAGCTAAAGCAATTGGCTGAATTTACTTATCAGCATTATCAGTCAAGTTGTCACATGGCAAATGTTTCGAGACTGTTTCAGCAAAACGTGGAAATCAAGAATGTGCCAAGTGAACGATGCAGACGCATCTCGGTTTGCTGTCCTGTTTGTTCCAACAGTTCTTTGCATGAAAAAGGACACTATTTTTACAATTTACGAACTCAACATAAAGGACTTTTGCACGCTGATTGCCTGGAAAGATTGTTGCAGGAATTCTGTCTCGAAATTCAATTTGAGAAGGTCCATTTGATCGCTTTGGTTTTCGATGGGCCTGGCATTTTAAGTTCTGGTGGTGATATAACCCTGCATTTTTTTTCACGTAAAGCAAATCTTCTACAAAGCCAAAGACTTCCCCTAACTAAACAAAAAACCATGTTGAAGCTCATCGAAAATATAAGTGGCGCTCAAATTGATACACTGTATCGTGAATTTCTACTGTTAAAAATCAATCCAACTTCAATATCTAAGCAATTGAGCGACACGAAGTATGAAGAATTTTGCCATTTTCGCCGTAAAGCCCTCAAAGAGTTATGTGCGGCCGGATACTACTAAAGGTAATGAGTGTTTAAGCTTTGATATATAATTAGTTAGTGCACTAAGAGTTAGGATGTGCGATAAAAAAAACATTCATGCGGCTGAGCAATTTAACTTGTGCAAGAAACCATGATGAATGTTGCGTCAATAAGGACTAAATATTCAACGTGCAACACAACACGACAGTTACAATTGTGTTTAATGGCATAGCCTGCTCCGAGTAAACTATTGCTTATTGGACACTGAGTTTGTAATTCGATGAAAGGTGTTTTATGGGCAGTCAGATTAACAAAATTGAATGTCCGCGCTGTCGGAAGATTGTGGCTTGGGAGAAGAATCCACATCGCCCATTTTGCTCTGAATACTGCCGTTTAGTCGATCTCGGTCGTTGGTCCGATGAAACTTATCGAATTTCTTCTCGGTCGGAGGACGGAGACGAACTTGACAATCTGGTTACGTTAAACCCAAAAAGAGAAAAAAATTGAGAGGCCAGTTTAAATGTAC
This sequence comes from Deltaproteobacteria bacterium, assembly GCA_019313185.1. Lineage (GTDB taxonomy): Bacteria > Desulfobacterota > Desulfuromonadia > Desulfuromonadales > BM103 > JAFDBS01. Next base: position 1,753 of record JAFDBS010000173.1, on the reverse strand, counting down.
CATTTGATGATCAAGACTCATTTTGCCGCCGCGCATAATCTCATCAATTACCAGGGGGATTGCGAAAATCTGCACGGCCACAACTGGCTTGTGGAAGTGACTGTCTCAGCAAAGACTCTTGATAATGCCGGTTTAGGAGTTGATTTCAAGATTTTAAAAAAGGAAGCCAACGCGATACTTGATGAGCTTGACCACAAATACTTAAATGACCTGGCTCCATTCCAGGGAGTTAGTCCGTCTTCTGAAAACATTTGTCGTTACCTGTTCGAGAGTCTTTCTGCCAAATTGAATGATGCCAATATCCAAGTTGAACGTGTCAATGTATGGGAGTCAGAGAATGCTTGCGCCAGCTACACGCAAGATTGAAGTCCCTCTCGTCGAGGTCTTTTCCTCTCTACAGGGAGAAGGAATTATGATCGGTTGCCGACAGATCTTCGTTCGATTTGCCGGATGCAATCTGGCCTGCGATTATTGCGACACGCAATTTCATGAGGAACTGATATTTAATGTCGAAACCGAGCCTGGTTCCAAACAATTCATGACACTTGAAAACCCTGCGAACCTAAATGAACTCAAGCATGTGATTTTGGATTGGCAATGCAGGTGTAACAACGTTCATCAATCTGTATCCCTGACCGGTGGTGAACCGTTGCTGCATGCCGACAAACTCAAAGTCTGGCTCCCTGAAATCTTGCCTATTCTACCGATCTATCTGGAAACTAACGGGACTCTTCCTGATGAATTGAGAGATATTTTACCTTTAGTCAGCATGATTTCCATGGATATCAAACTGCATTCAACTTCTGGCACGGATACGGCATGGGACCTCCACGCCAACTTTATGGCCCTCGGGGCCGAAAAGCTTTGCCAAGTCAAACTGGTGGTTGATGCATCAACCACCGCCGAAGAACTTATTCGGGCAGGGAAACTGGTCAGTCAATATGCTCCTGGCTGCCCGCTGATATTGCAGCCACGTACCTTGGCAAGCGGTCTGAGTTTGGATGGACGGAGCCTTCTTGAGCTACAAAAGATTGCCGGAAGTGCGCATCATGACATACGTGTTATTCCACAGATTCACCATTGGCTCGGAGTTTGTTAAGTTTTATTTGCCTAGCTAAGAAACGAACAGATAAAACCCTTTTGAGGTATATGACTAGAAAGTAACAGTTTTTTTAAATTGTGATATTTGTTAACATGGCAGCATTATAATAATGGCAGGCTTGTTATTCTGATCAAGCGTATTTTTCTTGAAAAAGCGCTCGGCACAGTTTTTTAGGAGGTTACCCATGAAGTTTTTTCGATGTCGGATAATTTGCCTATCGGTCTTTTCGATAGTCATTTCTCCGTTAGCGCTCGCCAATGAAGTTCGTGTGGCCAAAGTCTACAGGGATTACCCTGGTTACATTGAGTCACCAACCTGTTCAAATCCTAATATGAGCTCCGCACAACCCCAACAGTCAGATCTGAAAGAAAAAGCCTCAGCAGAAAATGATAGGGCTTCTGACCATGTTGCAGTCGAGGAATCTATTCCAGTACGGCATGGAAAAAAAGTCTACCGAAATTACCCCGGTTATATGGAAACGCCGACATGTGTAAATCCGAATATGGATCCTGCCTATGCCACGAAACCGAAAACTGACTTGAAAGACACGAAACAAGAAGTCGAGCGACTGGCGGCTGAGCAGGCCGCAGCCGAAAAGCAAGAAGCCGAGCGACTGGCGGCTGAGCAGGCCGCAGCCGAAAAGCAAGAAGC
>JAFDBS010000172.1 GCA_019313185.1 Deltaproteobacteria bacterium | reverse complement strand
TATCCTGGCACCCCCATCAATATTGAATCATTACATCAGGCATTGCTGAGCGCCTCAAATGAAATCCGAATAAATGATGACCTGACTTTGCTCGAAATGCGTATCAATTAAAATCACCAGATTGAGTGTCGCTGGGACTGCCAGAACTCCTTAATTTCATGTCAGCAAACCATGACGTGCATTTGTTTCGGGAGAAGGGAAACTCTGGCTCGAATCCTGGTACCACGCCATATTTGTTGTAGATCAAAATCATTAAACGGGTATTTATAATACAGAAGTGTGTATTGTGGGTAACTAAGGAACAGAGTTTAAGGCTAACGATTGAGGTCAGTATCTCTGTCGATTAATCATCAAAATTCTACCGACATATTCTGTCCTATAAATTAGTCAATTAAGCATTCTTTTTGCCTTCATTTTTTGCTGAGCCATCTAACCCTATGAGGCGACTAGGGTTAAGCAAATGTCGACGCTTTTCAGCTTCATCTACCCCTAGTGCTGTGATTGCCAGATGGCCAGTATCAAGGCGTTCTACCCATCCTTTTGATTTCAGATACCAAAGATGGAATTCAATCAACTCAGAAGGTGTGTCCAGAAGTCGGGCCATTTCAATCTCACCAAGTCCCGGATTTTTCATATTGCTGCGACGCTGAACGTATAACATTGAAAGCAGGTGTTCTCGGATATCTTTATCTTCACCAAGCGTCGAACTGTCAGTCGCCATTGCTGCGACGCTCCACTTTTGGTTCCAGTAATCTCTGTGCTTCAAATCGTAGCTAGTCCTGGTTTCAGGACTTGATAGCGTCCGGTATGCTTCGACGATCTTCAAAAAAAGGTCTTTGTCAGCAGAGATTTTATTGTCTGGATGATATTTTTTAGCAAGATGTCGAGAAACCCGTTCAATGGTCTCGGTGTCAGCATTAGGGCTCAGTTGTAACAATTCATAGTAGTCAAAAAAAACATCATCACTCATGATAAGTTCCTAAAATAACGATTGAAGGGGAAGGGAAATTCCAAAGTACTAAAAGCATGTCAAACTATAAATACATTTGCCAAAGATTATGTAATTTACAAAAATTATTATAAACTGGCGAACTAAGTAATTCTAGTTGGTACCAATAAATAATTCATACTTATTCTTTAGCCCTGCCTGAATTGTAACTATTAAGTTTGACAAATTTAATGATCGGTTTTTTGAGAATTGATATCTTTCCGATAAATACTGCAACGAAGAAATGGCCCAACAATGATGGAGGGCCATGATCATATCTGACAACTAGTGACTTTTTTGAGAGCAAAAGTTCAACTCGAGCGTGACCCGCACACATTTGCCAAATACTCGTACACAGTTTTACTTCTGCGTTGATCGGGGCAACACCCAGTCCGGACGCGGATAATGGCAGGTATAGCCGTTGGGATAACGCTCCAGGTAGTCTTGGTGCTCTGGTTCCGCCTCCCAGAAAGCGTCGACAGGCTCGACTTGCGTGACAACCTTGCCAGGCCATAGGCCTGAAGCGTCGACATCGGCAATCGTTTCCAGAGCTGTTTGTTTTTGTGTTTCGTTAACATAATAAATCACCGAACGGTAGGATGTGCCCCTGTCATTACCTTGACGATTAAGCGTGGTGGGATCGTGGATCTGGAAAAAATACTCCAACAGACGACGGTACGAGATCCTATCGGCATCGAACAATATCTCTATGCCCTCGGCATGAGTGCCGTGGTTGCGATAGGTGGCGTTAGGCACATCACCACCTGTATAGCCCACTCGGGTTGCCTCAACTCCTGGCAACTTACGTATCAGATCCTGCATGCCCCAAAAGCAACCACCAGCAAGCACTGCGCGTTCCTGTGCCATCATTCATCCTCACCTTGGTTAGAAGATAAACCCCTATCCCATCCTTTCCATATCTTCACAATAAATAACCCAACAATTTTTATTTCTAGTTCTGATAAAAGACTATCACAGATGGTCGTAGAATATTAACGATCTATAGCCGATTTTCCTTTCACAAGCCGAGATTGTTGAGACTCAAAAAGGTCGGCATAGGATTTTTCGTAGAATGGCTTGCTTTAAATGGCGTCCCTTAGAAGATTCTTGCCGGTTAATGGTAGCCATGATCAGGACCTGGCCGCTGTTTCATGATGAGGAGAAGAACCGAGGCAATTGGACCAGTCAAAAAGCCTATACAAAACCAGATGTAAGGGTTACGGTTTTTTCCATTGGCTACGGAATAGGCAGCACAAGCGAAAGCCAGTGGGATGAAGAGAAACTGCAGAAAAGCAAGGGTCATGGTCAAGTACCGTTCGTTGGACTGGCATAAAGATATAGGCTTCGTCTCCTATTACCTTAGGCCATGTAGACAAATACCACAAGTCCGTCGCATTATCAGTCCATCACTTAACACTCCAAATAACAAAAAAAGAAGTTACAGCATAATGAAGTAAGTGTCGGCTTCTAGGTAAAAGCCATCCACCAGGTTCTAAAGTTCGACAAATCGTAAGCTGACTGCCAGATCAAGTTAAAGTGTCGTCGCATTTTTTAATGTGCGTGTCAGTTCATGGGCAAGCTCTAATCCTTTCTTAGCTTGATTCTTTTTTGT
>JAFDBS010000171.1 GCA_019313185.1 Deltaproteobacteria bacterium | reverse complement strand
TTCTCCCGCAGCAACGGATCGTCCGGTGACTGGTCGAGAAGAGTTTGGAGAACGTTTTCGGCTTTGTCATAGAGCCTCTGGTGAAGGTAAAACTCAACCTCGTCCAGCTCGTTTTGGATATCTCGCGCCATCGCATGGTCAGGACGACCGGGTTCGGAGACACGTTCGGTCGATACTTCTGCCGGCAGAGAATCGACTGGATCCTGTTCGACAATCTCCTCGAGTTCTTCTATCGGCTCATCGATTTCTGACTCGTCTACAACCTCCAGGCCTTCCAGAACCTCTTCGGTTGCTTCTGCATCATCGGACGCAACGGACTCATCCGGATCGTCAAGATCGACGCCAAAATCGTTGAAATCGTCGAGGTCAATTTCAATTTCCATCGCGGCGCCGTCATCTGTTGCGCTCCCAGACATCTCTTCTGGTTGAATCGCTTCAGGCTGGCGTCCTGAGGTCTTGTCAAGGAGGCCAGTGGAGGGGTCTGCGTGTGAGGGACCCTCTAGATCGAGATCGAGTTCAAGCTCTAACTCAAAGCCCTCGGAAGAGAAATCTTCCGCGACATGGTCGTCAGAGGTCTCACCAATGGTCTTTGTCTCTTTGAACGCATCGGCGAGTTCACCGTCAGACATGTTGATGGGCAGATCCTCGACGGTGTCCGTTTCCGGTTGATCGACAGACTCTGCGCTTGGTTCCGGCAGAGGCTCTTCAACAGCCAGGCCGCCCAGGCTTGCAAAGGCCCTGGCAACCACCGGATCGTCCGGCAGCGCTTGAGACAGTTGCTCGTAATAGGCCCTGACGTCGCCTTGCCGTCCGGCCTCTAGAAAGTTCGTCTTGCTGGCTTCAAGGTGGTCACGAGCGCGTTCGAATTCCTCTTCTCTGAGGCAAACCCGGATCATTTTATCCTTCAGGTCCAGATCGTCCGGGTGCATCCTGGCAAGATGCTGGAGCGTTAAACGCGCGTTGTCGAGATCATCGATCAGCAGATAACAATCCGCCAACCGGACCATGACGTCCGTGTCCTCCGGAACATGCTTGAGCAATTGCTGAAGGACGGGAATCGCTTTGTCCGGGTGCTGCGTCGCGATCAGGGCATCGGCATATGGCAGCCATGCCGCGGTCTCTTCAGGGCATATGCCCAGAAATCGATCGTAAAGCTTGACGATTTGAGCAGAGTTGTTCTCTTCATCCAGTTTGTCGATAATCGCTCTAAATTGCTGGTAGGCCTCATCGTCACGATGGGACTTTTGATACGTTTCGATCAGCTTGGTAAAGATATTCAGGTTATCAGGATCGAGTTCGGCCATTTTGAATAATACGTCAATAGCCTCACTGTACATGTCATTCTCTTCGTAGAATGACATAAGATTCCGGTATTCGGTCAGGGCATTGCCAAGCAGTCCTTGTTTTTCGCTCAATTTCGCCAAGCAATGATAAATATCCACTCGCGACGGCTCAAGGCGCTGCATCTGCTTGTAAACGGCAATCGCCTTGAGGTAAAAGCCTGTGTCGCTATAGTGCTTTGCGACCAATTCGTAATGGCCCAGAGCATCTTCATTGCGACGGTCACGGCTGAGCAACTCCGCTAATTTCTGCCGGCTGCGGAAATCCTTGGGAAAGGCGTCAACCAGTTTCTGGTATTCACCAATCGCCTTGGCAACCTGGCCTTTGACGAGGAACTTTTGGGCTGTCGCGACAAGTTTATCTTTGTTAGCCAAAATGAATATCTACCGTTCAGAAAAGTTTGATCATATCAGCACACATTAAACGATCGACTCGGGGACTGTCAAGGTCATTAGGCACTTGGAAAGAAAAGGTTTTCCTATTTATTTCAATACAGTAGCGATTATTGGCAATTCAGCACTCTCGGAGCGAGACGGGATTGGATCCGGGCATACTCCTGCCCTTTTTCTTCAAATCCCGATCGGCCCATGAGGGCGTAAGTAAATTGCTTGCCTTCTTCAACACCGGGCTGATCGAGAGGATTCACGCCGAAGAGTGCGCCGGCAAACAGCGTCTGGACTTCAAACAGGTAGATCAGGGCTCCGACGGTTTCAGGAGAGACGTTCGGCAGGCTGATCATGCAGTTGGGGCGGTGATTTTTGGTCAGTGCGACAGCGGTCGCCAATTGTTCCATCCGGATCAATTCAGCCATGCTGTGTCCTTCGAGGTAAGCCATCTCGGGGCTTGGTGCTCCCGGCAGGACGTCGAGGTCTTGGTCGAAATGATCAACCGTGATAAAGGTCACCACCTTGTCGAAAGGCCCTTCCATGTAAAGCTGGACCTGGGAGTGCTGATCGGTGGTCCCCAGGGCGTTGACCGGGGTTGGGCCGACATGCACAACCCTCCCGTCACAGCTGTATTTTTTGCCCAGGCTTTCCGCCCACAATTGCCTGAACCAATCCGCCATATCACGCAGCCGGTCACTGTAGGGCATCAAGACCGATGTCCGCAGCCCTTTTTGGTACGCCAAATATTGCAGCGCCGCATTCAGGTACGCCGGGTTGCTCTCGAGGCTGCCGTGGCAGAGATGCGGCGCAAAGTCTGCGGCACCACGCAACAACGCTTGAATATCGACCCCCGCCAAGGCCAGCGGCAAAAGGCTAACCGGCGTCAAGACGCTGAAACGCCCGCCGACGCCAGGCGGAATGTCACAGGCACGATAGCCCTGCTGTACCGCCAGAGGACGCAAACTGCCTTTCTCCGGATCGGTAATCAGGACAAAATGCTCCCGGTACTCCTCCCCGACCGCCTGTTGCAGCCATTGTTTGGCCACGAGGAACTGGCACGTTGTTTCGACGGTCGCACCGGATTTGCTAATAACCAGAAAGCAGGTTTGCGCCGGGTCGCAGATGGCCAGATGGGCTGCAAACCCGTCTGGGTCGACATTGTCCAGAACAAACAGCCTGGGCAAGCCGTGCCGGTCTTCATCCGTCAACAGATTGTGGGTCAAAGGGCGCAAGGCACGAAAAACGGCCGTGGTCCCCAACGCCGAACCACCGATGCCAAGGACCACGATATTCTTAAACCGGCCGCTCATTTCGTCAGAAAGCTGCAGCACCTCTTCAACCATCGACTGGTTAAAGGGCAGATCGAAGAAAGCGTATTCTCCATGCTGGCGGCGGTTGCAAATCTCCTCATGAATCGTCTTCGCCCTTGCCCGCAACGCCAGCAAGTCCGTTTCGTGAATCCCGTATTCCGCTCCCACTGCATCAGCCATCATGTTGGTATAATTCAGAGAAATGATCATGCTGTCTCCTTTTCTGATCGGGTTAAGACTGGATCATAGACCGCCACACGACATGATGAGCTGTCAGGGACGCTCGCCGAGTGCCCGCAACCTTGCAACTTCCGACGATTTTAAAAACCGGCTTTGCCCTGGATTTAGCCCGTCTAAGGTGAGGAAGGCGTAGCGAATCCGGGTGAGCCGGCTGACCGGAAACCCAAGCGTTTCACACATGCGCCGGACCTGCCGGTTGCGTCCTTCATGGATGGTGATTTCAAACCAACTGTGGTTACCACGTGAACGCAACCGTTCAACACGGGCCGGTGACGTCATGCCGTCGTCAAGCACGACGCCGGTCTCAAGGGTGGATCGGGCTTCATCAGTCAAGTGGCCTCTGACACGCACCAGGTAAGTCTTTTCTATCTCGTGCCGGGGATGAGCCAATCTGTTGGCCAGCGCTCCGTCGTTTGTCAACAACAAAAGCCCGGAAGTATTCAGGTCCAAGCGACCAACCGGAAACAGGCGGGCAGGAACCGTTTTGACCAGGTCAGTCACCAGCGGGCGGCCGTCCGGGTCCCGCAAGGACGTCACGACACCGATCGGCTTGTGAAGCAGCACATAATATTTTGACTGAGCAGGTTTCAGAGGGTGCCCATCAATCTGAATGACCGACCCATTTGACGTCCGGCACCCCAGCGAGGCAATTTTGCCGTTGACCGTGACCCTGCCGGCGGCAATAAGCTGTTCCGCTTTCCGCCGCGAGCAGTAACCGGTGGCGGCAATGATTTTTTGCAGGCGTTGTTCCATCAACTTTCCGATTGATCACCGCCGGAATCACTGTCCGGAAGAACGGACTCACGGTCATCTCCTTCTTCCGCCAACAGCGGCAAATCACCGTCAACGGTGATTTCTTCAAAACCGTCTTCCGGAATCAGTTCGTTGAATTCCCTTAACGTCGGCAGGGCACTCAGATCGGGCAAGCCAAACAGCTCAAGGAATTCTTTCGTGGTACCGTAAATCATCGGTTTGCCCGGCACATCTTTTTTCCCCAGGATTCTCACCAGACGTTTCTCGAGCAAGGTTTTGATGACACTTCCGGAGTCGACCCCGCGGAGGTACTCAATTTCAGCCCGTGTCACCGGCTGACGGTAGGCAATGATAGCAAGGGTCTCCATGGCAGGCCGCGAAAAACGAAAGGGGCGACTTCGCCCCATGCGCCTGAGATGGTCGGCATATTCCGGGCGGGTGCGCAATTCGTATCCGCCGGCGACGTTCTGCAGAAAAAATCCGCGCGGGTGTTGCGTGTAGTCATCCTGTAAAGCGTCTAGCGCTTGGCTGACCTCTGCCGGATTCAGGTCAAGGACTTCCGCCAGACGCTCTAATTTAATTGGGCTTTCCGAGGCGAAGATCAGCGCTTCCACAACCGCCTTCAATTCATGAATATCCAAAGCTGTCGTCTCCTCCTAAATCGATATCTTCATCAGCATCGATGACAATTGAAGGGAATATCCAAATCGTTCCATGCCGGCTGTTTTGCATGAGTCGCACCATCCGCATCTTGACCAATTCCAACATGGCCAAAAAGGTTACGATGACCTCGTTACGCTGGACCTGAACGGTCAGCAGGTCGTTAAACGCCAGGCTCTCCAAGCCATGCAGCCGGGTCAAAATCGAATTGACCCGCTCGGTGACAGACAATTGCTCCAGGCTGATTTCATGGAATGAGGGCTCCGGATTTTTTTTCAAGACCTCCTGGAGCGCTTCGATCAAATCGAACAGGCCAACGGCGACAAATTCCCCTTCGGTGTCCGCAGAGGCTTCTGGCTCCGACACCGTCCTGACAAAAACATCGCGATCGAGTTGCGGCAGATGATCGAGATCAATGGCCGCCTCTTTGTATTTCTGATATTCCAAGAGACGGCGCACCAGTTCAGCGCGCGGATCCTCCTCTTCAACCTCCTCGTCGTCTTCGACAATTTTCGGTAACAGCATTTTTGACTTGATGTGCACCAGGGTTGCTGCCATCAACAGGTATTCGCCGGCGATATCCAGGTTGAGGATTTTCATGGAGTCGATCAGCGCCAGATACTGCGATGTGATCTTCGCCATGGGAATATCGTAGATATCCATTTCGTGTTTTTTGATCAGGTGCAGCAGCAGATCTAGCGGCCCTTCAAAATTGTCGAGATGGATGGCGTAGGTCGTCAAAATCCGTCCTAACTGTAAAACAGCAGGTGCATGGTGCGCTCGACCACATCTATTTGAGGCCCAGCGAGCAGCGCAACCATGGAGAACACCAATGGGCCGAGCACGTCCTGCCACAGGCTGGTGCCAAACACCAGGAAGATGATCAACAACAGGCCAAACGGCTCGATTTTACGAAACATCAAGGCCTGCTTTTCCGGCAGCACGTTCATGATGATCCTGCCTCCATCGAGAGGAGGAATCGGCAAGAGGTTGAACACGCCCAAGATAACGTTGATGTAGAGGCCAAAGGCGGCCATCAGGGCGACCGGTTCAATCATCGCGAACAGCTGACCCTCTTGAGGAATGACCATCGCAAAGCTAACAACGCCGCGCAGCAGGACCGCACAGCACAGGGCCAGCATGAGATTGGCGCTCGGACCAGCCAGGGCTACCCAAGTCATATCCAGACGAGAGCGCCGCAGGTTATTGGGGTTGACCGGCACGGGCCTGGCCCATCCGAAACCAAAAACCAGCAAAGCAATGGTGCCGATTGGATCGAGATGCTTGATCGGGTTCAGGGTGAGTCGGCCCAGCAAACGCGCCGTCGGATCACCAAAACGTTCCGCGGCAAACCCGTGTGCAACCTCATGAGCGGTGACAGCCAGCAGTGCCGGAACGAGCATAATCGAAATTTTCAGAAGAATGTTTTCCATATAGGGTCTTTAGGTTTTGAAAAAGCTGCCTTTTTGTACCAAAAGTGTTGCCCCAAGTCAATTGAATCGACACAAACGTTCAATTTGTAACATATTGATTTTAAAATATTTTTTTGAATCTTATGGATTCTTTCGCAGATGGCGCATGACGATTTGCCGTTGCGCGTCGACCGTGGTCGCTCGGCCGTCAAGTTGCGCTTTGAGTAACTCATCG
>JAFDBS010000170.1 GCA_019313185.1 Deltaproteobacteria bacterium | reverse complement strand
GGCATCAAAGATATCAAGGTTAAAATGACGGCAGGTTATAAAATAACCACACGTTGGCGGGTTGGCGGCCTCATTGAGTACAAAAGGTTGGTTGGGGATGCGGCAAGCAGCCCGATTGTTGACGACAAGAATCAGGTCCTTGCTGGGGTCACGCTTTCTTACCATATGGGCTCCAAAGTCTTACCGGAGGAGCTTCAGTAGCCAGCATGTGAGCTCATTTCTCTGCACTGTTTACGCAGCGGTTAGTTGAAAAACCTTATAATAGATGTAGTGGGTTAGAGAATATCGAAACATGGAACTCTAAATGTTCACATTGCCTTTCAGCGCATCAAGGATTTGTCAGAAATTTTGATGATATCAATCGCCCATCAAATGTGGATGGATCTTTTTCTTATCCGGTCCACAGTCAAGGCATAAGTCCTCTGTATTGTTTTAGCGGGAGAGCGTGAATGTTACTCTTCTCTTGTTCGCGATGTTTCACCAAGTATCAATTCCTTAAATCCCAGTCTTCAGAAGGAAGCTGGGATTTTCACCTCAAACTTACCCCTCGCAATAGATAATTTTAATTGCCAACGAAGAAATTGATATAATGAAACTGGTCATAAACCGTCATGCCAATTGTGGCTATTCGTGGATGTGAACCAGACAAGAGTATGGAGACACGGCTCTCTCTCGATATCTTGCCACAGCCTGATGAAATCACCTGCGGGCCAACTTGTTTACACGCTGTTTATCGTTATTACGGCGAAGATATTTCATTGGAACAGGTCATCAGCGAAGTCCCGATGCTCGAAGGTGGGGGCACCTTGGGGGTCTGGCTTGCCTGTCATGCTTTAAAAAAGGGATATCGGGTTACCCTCTATACCTACAAGCTTCAACTCTTTGATCCAACTTGGCTGGCACCAGGTGGGCCGGATATCTGTGAACGACTGCGTGCCCAGCTTGAATACAAGAAGGTTCCAAAACTAAGAACGGCTACAGAGGCTTACCTGGAATTTTTCCGCCTTGGCGGTAAACTGCGCCTTGCGGATTTAACCTCGGCGCTCATTCGTCGCTATTTGAAACGTCAGCTGCCGATCATCACCGGTTTAAGCGCAACCTTCCTTTACCGAAGTCCTCGCGAGATTGGACCCAATTGTGATTATGACGATATCCGTGGCGAACCCTCAGGACATTTTGTGGTTCTGTGCGGGTACGACCAGAACAATCGTGAAGTGCTGGTTGCAGATCCGCTCTATACTAATCCACTCTGCGCTGGACAAAAATATCGTAGCCCAATCGCACGGGTTATCAATTCCATCTTGCTCGGGGTACTGACTTTTGACGGCAACCTGATCATTATCGAGCCGCTCCGCATGCATAAGGAGAATTATGCCGAGTCTGATCGTTGTTGATAATCCCTGCGACTGGCCCCACGCAATTGCTGATGCTGAAGTGGTGGAGGCCCGACAGTATCTGACCGATTCCAGTTACGTCAATCGTAAAAACTTGAAGGTCTTTAATCTCTGCCGCTCCTACCGTTACCAGAGTATTGGCTATTACGTTTCACTTCTGGCTGCAGCCCGTGGCCACAGGCCACAGCCTGGGGTGCAGACGATTCAGGATCTCAAATCATCTGTGATTATCCGCTCTATCTCCGATGAACTCGACCGATTGATCCAGAAAAGCCTGCAACCGTTACAGAGCAAGGATTTTATCCTGAGTATTTATTTTGGCCGCAATTTGGCCAAACGCTATGACCGACTTTCAAGAAAGCTTTATTCGCTGTTTCAGGCCCCACTGATGCGAGCCCATTTTACCTGGAGCATCCGCCAGAAGAAGTGGTTGCTGCAAAGCATTGGGCCGGTTGCGGTAAGCGGTGTGCCAGCTGAACATGTTGACTTTCTGTTACAGGCGGCCAAGACCTATTTTTCTGGGCGGCAGACATGGCCGAAAACTCTCAGCCGGCCGCGTTACGATATGGCTATTCTCGTTGATCCAGATGAAATTGAACCACCGTCTGACGAACGTGCTCTGCAGCGTTTCGAGAAGGCAGCCATAAAGGTAGGGTTTGCACCAGTAAGAATCGGGCGGGACGATTACGGTCGCCTCGCAGAATTCGATGCTCTATTCATCCGTGAAACAACAAGCGTTAATCATCATACCTACCGTTTTGCCCGCAGGGCGGCAGCCGAAGGTCTGGTGGTGGTTGATGATCCGGAATCGATTTTGCGATGCACCAACAAAGTGTTTTTGGCTGAAATTCTTGAACGGCACAAGGTCTTGACACCGCAAACGCTCATTGTTGACCGCAGCAACCGTAAGCAACTGACTGACCATCTCGAGTTTCCGATTGTGCTGAAGCAACCCGATTCGTCTTTTTCCCAAGGGGTGACGAAAGTCGACAATGTCATGCAGCTGAAGGAACAGTTGGAGCGGCTGTTTGCCAAATCCGAACTAATTATCGCCCAGGAATTCCTTCCGACACCTTTCGACTGGCGAGTCGGCATCTTCGATTGCCAGCCTCTATACGCCTGTCGCTACTTTATGGCCAAGCATCACTGGCAGATTCTCAAACGAGATGGTGGGGGCAAAAAAGCCGGAGAAGGTCGGTTTGAGACGCTGCCGGTTGAACATTTGCCTGCAAAGGTTTTGCGTGTGGCCCTTAAGGCTGCAAACTTGATCGGCAGAGGCTTCTATGGTGTCGACTTGAAACAGGTCGGTCCCAAAGTTTACGTGATCGAGGTCAATGACAATCCGAGCATTGATGCCGGAGTCGAGGATAAGTGCCTCAAGCTTGAACTTTATGATCGTTTTATGAAAGTGATGTTTCAACGTGTTGTGCAGCAGAGGGGTCGAGCATGAGTCGCCGCATGCCGTTGCACCTCTTCCAGGGTTATGGGGTGGAACTGGAATACATGATCGTCGACAGACACACGCTCGCCGTTTTGCCGATAGCTGACCTGTTGCTCAACCAAGTGGCCGGCCAAATTGTCAACGAGGTCGATCATGGCGAACTGTGCTGGTCCAACGAACTGGCTCTGCATGTCGTCGAACTGAAGACGAACGGTCCGGCCAAAGCCTTGGATTCTTTAAGTCAGCTGTTTGGTGAGCAGGTTGCTGAGATCAACGGTCTTCTTGAACCCTACGGCGGCATGCTAATGCCTGGTGCAATGCACCCTTGGATGAATCCGGATAAAGAATGCCGTCTTTGGCCCCATGGCAACCGCAGTATCTACGAAGCTTATGATCGCATTTTCGGCTGTCAGGGGCACGGCTGGAGCAATCTTCAGAGCGCCCATTTAAATTTACCCTTTGCCGATGACATAGAGTTCGGCCGACTGCATGCCGCTGTCCGACTTGTTCTGCCGTTGCTTCCGTCGCTGTCAGCGGCCAGTCCGGTGATGAACGGTCGCCCGACCGGATTACTTGACAACCGTCTCGAAGTTTACCGTTTCAACCAAGCCAAGATCCCTTCAATTACAGGGCAGGTCATACCGGAAGCCGTGTTCACGCCACAGGATTACAAAAAGGTGATTCTCGAGACAATGTACCGGGACATTGCCGTTCATGATCGTGATGGTGTTCTTCAGGAGGAGTGGCTCAATTCACGGGGAGCCATTGCCCGTTTTGATCGCAATACGATTGAAATACGTTTGCTTGACGTACAGGAATGTCCGGCTGCCGATCTGGCCATTCAAAAGTTGGTGGTGTCTGTCCTCAAAGAACTGGTTGGGGAAAGCAATGTGGCTTGGCCTCAGCAAAAGCTCTGGCATGAATCGTTTCTAGCCAGTCTGTTTGCTAGTGTCCTCAAAGAGGGGCAGCGATGCCGAATTGATGACTCACGTTTCCTGGGGATGTTTGGCTTTAATCAATCTAACCTTTCGGTAAATGAACTCTGGAAAAAACTGGCCGAACGGCTAATTCCCCAAGATGATCCATCCTGGGTGGTTCTGCGAACTATTTTCGAAGAGGGTCCATTAGCTCAGCGTCTGCTGGTGGCACTTGGCGCTCATCCTGACAATTCTCGGCTGGTCGAGGTTTACCGCAAGCTCTGCGATTGTTTGCAGCAAGGAGTGCTGTTCCATGGCTGAACCAGGTCTGGTCATCAGTTGTGAACATGCTGTCAATACCATCCCTCATGCATTTCAGAAACTGTTCGACGGTCGAGAGGGGGTATTGTCCACCCATCGTGGGTTTGACCCTGGAGCATTGGACTTGGCGCTATATTTGGCCGACAACCTTTTGGCCCCATGTTTCACTACCCTAATCAGTCGTCTGCTTGTCGATCATAATCGTTCGCCACAAAGCCACTCGCTCTGGTCAGAGTTTAGCGATGCGTTGCCCCAGGAACAAAAACAAAAACTGCTGGATTCTTATTACCTGCCGTTCCGCGCTATGACTGGCGATTGGATCCACAGTCGGATCAGCAGGGGCTGCGGGATAATCCATCTTTCCGTCCATTCCTTTACGCCGACCTACAATGGAAAGATTCGTGATTTTGACATTGGGGTTCTTTATGTGCCGTCCAGGGAAAAAGAACGGGATTTTGGGAGAGCCTGGCAGGCGAACATAAAAGCGGCGAGACCCGATTTGAAAGTTCGCTTGAACCAGCCATATAGAGGGACGGCAGACTGCCATCAGGCGACGTATCGCCATGCTTACTCAACGCGCCAATACCTAGCTCTCGAATTGGAGGTTAACCAACGGTTGCTCAATAAACAGACGCGCAAGTGGCAAAACACCAAGACAAGTCTATTGAAGACCTTCAAACAGACCTTTGCGTTTTGTTTTAAATGATAACCTTTACAGAGCATTTTACATGGAAACAAAAGCTAGCAAAGAATGATCGCTTGATCGATTAGAGGGCCATGAAAGCCTTCTGTCTTCTCTATTCGTGGCAAATCATTCTAAAAACCGGATGATAGCCAGATTTATAGGCATTTAAGTACATTTCAAATTGTCAGAGTTTGAGTTTTAATTTTGTTGCGCCATTTTTGCTTTGTTTTCAAAGGAGGTTCAAATGGTTAACAATCAACCAAAGAGAATAAAGGTATTGGTTCTCTTTGGTTTAATTTTTATCGGCGCTTGTGTTGATCGGATTATTGACCCGATCAGCTTTAATCAACCGCCGATAGCAGATGCTGGCTTTGAAAAGCTCGTAACCCTTCAGTCGTCACCAATTCAACTGGACGGACATGCCAGCCATGACCTAGACGGGAAACCCTTGAGTTTTTTCTGGGAATTGAAATCTAAACCTGATGAGAGTGACGCTTATCTTGTTGAGCCTAAAAGTGTGACACCTTATCTTTCCGTTGATCTCGTCGGCACGTATGAAGTCTCTCTTGTCGTCCAGAACGAATTGGCTGTAAGTGAAGTTGATACGGTGGCGATAACAGTCGTCAATAATGCCAAAAACATTATTCTGCTCATTGGTGACGGCATGGGTTTCGAGCAAGTTCGGGCAGCAGGGATGTACAGGCACGGCTCTGATGGGACTTTGTCATTTGAATCGTTCCCTTTTCATGGGCGTGTCTCAACACACAGCGCCAGCGGTGTGCCGACAGACTCGGCAGCCGCCGCCACAGCTATGGCAACTGGACGAAAAGTTAACAACGGTGTTATCAGCTCAGCGATACCTGGAGACGGGTCTCCTCTTATGACAATTCTCGAGAGGTTTAAAGCCAAGGGGGCAGTAACCGGACTTTTAACGACAACAACAATTACTCATGCCACACCTGCCGCTTTTGGAGCACATGAATTTAGTCGCAAAAACCAGTTCGAAATTGGCAGAGACTATCTCTTGGAATCACAGCCTGATATTCTCATGGGAGGTGCGCAATTTGTTGATAGCGCTTCTGCATTGGAAGCAGGCTACACAGTTGTGACAAGTCGTGAGAGTTTGTTTTCTCTTGACAGGGGTCGGAGTCAAAAAGTGTGGGGGCAGTTCGGGGCGACAAATTTACCTTATGAAGGAGATGGCCTGGGTGACCTTCCTCATCTGTCTGAGATGGTAGAAACAGCCTTGGATATTCTGGATAACGATCCTGATGGGTTTTTCCTGATGGTTGAAGGCGGAAGGATTGATCACGCCGGACATATCAATGATTTATACAAAAACATTTTTGAAACCCTTGAGTTTTCACGTGCATCCCGCGTCGTCTTGGATTGGGCCTCGACTAACAAGGATACATTGGTGATCGTCACGGCTGACCACGAAACGGGAGGATTAACTGTCAAAGAGAATAATGGCTTGGGAGTTTTACCTGATGTTATCTGGAAGACGACAGACCATACCTCGAATGATGTCCCAGTTTATGCATTGGGGGTTAATGCGGATCAAGTTAATACTGCCATCGACAACACATTCATCTATGAATTGATGTTGTCAACAGCGTTTGGCAACTGATCTTTTCACATTTAGCATAGAGCTTAATATCTTGAGAAAAGCTTTAGGTAACCTGCTTTATCAGCTTTATGCTCAATTTGTCCTTCACTGAACGTTATGACGGAATTCTAAATGACCTCTTAAATCCCGTTTAAACAACTTATTGTCGCGAATGATCCAAAAGTGCATCGGTTGTTCCGGTATCACCAGGTAAACGTCTGATAATCTCGACAGAAGCTTCTTCAACGGCTTGCCGGAATGATACCGGTTTTTCGGTAATCGTGTCGTAAGCGTAACTCAACTCTTGCATCCCTTCCCAAGCGATTGTGCCGTCAGCGCTGTCCCAAATTGTCATAAACATGCGAATACTGCTTTCCTGGGTTTTGACAAGACGCAGGCCCAAGAAGCTTAAGCGGCTGTTTGATTGTTGATTAAACGCAGCAAGCTTCAATTGCGATATGTATCTGGTTCCAGTAATGGTGCCAATTTCGCTCAAAGTCTCTCGGTCGAAAATGCCGGTATCATAATAATCACGATACATTTTCTGGTAGCGTTCTTCAAGGCCGTTGCTATTGATTCGGCCAAGCGTCTCTGTCAAGGTCATCAGCGGGATCTCAGGATGGTTCTCTCTCAGCATTCCAGCAAAAACCAAAGCGACCGCCTGCTTGTCTTCCTCCTTGCCACTAGCAGTAGTTGGAGTGATGAGGCTCATCCCGTGTTTCTGCAAATCCTCTGCTTTCAAGGAGACGTTCTCACTTCGGCCGCTTGGATTTATCTGGTTAGTGATACAGGCGGTCATCATGACTGCGAAAAAGATCAGGCTCAAATAAAGCGCTAAAAGTCGAATTGATTGCGTGGATGAAACGGAACTGCTTAAGAAGTTTGAACCGCCCGGGTTGTTGCGTTTGTTCAACATCTGTCCATCCCCCCCCTGAGGCTCTGTTACTGTTGAATGGTTATATTGTTATTATATTTTACAGTAATTTAAAGATTTATGGTAGATGGCGTTGGTTTTTGATATCACCCTAGACAGTTGCAAGAGTCCTCAATCAAAAAAACCATCATGGGCAGGTTTGCATTCTATTATAACAAGACAAAATCGATACGTTCTTAAGAACACATACAGCGGTTTGAACATCCAGAGTTGACTGTTTGTCTTCACAAGTGATTCGATTGACTGACGGTTGAGACATGTGGTCGAAAGTTCAACGTTGTTCCAGGCATTGTCTAAAAG
>JAFDBS010000169.1 GCA_019313185.1 Deltaproteobacteria bacterium | reverse complement strand
ATTACACGGCATTATTATGTCGCCTGCAATCCAGAAATTGAACCTTTCGCCTCAATCAGTTCTAGCAGTGGTGATGCGTAAGAAACAAACAGCAACTAGACATTCATTCAATTAGAAAAAACCAAGACGATTGTTTGCATTTCTTAATTAATTAGATATTTTTAAATGCAGGGTTGTATGGTTGCGAAGCGGATTATCTAAAGGAGGCAGTTATGAGGACGTTTGGATTGTTTCTAATTCTGATTTTAACTGGATTATGGTTTGCCAGCACAGTTCTTGCGACAGAGAAATGTCTCAGTTGTCACAAGGACAGCAATCCAGCACTTTACTTACAGTGGAAGGATTCTGGACATGGCAAAAACGACATCGGTTGCCTTGATTGCCACGAGGCAGAGGAAAGCGATGTCGATGCTTTCAAACACAATGGCGAAACCATTGCCACGTTAGTAACACCGAAAGATTGCGGTAAGTGCCATGAGCAAATTGAGAAAGAAACTAGCGCATCCTATCATGCTCATGCAGGAGAGATTCTTGCTTCGGCTGATGCATACCTGGCGCATGCGGCTGGTGGTCATCCTATTGTCATTGTTGGATGTGAATCATGCCACGGAGCCAAGGTTGTTATCGACCCTGATGCCCCGAACAAGCTATCACCAACCACCTGGCCCAACAGTGGCATCGGGCGTCTGAACCCTGATGGCTCCAAAGGTGCTTGCAATGCTTGCCACTCACGTCACTCTTTTTCCAAGTACCAAGCTCGCCAGCCTGAAAACTGCGGTAAATGTCATCTGGGACCGGACCATCCACAGATGGAAATCTTTGAAGAGTCCAAGCACGGCATTGCTTACTATGGATACCGTGACCGCCTCAATCTAGACAAAGACAAATGGGTTGTTGGTGAAGACTATTATGAAGCACCAAGCTGCTCAACATGCCACATGAGTGCAACCAAAAACCAACCGATCACCCATGATGTGGGTAAGCGGATTTCATGGACACTGCGCCCACCCGTTTCTAAGCATAAGGACAACTGGGAAGCGAAGCGTGACAACATGAAAGATGTTTGTTCAAATTGTCACCAACAACGTTTCGTCGATGGCCATTACTTCCAATATGATGCACTGGTGAACCTCTACAACGAGAAGTTCGCCAAGCCTGCGGGCGAGATTATCAAGATGATCAAAGATGCTGGTGTTATGGAAAGTCCGGCGGCATTTTCCAATCAGGTTGAGTGGGAGTATTGGGAGCTATGGCATCATGAAGGTCGTCGAGCTCGTATGGGTGCGGCAATGATGGGACCGGACTACGCCTGGTGGCATGGAATCTATGATGTGGCCCATAACTTCTACTTCAAATTCATTCCAGAAGCGCGTCACTATAAGAACGAAAAAGTCAATGCATACATTGATGATCTGCTGGCGAACGATCCGATGCATACCTGGATGAGCAAGAACACCGCTGACATAAAGAAAGCAATAAAAGATGGTGAGTTCCAGAAGATTTATGAGCAGCTATTTGATCAAAAAATGATGTAGACAATTTATGGCCCCGCTTCTCTAGAGGTGGGGCCATTTTCTTGTAAACCTTCCTTCTGAATTTTGTTCTATAGAATTCTGGCTGCTCGTTGAATTTCCATTAAGGCTGCCAAAAAAGAACCCCACAGTTCAGGAGGTCGTGAACCGTGGGGCAAAGTTTTTTCTCTTGAAGGAGGTTTTGAAGAAATCTTGGGGCTGCTTGGCTAACAGACCTTTTACTTATCTCCGGATCGTCTGCCACAATAATCCTTTGATGGTTTTTAAGATATCGAACTTCGCAACAAAATAATACGTGGCAACCCGTAAAAGTTTGATCGGAGGTTCACAAAACCACACTGCGCATTTGCACAGTGTAAACAGAGACGTCACACAATTTCGGCTATCAACAATAAGCGGTTTTTTCTTCTCGTTACCCGTCTTAATAATAAAAATCCCGCAGCTGCCACGGGCTACAGGATCTTTATCAGAGGTGGAAGATGACGAAGCTTTAGATCGCTTGTTTAAAATTAGAGCTTATTTTTTAAAATAATAAGATGCGAATCTCAAATATGCCTCACAAGTCCGCAAATCAGGAAGGCCACCCGTTATCTTGGGTGGCCTTTGCTGGCGGAATAAAATGTTTTACAGAGTAATTCATGGTCAACATTTTGAATGCCCTGGGCCATGATACTGTAAATAAATTCTTTTAGGCTTGATAGTAAAATTATTGACTGAGACTTTGAAAGGCAAGCGCAATGAGCCGCCTCGCTGGGAGTTCAGTCTCAGCACCGGATGCTTGCTGTGGGAAACCAGTTGTTCATCTTCCGCATAAGAATAGACATGAAGGTGGCCAGCCATTGGCAGTCTGTGCGAACGGAAAATCTGTCCAGCCAATGTCACTTCATGCTCAGACAGGTCGACAACTCTGACTTTAGTAACTTTCACCGAAAGAGTTCGATCAAAACCTAAGGCAATATCTTCTGAGTGGCTTATTGCAGGAGGAATCAATAGAAAAATTGACAACCATAAACTGCAGAAAAATCTTAAAGCAATAACTCGCATGATTTTAGCCTCTTTCCCTCTCTTGGACGCCCTGTTTAAAGAAACTGTTGTAAATAAATCTACCTCGTTCGAATCAACACGTCAAAGTTTTGATTGCCATAGAAAGTTTACAATCAAAAAAAAGCCCCCAAAGTAAAGAAGAGTAACTGTGGGGCAACGGGTTTCTGTGTTTTTTAGGAGGATGAACGTCAAGAAGTTCGTTCTGCTGGTTAATATCTCTCTAATTTAGTCAGAGATCTCAAGCAGAGAATCGACTTTTTTGAAAATTATTTTCAAAAAGTTAAGGCCACCCGTTCCCAGATGGCCATTCTCGTTCAGATTAAAATGCTTCCTATTAATGAGTCGATCAAAAAGAAGCCGTTTTTCATCTCACAACCAGTAACTTATCAAAAAGTTCCTGACTACATTTACGGAGCTTTCGCGTTCAGGTTGAAACCCTCGTCACACGATAGAGGGCATGGCAAAAATCCTTCAATAAATGAGCATTGAAAATGACTCAACACGCAAGAGGACGGTCAGCTTGCTTTTCTCAATTCCGGAGGTAATTGAATATAGCCGTCTCGTACATACAATATGTTATCAGCCTTTGACGCTATTTCGTTGCTATGGGTCACAAAAATAATCGTTTTCCCTTGTCGGTTAAGGTCCATGAGAACTTTCATGACATCTGCTTCGGCTTCCGAGTCCAGGTTGCCTGTCGGTTCATCCATGAGCAGCACGAGTGGCCCGTTGGCCAACGCTCTGGCAATGGCAACCCGTTGCTGCTGACCGCCGGATAATTGACACGGCTTGGCATCAGCCTTGTCACCGAGACCGACAATGTCGAGCAGTTCTTGTGAACGCTTTTTCTGATCTTTTTCAGAAACACCGGCAAGCATGAGTGCAGTTTCGATATTTTCTCTAGCAGTCAAGCTTTGAAGCAGGTTAAAAAACTGGAATACGAAGCCGATTTTTCTCGCCCTTAAGTCAGCCAGCTTTTTATTGTCGAGACGGGATATTTCCTGGCCGTCAATGGTGACCGTTCCACTGGTAGGATGATCCAGGCCACCGAGCAGGTGCATAAGGGTCGATTTTCCGTGACCGGATGGACCAACGATACAGGTAAAACTTCCTCTTTGTATATCGAGATCGACACCACGCAATGCCCTCACCAGTGCCGCCCCTTTCCCATATTCTTTTATAAGTTTTCTTGCTGTTATCACAGGATTATTCATAACTAATAGCCTCCACAGGTGAGAGTTTAGACGCTTTGATGGCTGGATAAAGTCCTGCGATCATGGCAACTAACGTCGAAAACAGGATAGCCCCGACGAACATCACCGGGTCAAGGCTGTTCTGTGAACCCTTGACAAACGATGTCGCCGCATTCTGGCTGATTAAAGGTGTGGCAAAAACAGCCGCAAGACCGCCCAGGACAGCACCGCCGAGACCGCCGAACAAGCCGTAGATACCAGATTCGAACAAGAACAGCCTGAACACACCATTCCGGGTCGCGCCCATTGCCTGAAGAATACCGATTTCCCGCTTGCGCTCGTAGGTTGCCGTCATCATCGTATTGACAATTCCGAACGCTGCAGCAAGGATGGCAACTGCGGCAATCATTTGAAGTGTCATATTGACGGTGCCGACAATTGAGAGGACCGAACTCCGCATCTGCTTGTCGGAAACGACACCAAGAGCGACCTTGTCCTTGATTTTGTTGGCGTACAGCTCAACCTCGTCCAGGCGATCAACCCGGACAGCGACATAAGAAACCAGGTCTTTCTGGTCATACAGCTGTTGTGCGACCGGAAGGCTCAGAAAGACGGTCAAGTCATCTTTCCCACCGGTTTCTTGTAGTACACCTAAAACCTTGATCTCGGTGCCGCGAATCCGGACGTCAGAACCGGGTGTCAGACCAAATTGCTCAGCTAACACCGACCCCACTACAGCACCGTCAGAGTATTCTTCCAGAAAGTAATCGCCTTGTGCGAGTGTCCAGCTTTTAAAAGTCTTGGTCTCTTCCGGAAGAATTCCCATGACCGAGACCGGGCGGTTATCGATGGCGGAACGTTCGGCGAGATACGGGATAGCCTGCATCCCCTCGATCGAGCGAATCGCTGCAACCTCATCTTTGGTAATGTTGGTCGGCAGTTGTTCTCCCGTAAGGATGGAAACCTGTTCGTAAGCGCAACTTCCTTTTGGCGTTACGACCAAATTAGCGCCGAGCGCAGCAGACTCCCGCTCGATCTGAGACTTAAGGCTTCCGCCAAGCGCCATGAAAGTCACAAATGATGCCATGCCAACCATGATGCCAAGCAAAGTGAAAACAAACCGCCCCTTTCTCCTGGTCAGACTTTTGAAAACCAATTTTGATGGGGTCATCTTATGCTCCTATTTTGTGCTTAGTGACGACCTTGACATCATCAGCTTTCAAAACATAGCCCCAGCTCTCCTTGACTATAGTGCCGGACGCTTTGATTTCGTCTCCCACACTCAGCTGCTGGCCGGGAGCCTTAACTGCTAGAAGCGCCTTATTGCAATTAGGGGTGGTACATTGCAATTCTTTTTTATCCATCACACCGACAATCGACGTGTCTCCTTGAGCATGAGCATAGACAACACCTTCCAAGGTCAAAGGTTTGCTGAACGCGCCAGGATCGGATACGACATCATTGACCTGAAACACGTCATCTTTGCACCCTGTCACCAGCCCAACAATGGCAACAAATGATAGATACACGAATACTTTTATAATCGAATGCTTCATCGCTATGAGTCCTTTGAGTTTGTAGGGAAATTATGGCGATCAATAACAGGCGCAACTGAGCGCACCACTGCCAGTGATCAGACAAAAATTCGAATTGTGAGGACAAAACTTAGGCTTGTTCGGGCGGATAGTCGATTGAACGGATGAATCCTGATGGAACTAATTTTTTAATCAACCAAGAATATGCTGAGGCTTTGGCTGTGAGCGTTTCTGTATATTCAGTTTGTGTATTGATGACAAATTGGCAGGCAGGGCAATTACAGTCGAAGCATTCCCCATTTTCAACCGGTACTTCAGGCACGTTCTCCTTGTCGCAACACTGCTCAGCTTGAACTTGGCCAGCCAAAACGGCAGGCGCAAGAGTTGCTCCAACAAAAAAGCAGAGTGCAAAGATGAGCGCTAGGGGAATCGAAAACCTTCTAACTGCAAGCATCATGGTCGACATTATAGCTTTAACTCAGAACCGAAAGTCAACCCTTTTAGTAAAGTATCGATGGGTGCAGCCGTTGACAAGAAGAGTTCAAATCTGAGATTATTAAATATGTGAATACATATAAAAGCGAGAATGTTATGAGTGAAGACTTTTGTCAAGTGAATTGTCAAGTTAACATCATTCATCAGAAACAGGTCATGCAAGCGACAGAAAATATGCCTAGTGATCATTTAATCTCTGAGGCAGCGGACCTTTTTAGCTTGCTCGGGGACAACTCACGCCTTCGCATTTTACAGGCTCTGAACACAACGGAATTGTGTGTTTGCGACCTTGCCGCGATTCTCAACATGTCATCGTCGGCTGTTTCCCACCAACTCAGGCTCATGCGCACAAAGGGGCTGGTTCGATATCGCAAGGAGGGGAAAATTGCCTATTATTCGCTCGCAGACCGCTATGTGCAAGATTTACTGTCAAACACGTTTGAACATCTGAAAAACGGCTGATGCCGTAGAGCTTTACTTTATGATTGAAGCATTCGTTGGTATCGCAAAAGAAAGTTGGCTGGTCTTTAAAGAGGCGGCGCCGTTTGTCCTCTTTGGTTTCTTTGCTGCGGGGATATTGAAAGTCCTGATCCCGGAAAGAACCATCGTCAAGCATCTTGGTGGCAATGGTTTTCGCTCCGTATTCAAGGCCTCTTTGTTTGGTGTCCCCTTGCCTCTTTGCTCCTGTGGCGTCATCCCGGTTGCGGTTGGCTTACGAAAACAGGGGGCCAGTAAGGGTGCAACAGCATCGTTTCTCGTTTCTGTGCCTGAAACAGGAGTCGACTCTGTTGCCATCACCTGGGCATTGCTTGACCCATTCATGACTATAATTCGCCCTGTCTCCGCATTTATCACGGCTCTGGCAACAGGCTCGTTGATCAATTTATTGCCTGAAAAGAAAGAGGGGTTTGAACCGAACACAGCAGATAGTTGCTGTTCGGCAACTTCTGACATGAACACACAACTGGCCCCCAATAGTCCTCTTCTCCAGCGTCTCAAGCACGGTATCGTTTATGCGTTCACTGATCTGCTCAAAGATATTGGTGGCTGGTTGCTGCTTGGGATTCTGATTGCCGGGATCATCTCCTATTTTGTCCCGATAGATTTTGTGGACCGCTACCTTGGCGGAGAATACAGTTCCCTTCTCATCATGTTGATCATAGGCATTCCACTTTATATCTGTGCCAGTGCATCCACACCCATTGCTGCGGCGCTTGTGTTAAAAGGATTGTCTCCAGGCGCGGCTCTGGTCTTCCTGCTTGCGGGACCTGCCACCAATGCTGCAACGATGACTGTTATCGCTAAACACCTCGGTAAGTCAGCTACCATTATTTATGTCGCCGCTATCGCTTTCAGCTCTTTGGTCTTCGGCTGGCTCGTCAATCGGACATACGAATGGTTATCTATCGATGTTCTGGATTGGGTGTCTCATACCGAGCATGGTACTGATTCGTGGGTTTACTTAGTGTCTGCGTTCGTTCTGATTGGGCTTCTGTTTTGGAATTATCGCCCAAGCGGCAAAACGGAAAACGCGGATTGTAGCGTTTCAAAAACACCTGGAGGTGGCTGACGGATTGTTTGACCTGGCAGTTTGCTAGTTGGATACATAATCTGGTTTTAGTTGTGTAAACCTCCCCAAATTGTATAAACATGCAATGCTTACTACCCCTAAACAATAAGACATTTATGATGATGATTTGTGAGTAAACGAGCTCAGTGAAACTCCAGATCACCAATATGCACTCAACCCAACTAAGAAACTATCCGAATCAACGCCAGTAGATTCCTGGGTACGGCTGCCAACGTAAGCTATTTTAACTCCAAAGTGACGACTGAGAGGCAAGCCGACGCTGAGGGCCCAGCCAATGTCCTGCTTGCGATCATCTTTTTTTTCACCATCCAAAGTGGATCGTCCACCATAATCATATCCGGCACTTGCACTCGCCCAAACCCCGGGACGGAAGGTGTAGATGAGATGGCCATTTACTGCGTAGAGCGGATCCTGCTCGAGTTTATGACCGTTGAAGAACTCGTCATTGTCGGTGAATAACGCAACGATTGCGGTCGTTTCCAAAGACCATTTTCCCCGGGTATGGACGACTCCGACTTGGGGGCGGAAGGTGAACCGATTCGAGCCGAGGTTGATCAGTTTATCGTCCATGTAATCGCCTGT
>JAFDBS010000168.1 GCA_019313185.1 Deltaproteobacteria bacterium | reverse complement strand
TGGCCCGATGGTTTGGCCAAAAGCAAAACAAAAGGTGATTACCGAAAAAGCGGTTGCTGCCTTGGCCTTGCCGAAATAATCGCCAACCGCTGCCGCCATGATGGCAGGAATGGCAAACACGGCAACGCCATAAAGAACCACCGAAACAAACACGGCAATTGTGCCAAGACGCGAACCAGCCAGGAAGTATGCCAAAGACTGAACGCCAAAAACGGCCATCAGCCCCCCTTTGCGGCCGATTTTATCAGAGAGAGGTCCAAAAATGATCCCTGAAAACAGACTGAAAAACCCGACCCACGACCAAAACATCCCTGCGCTGGCTTCGGCGTATGCATATTCCTCAACCATGGTGGTCACAATGAATGTGCCATAGACCACATACGTGGCGCCGAAAACAAAATACAGCGCTCCCAGATGCATCAAGACGCGCAATCCGTCGAAGTCGCCTTTGCTTGCCGAGGGGTCATAATCAACGACCTGGATTGTTCCGCATGGTTCCAAAGCCATTTCGGCAGGGTCGTTACGAACCAAAAAGCCGGCCACAAGCGATACAAAAAAGACCAGAATGCCAAGAACCAGCCATCCTATTCGCCAGCCGTTTTCGGCAGAGCCTGCATTCAAATATGGAACCAAAACACCAGAGAAGATGATGGCAAAGCCACTGCCTGCAACAATCAGCCCTGCCGCCTGTCCTCGCCGATCCCGACGGAACCAGTAAGAGACCAAGACCATAATGGGGATATTGGTCAGCCCGCTACCGACTCCTACCAGTGCATAGAGTAACAACACTGATGGATAACTTGTGCTCCCGCTGATACCAAGCATACACGTTGAAATTAGCACCAATCCAACTGTAATGAGTGCTCGCGGACTCAAGCGACGCAGCAACAGAGGTGTGACAGCGACCGAAAACAGATAACCGGCAAAATTCGCGGTGCCAAGATAGCCCATTTGATCATACGACATTGCTAATGCATCCCGCATTGAGGGAAGCAACATCCCGAAAGCGAACCGGGCCAATCCCAGGCAGGCAAAGACTGACAGGGTGCCAACCAGAACAATAATCCACGCATAATGAAATTTTGGTGAGCCGGAAC
The DNA here is from genome assembly GCA_019313185.1 of Deltaproteobacteria bacterium. Taxonomy (GTDB): domain Bacteria; phylum Desulfobacterota; class Desulfuromonadia; order Desulfuromonadales; family BM103; genus JAFDBS01. Next base: position 1,555 of record JAFDBS010000168.1, on the reverse strand, counting down.
TTGATGGTTTGTGACAAACTGTCATAATGCTGGGATGGTAACCTTTCGGGTTGTTTTCGCCAAGTCAAATTGACAAAAGACCCCATTCAAGTAACAATTCTTTACTGACATGGAAGCTCACAAACGTTGAAATAGTTTGCGATGATTGTGTTGATTGTCAATGCTGATGACCTAGGAATCAACAGGGCACGTGATCGAGGAATTTTTGAGGCTTTCGAGCATGGCCTGGTCACCAGTGCGTCGCTTTTGGCCAATGGAGACTCTTTTACCCAGGCAGCGACCCAGGCAAAGGTTTTGGGGCTGCCGCTCGGTGTTCATTTGAATTTAGCTGACGGAATCGCTCTGAACGGGCCGATCAAGGGGCTGACCGTTCTGGGTAACCGTTTCCCGGGAAAGGAGCGTTCACGACAATACCTGTTGAGCGAACATTGTAATCCTGAAGCGATCGAACAGGAACTACAAACACAAATTGAGCGTGTTTTTGCCGCCGGGTTGAACCCTGATCATCTTGACACGCACCAGCACTTTCACCTTTTCCCGCGCCTTCTTTCCGTGGTCATCACTCTAGCCAAGAGATTTGATATCATAAGGCTTCGGAAACCTTGTCCGGCAGAACCACTTGCAATGGATCCGGATGGTGGGTTTGGCCAAGAACTCAAACTTTACAGAACGTTGTGTGCCCAAACGCATCTTGATGATGTCTGCAAAGCAAATCTCATCACACCTGATGGGATATGGGGTATGCCGCTGTTAAATAGACTTGATACTGAAAGCCTTTGCCGACTTCTGGAAGGGCTTCCAGAAGGGGTCTGGGAACTGATGACCCATCCAGGATATCCTTTTGCCAACGATGGATTCTCCGGCCCGGAACGGGCTAAAGAACTCGTCGCCCTGACTTCTGAAGCGGCAAGGAAGATCATTGTTGAGCGAAAAATCCGTCTTATTAGCTTCGAGGATTTACCATGCGGATTCTGATCGTGGTTCCAGCACAGAGTCACGCAACCGGCAATTGGGTCACGGCTGAGCGATTTCGTCGTCGTCTGACGGATCTGGGTCACACAGTATTGGTCTTGCAAACAGAGATACGCCCCGAACCAGACTTTTCCTATAGAATAAGTCAATTTAACCCGTCGGTCAGCCTTCTGCTCCACGCCTATCGTTCTGGATACCCATGGCTTAACATTTCTGCAGCAAAGGCTGTCCCATTGGTGACTTTATTGACCGGCACCGATGTTAATCAGGGCCTCGCCGATCCGGCGCAACAAACAACCATTCGGATCGTTCTGAGCCGGTCCAACATTATCTTGTTGCAAAACCGCAAACTGTTCGGGCATATCCTTGCTTTTGATAAATCCCTTTCGCAAAAACTATTTTATTTGCCTCCCGGGGTTGAATTAGGTTCAGCACCGTGCGATCTACGCCGGAGAATCGGCCTGTCTGAGAAAACCCTTCTGTTTTTTTGCCCTGCTGGAATTCGTCCTGTCAAAGGGGTGTTGTCATTGCTGGAAATGTGCGATCTTGTTGCTCAAGAACGTCACGATTTTCACATCGTATT
>JAFDBS010000167.1 GCA_019313185.1 Deltaproteobacteria bacterium | reverse complement strand
TCATAAGCTGTTCCAGAGAAATTTCAAGAACGAATCGGCCGCACATATTTCAAAGGTAATGGGCTTTTTAGAATGTGCAAGAGAGAGCAGCAGACTTAAATCAGATCAAAATTATTTCAGATTAAAACGCTTCTTAAATATGTCGAACAACAACAGGCCGTTTTTCCTCTCACAACCCGTGCAATTCAAGAATCAGTTTGGCTGAAATAATATAGGATGTTGCTAACTAGAATGTATTGTGTTGTCTACGTTCCACGCCATCGTATGGAACTCTCAATTCACGCATTCTGTCTCGGCCAACAACAACCCAACCTTCAGAACGTCTAAAAAAAAGAATTTTCTTTTTAGATATCAGATTCTGCAACTCAACCTTGTTGACTAACTCTTCATGCCCATCTCTAAGGACCACAGGTATAAACATCAAATTAGCCTCCTGTCTATTAACTCACTCTTAATTTTAAGTTAACCTGAAGAGGAGTTCTGTCAAGCTCAGAAATAGTTTTAAATTTGAAACCTCCCGGGACACACATTGAGGGGTGAGACATCAAAAAAATACGATATAGCATTTTCCCCTCCTCCAGTTTGTGGGAGACGAGAACGATTTTTTGGACGATCTCCTTTGAATGGGGGATTTTCTCGGACAAGAGCTAACCTTGCACCATATTTGCACCACATAAAAAACAAAAAGGCCAGCCTAATAAGACTAACCATCTTTTTTTATTGGTGGAGCCGAGCGGGATCGAACCGCCGACCTATGCGTTGCGAACGCATCGCTCTCCCAGCTGAGCTACGGCCCCAAGTAAGGTTATTTATCCATACCACATGCAGTTTGTCAATGTCAGCCGCCTGAACTTGATGGTCGTCAGAGGGAGGTCGACCAACAGCAAAGCATCTTAGTCAGAACACAATCACTTGAATTCATTTCCAGCGTACTTGGTTCTTGCCCTGGATACGTAAAGATGCATGGCATCAAACGGTTGGCCACAACAATGCAAAGTCGGTTTGATACAATATCGATCTATCCATTTGAAGGGCGCTTGAGAACAGAAAGGCCATATACCTGCAAGCTCTTCAAATCAGAGAAATCTGCTCATCTTGGCTGAGGTAGGTGGGATGATGGAAAAGGACGAAGGTGATTGAAGTGAAAAACCCTGTTATTCATTGACCATCAGAACAATGATTAACCGATTTTTTCTTGTCGTTCCTGTTCAGTTTTACATTCAATGCAAAGAGTGGTAACAGGGCGTGCTTTGAGACGTGCCTCGCCGATCTCTTCACCGCATTCTTCGCACTCTCCGAATTCCCCGGCATCAATTCGGTCAAGTGCTTCACGTATTTTCGAAATCAGTTTCCGTTCCCGATCGCGAATGCGGAGTTCAAAGTTTCGATCCGATTCAAGAGATGCCCTGTCTGTCGGGTCAGGGAAATTGGTCTTTTCATCGGTCATATCTGAGACCGTCTTGTCAGCACCACGCAAAAGGTCGTCCATCTGACCCTGTAGCAACTGACGAAACTCCTCTAATTTTACTTTATCCATGGGAACACCTCTCTTTGCGGGCACAAATTAAATGAATTTCTTTATCAAGTCAACCCAAATGGCCTATGCGACGCCAAACTGTGCCAACAGAATATAAATTAACGCTGCAACCGCAAACCAGACAGCGACAATGTCTGCCTGCCGGGTCGTTGGCTGGTTTGCAAGCTGTCGGGTTTCTTCACTGACCACATTAGAAGGCAAGGCGGCAATTAGCTGTTTGAGCATTTTGGGAAAGTGACTGTATGAATTTGAAATTATTAGGTAGTCATCCTCACCAGCCATCAACGTAATAAAGACTCTGCTACGGACCTTTACGGCTTCCAGGCCGGTGACCTGGTTAAAAGGGATCTTCATCGTACGCAAGGTGCGGCGTGCCGTCACCCCCTCTGCACTGATTTCGATACGGCGGGCAACGCTCTCGAAAAACAACGTAACCAACGGTACACTCAAAAACCCCAAAATAATGGGTTTGGCAACAGGTTGTTTCTGGACCAAGCAAGTAACCAAAAGCAGAACAACCAAGCCGATCAGAAGCCCTAACGGAAAGACAAAAGCGCGCCGAATAACGTAAGTCTGGATATCATTCATCAACGCTTTCCCCTTGGCGTTTAAAGTGACCACTGCGGCCACCCGACTTTTCAACAAGTCGAATGTTGTCGAGAGTCATTGTTTTGTCAACAGCTTTGCACATGTCATAAACTGTCAAGGCGGCAACAGACACAGCTGTTAACGCTTCCATTTCTACGCCTGTTTGGCCAGTGAGCTTGACACTGGCCTCAATCGCCAGTGAATTGGTTTTCAGGTCAGGCAAAAATTCAATCTGTACGCTGGAAATCAGCAATGGATGACAGAGGGGAATGATGTCGGGAGTTTTTTTGGCAGCCATGATGCCTGCCAAACGTGCTACGGCCAAAACATCGCCTTTCTCCAACTCTTGATTCAAAATACGCTGCAGAGTTTGCGTTTGCATCCTTACGGTCCCTCGTGCAATGGCAATCCGTTCCGTTGCAGCCTTGTTGCCGACATCCACCATTACAGCTTTTCCGTCTGCGTCAAAATGTGTCAACTGGTTCATCATTCGCTCCTTGTCCAGGCGCTTATCGTCAATCAAACAAAAAGGCTAAGGCTTCACTGGCGTCGCGCACACCAATTAGTTCAAGCCCCTTGGGTGCTGGCAGGTTTTTCAAGTTTCCCGCAGGAAGCAGGCAACAGTTGAAACCGAGGCGCTCTGCTTCTTTGACTCGCAGTTCAGGGCGAGAGACGGCCCGCACTTCTCCGGCCAGCCCGACCTCTCCGAAAAGGAGTGTTCTTTTTGGAACAGGCCTGTTTAAATGGCTCGACGCCAAGGCCGCGATCACACCCAGATCAATAGCCGGTTCATTAAGCCTCACGCCGCCGGCTACATTCAGGAAAATGTCTTGGCCCAACAACGCATAACCAACTTTTTTCTCTAAAACGGCAACAAGCAATGAGACCCTGTTGCCGTCAATCCCCATTGCAGTCCGCCTTGGGTTGCCGAAGGCCGTACCGGAAACCAAAGCCTGAATTTCAACCAAAATCGGTCGTGTCCCTTCGATTGCCGGAACAACAATACTCCCCGCTGCGTCTTCAGCGCGCTCGGCAAGAAACAGCTCGGAAGGATTAGGCACTTCGGTCAGACCGATGTCCTTCATTTCAAACACGCCGATCTCGTTGGTTGACCCATAGCGGTTTTTAACAGCACGCAAAATCCGATAGGGATGGCCGGCATCGCCTTCAAAGTAAAGAACCGTATCAACCATATGCTCGAGCATCCTTGGCCCTGCAATCGTGCCATCCTTGGTAACGTGTCCGATAATAAAGGTTGGTATGCCAACACCCTTGGCCTGCTGCATCAAGCGTCCGGCGCATTCGCGGACTTGACTGACGCTTCCGGGTGCAGATTCGAGCGCTGAGGTAAAGACGGTTTGGATTGAATCGACGATCAGGAATGACGGCTTTAGATCTTTGGCCTGCTCCAAAACGGCCTCCAGAGAGTTCTCGGCAAGAAGGAACAGCTCCGCGGCTTTGACGCCAAGGCGTGAAGCACGGAGTTTTATTTGGCGAGCCGACTCTTCTGCCGTCACATAAAGCACTGGCCCAGCGCCAGCCCACCGTTCCGCGGCCTGAAGAATGAGGGTCGACTTGCCGATACCGGGATCGCCGCCGATCAACGTCAATGAGCCGGGGACCACTCCTCCCCCTAGCACCCTGTCAAACTCAGCAAGTCCGCATTTTTGTCGATCTTCAGTCGAAACTGTCATCTCTGACAAACGCACTGGCGATTGGGTCGAGGCTTGGAATTGAGCGCGTTTTGTCTTGTTGACCGTGACCGCTTCTTCGACCATGGTATTCCATTGGCCGCAGTCTGGGCACTTGCCCATCCATTTTGGCGTCTGCAGACCGCACTGCTGACAGCTATATACCGTTTTGATTTTGTTCAAGGAATTGTCACCTTTTCATGTTGGGCCATCTTACGCCAGCGTCTTCCAACGAGTCAACGCAGCCTTTTGAGCAAAGAGAGAATGTAACGAAAGAAATGGTGAATTTATGCAGCCTGTCAGCAAGAAAGCCCCGCCCCGCACCGCCCCTCCGTCCTTTGTCCATCATGAATTTTGCAGCGGATGATCTTGAGCTCGCAAGTCAAATATCAGCGCATAATGATGACAAGGTAGTTGCTCTTTAATCTCTAGATGGTAATCTATGAAACAGCCGCACCATGCGGGATTTCACTTACTGTCAAAGGAGGAGATCATGCTGAAAACAATCGTCAAGAAAGTGGTGTTACTGTGCGTGGCTGCCACAATGGTGGTAACCGTCCAGTCTCCCGCTCAGGCAGCCAAGTCGCTGATCATTGCCACGGCCACCACTGGTGGAACGTATTACCCGGTGGGTGTCGCCATTGGAACGTTGATCAGCATCAAACTGGCCAAGAGCGATCAAATTACGGCCACGGCAATCAATTCTGCAGGATCAGCAGAAAATGTCCAAATGCTCAAAAACAAGGAATGCGATCTCGCCATACTCCAAGGGCTCTATGGCATGCAGGCTTATAACGGCAAAGGCAGTTACGCCGGTCAGCCGATGCAGGGCATGCTCGGGATTAGCATGCTGTGGCAGAATGTCGAGCACTTCGCCCTGCTTGCCAAATATGCTAAAAGTGGAACCATCCTCGACCTGAAGGGCTTAAATGAAAAATTTTCCATCGGCAAGCGTGGCAGTGGCACAGAAGGCTCAGGACGTCATATTTTTGCTGGCTTGGGAATTGAGCCGGACAAAGATTTCACTACGGAGTATCTAGGCTACAACCCATCAGTTGATGCCATGCAGGACGGTCGAATTGCCGGAGCGAATATTCCTGCAGGTGTTCCTGTTTCAGCAATCACGCAAATGTACGCCATGCTCGGTGATAAAGCCACGGTTCTCGATGTCACCGACGAGCAACTTGCCACGATCAATGGGGACATTGAACTGTGGACCCGGTTTGTCATTCCACCCGACACATATCCTGGTCAGACCAAGCCAATCAAGACAATCGCCCAACCTAACCTTTTGGTGGCAACAAACGACCTTGATGAAGAAACCGTCTATAAAATCACCAAAACGATCTATGAAAACCTGCCATTTCTAAATAATATTCACGCCGCGACCAAGGCAATGGCGATCGAAAAAGCCATTGCGGGGATGCCAATGCCCCTTCACCCCGGGGCTGTGAAATATTATCAAGAGGTCGGTGTTGCCGTGCCCGAAAAATTGATTCTCAAATAATAGCTTAAATCTGCCGGGAAGACTGTCTTGTCTTCCCGGCCTGCGTTTATCGTCCCAGACTTGAGGTTAGCTATCATGCCGTCAGAACACGACTTGGCCCCAAAGGAGAATAATAACCTCGAAACAGATCAGGGCGAGGCTCTTGCCGTACAACGTAAGTTGGTGGCCTTTCCAGCAACGTTTGTCTACATTGCTGGGGTTATTATGTCCTTAGCCCATGTCTGGTTTAATAGTTTCGGAGTTATTTCTGAGCTACAAAGGAATGCATCACATTATGCTATGGTTCTGTTGCTCGGATTTGTCTTCTATCCCATGTCTAAGAAGTACCCTGACAAAACTCTAAAAGCGGATTTTATTCTCGCGGTTCTTGGGTTTGTGGTTGGCTTTTACCTGATTTTTTTCGAGGATGCCCTGCACGCACGCAACGAAGTCCCGATTGTTCGTGATTTGATTTTTGCCGGGATGGCAATCGTTTTGTTGATCGAATTGACTCGCCGCTGCACTGGGTACCTGATCCCATTCTTGGCCATTTTCTGCTTGAGTTACGTTACCTTCTTGGGCCCGCACTTCAGCGGGTTGTTGCAATTCCGCGGTGTCACTGTGGAGCGCTTGTTGTATCGAATGTATTTTGCCCCGGATGGTATTTTTGGCACGATTGCAAGCATCTCCTCGACCTACGTTTTTTTGTTTATCTTGTTCGGTGCTTTTTTACTTCGGTCCGGAGCAGGAGATTTTGTTCTGAAATTGGCTATGGCCGTCATGGGCAGAACGATTGGCGGCCCAGCCAAAATGGCCGTTGTTGCCAGTGGTCTGATGGGCAGTATCTCGGGCAGTGCAGTTGCAAATACGGTTGGTACAGGTTCACTGACCATTCCACTGATGAAGCAGACCGGCTTTCGGCCATATTTTGCTGCGGCCGTAGAAGCTGCGGCCTCTACCGGTGGGCAACTGATGCCCCCCATTATGGGAGCGGGTGCGTTCATCATGGCAGAATGGACGCAAATTCCTTATCTGAAAATCATCGGTGTGGCTATCATTCCAGCCTTGATGTATTTCTCCTCTGTGATTTTTTTCGTTCACCTGAGGGCGCGCCGCAATAATCTCGAAGTCCCTGCAGACACTGAAATCCCCAGAGTTCGCGTCGTTCTCAAAGAAGGCTGGCACTTTTTGATCCCCATTGGCCTGCTGGTCGGATTATTGATGTATGGCTTTACCCCGACTTACTCAGCTTCGATTTCAACTATTGCCGTGGTTGTCGCCAGTTGGTTTCGAAAGGAAACCCGAATGGGGATCAAAGACATTGGAGACGCCCTGTTTCTTGGCGCCAAAAACATGGTCTCCACAGCAGTGGTTTTGTTGTGTGCCGGGATTATTGTCGGCGTGGTGTTGATGACAGGCATGGGAACGACCTTTTCGATTGTCGCTCTGGACCTTTCAGGCGGGCACCTGATCGTCATGATCGTCTTGGTCGCCCTTGCCTCGCTGATTCTCGGCATGGGACTACCCGTCACGGCGTCTTACATCGTTCTCGCTGTCCTCGTTGCCCCCGCAATGCAAATGATGGGGATCAGCTTGATTGCAGCGCACATGTTGATCTTTTGGTATAGCCAAGATGCCAATGTGACACCGCCTGTCTGCCTTGCGGCCTATACTGCCGCAGGAATAGCCGGTAGTAAGCCTTTACAAACCGGCATGGAAGCTTGGAAGTTGGCCAAGGGCATTTATCTGATCCCGCTCTTATTTTGCTATACACCGATCCTGTTCGAAGGGCCCCTTTGGATGGTGCTTGAGGCAACCGCATCGGGACTCGTCGGGTTGTTTTCCTTCGCCATTCTCTTCGAAGGGTTTTTCTTTAGGCTTGCCGTCTGGCCGGTCCGAATCGGCTATGGCCTGATTACTGTGTTCATGTTTTGGCCTGGATGGCAAACCAACTTATTCGGGTTCGGCCTGTTTCTGATTTTTGGCCTGTGGCAATGGTGGGGCAAGCATCGCTCGGCCAATAAATATGTCACTAACGCAGAAGGATAACCAGCAATAAGGCACAAGCAAATGTCTGTGAACAAAACTTTTCATTTGTCAGGCGTTGTCCCCATTTTGGCTACACCATTTCATCCCGATGAGCGTATTGATTCAAGATCCATCCAACAGCTGATCCAGTTTATGGCCGATTTAAACGTCAATGGTGCAACGATTCTTGGCGTGCTTGGCGAAGCGAATCGGTTGACTGATGCCGAGCGGTCAGACGTTATCCGTACGGCCGTATCGGCAAGTCGCGGTCGTCTACCAATAATTGTTGGAACCAGTCATGAAGGCACTTATGCCTGCGAGGAACTCAGTCGCATGGCAGCCGATTTGGGCGCAGACGCAGTCATGGTCGCGCCTTATGCCGGGCCTGGGTTAACCGCTGACCGCATTTACGCTCTTTACGAACGCGTTGCATTGGCTTGTGAATTGCCGATTGTCGTTCAAGATCACCCGGCTTCAACCGGGGTTCAAATGCCGACAGAACTGCTCTTGCGCCTGATCAAAGACATCCCTCAGGTTGTCTGCATTAAAGCCGAATCGGTTCCAACGGCACCAAAAATCAGTGCCTTGAAAGCTGCCATGCAGCGGCCTGTTTCAATCTTGACCGGCCTTGGTGGCCTTTACGCTTTTTTTGATCTAAGTTCAGGGAGTGATGGGTTTATGACCGGATTTGCCTTTCCAGAGATTTTACAGCACATGGTCAAAGCCATGCAGGTTGGCAACATCTCCCGCGTTCGAACCCTTTACCAAAGATTTTTGCCTTTAATCGTTTTTGAGCAACAACCTGGTGTTGCCATCCGTAAAGAAATTCTTCATCGCCGACGCCTGATCAGTTCAGCAACTGTCCGGCACCCAGGCTGTCCGGCGGCAAGAGATCATATCGCCCAAATCGACTCATTGATTAACTGGATCATGCCTGATTGTGACATCAAAAAGCCTCTCATCATTTGACTTCAGAGAACAATTATGGACCTACATTTAAAAGGGAAAGCCGCCTTGGTCACCGCGTCGAGCCGTGGACTCGGCAAAGCCATCGCTCAGGAACTTGCTCGCGAGGGATGCCATGTCATGTTGAATGGCCGTGATTCTCAAAACCTTTTGTCTGCCGCTCGAGAGATTCGTCAATTGACGGATAGCAAGATCGCGACTCAAGTTGGCGACCTTACCCGCGACGAAGACATCACCGCGTTGGTAGAGAAGACTCGCTCGGCGTTCGGCAGGATAGATATCCTCATCAACAACTGCGGTGGCCCACCGGGCGGGTCATTTGCTGATTTTGACGACCAACAATGGCAATCAGCTTTTGAACTGACCCTGCTAAGCTATATCCGGCTCATAAGAGCATGCCTGAACGATCTTCGCGCTGCAAAAGGACGCATTGTTAACATTACCTCATCCTCCATTCGGCAACCCATTCCACATTTGGTACTTTCCAATGTATTTCGGGCAGGAGTCCTTGGCTTGAGTAAATCCCTTGCAGATGAACTTGCCCCGGATGGCGTACTGGTCAATACGGTCGCTCCTGGCCGAATCGCCACCGACCGAACACATCACTTAGATGGACTGAAAGCTGAACGGCTCAAATGCAGCAGGGAAGATGTCGTCCGTGAAGCCTGCAAATCCATTCCCCTTGGCCGTTACGGAGAGCCCAACGAACTGGCTCAAGTCGTCGCCTTTCTTGTATCAAATGTCAACACTTACCTGACAGGCCAAGCGATTGCAATCGATGGCGGCCTTGTTCGCGCTCTTTAGGGAATGACAATCGCCGCAGAGAGTTCACCGCCTTTTTTGCTGAGCTTTCTGATCACCATCGTAATATTTTCTTGGGTAGCATTGGGCCAACGAAAAAAGCACAGTGCGGCTGATTTTGCTGTTGCAGGACGTTGCTTTGGCCGTTGGCATGTTGCCGGCGCGATCATGGGGACCCTCGTTGGTGGAGCATCGACGATTGGCACCGTTCAGATGGCGTACCTTTATGGCCTTTCCGGATGGTGGTTCACTCTAGGCGCAGGAATCGCCTGTTTATTTCTTGCAGCCACTCTTGCTGGACCGCTCCGGTCTGGCGAAGTCGTGACTCTTGCTGAGTTTATCGCACGCTACCATGGTGAGCGCGCGCGAGTGGCCGCTAGCCTGTTTAGCTCTTTCGGCATGTTCATCCATATTATTGCCCAGCTATTGGCCGGTGGAACCCTTCTGGTCAGCTTGTTTAAAATCCCCCAGGCGGTTGCCACGTTTATTGCTGCCGGATTGATTGCTCTGGTTGCCGTCAAGGGGGGGTTGCGCAGGGCTGGATCGGTCGGACTTGTCAAATTGCTATTGCTTTATGTCACCATGATTGGTGCGGGAGGCCTTGCGTTGAACCAGGCCGGCGGCTTGCAGAATCTCAAGATCAGCTTGCCCTATTTTCCTTGGTTCAGCTTGTTCGGCTATGGGATGAAAGAATGTTTATCGGACATGCTCTCGATGATCATCGGCGTGGTCTCAACACAGATTTATCTCCAAGCAATTTTTGCGGCAAAGAACGTCCATGAAGCCCGACAAGGAGCCATGATTGGCGCTCTGCTTATCCCGCCACTTGGCCTGTGTGGCGTCGCGGTTGGAATGGCCATGCGATTGACATATCCAGGTATCAACAGCGCAGAAGCTTTGCCGACTTTTCTTCTGCATAGCTTTCCGCCCCTGTGGGCCGGTGTTGCGTTCGCAACATTGCTTTTTGCCGCCATCGCAACCGCTGCCGGGCTTGCCATCGGAATTGGGACAACCATTCAAACAGACCTTCTAGGTCATCGGGCCGACTCTGAGGAACGCCGCTTGAAGCATCTTCAAATGGCCACGCTGTTCACCGTTTTGGTTGCTCTCCTTCTGGTCATGACCCAGCTTGATTCGTTGATACTTCACTGGAGCTTTTTGTCCATGGGCATTCGAGGGGCAACACTCTTCGTGCCACTGATGGCTGCTGTTTACTTTGGCCGCCATACTGCTCGAAAAGCAGGAGCCGTGGCGATTGTTATGGCACCGATTGTGGTGATTCTCAGCGGCCTAAGCGGCTGGAAACCTGTTCCTCCTCTCTATCTCGGTCTGGCTGTCTCAGTCACAGTCATCATTGCAGGGCTTTGTCTCGAGCGCCCTCCAATCAATAAACCTTGAAAATTTGCCTTTGAAATGACAAACAGCTTAAAATAACAAATTAGTCACGGAGAGAATTTTTGCCCACTTTGTCTTTAAAATACGGCAAAGCGTGTCTATCTTGTAGTGTTTCGGAAACCAGAACGCTCCGAGTGAAACAACGCGGCCCATTCCCGGATCCGCTAAACGCTATCCGAAGAGCTTTGGACAACCCAATCGGCACCCCGCGCTTGAGGGAAATCGTTCAGCCCGGTGAACAGGTCGTGATTGTCACATCAGATATCACGCGCTATACAGCCAGTGAGTTATATCTGCCGGTCTTAACAGATGATTTGAATCGTTGCGGAATTCGCGATCGGGACATTACCATTTTGATCGGGCTCGGTATTCACCGGAAACAGACAACCGCCGAACACCGGCAAATTGTAGGTCAAATTTACAATCGATTTTCCGTCGTGGACCACGAAGTTGACCAACCAAGCGAACTGATCGACCTTGGCTCAACATCATCGGGCTTTCCAGTGCACGTCAATCGACGGCTAGTGGAAGCTGACCGAATAATTGTCACCGGCACAATTAGCCTTCATTATTTTGCTGGATTTGGCGGCGGGCGGAAAGGGTTGATTCCTGGCGTGGCCAGTCGGACAACCTGTATGGCGACCCATTTTGCTATATTTAATCCAGTTGAAATCGGGGGACGAAGCCCACAGGCCCGGCCAGCCAATCTTCAAGGCAATCCTGTGCACCATGCTATACTGGAAGCCGCCCGCATGGTTAACCCCGACTTTTTGCTCAACACCGTTTTGACTCCCGACAAGAAGATTGCGGGGGTTTATTGTGGCGATCTTGAAAAAGCCCATTTAAAAGGTTGTCAGCAGGCCAAGGATCTCTACACTGTGCCCATCGATCGGCTTGCTGATTTGGCCATTGTTTCATGTGGAGGGCACCCTAAAGACATCAATTTCATTCAGGCTCACAAGGCGTTAGATTACAGCGTCCAAGCTGTAAAGCCCGGGGGAACGTTGATCCTTTTAGCTGCTTGCCCAGACGGGTTTGGCAATGACTCTTTTTTCCATTGGTTTAAATATCAAGATTTGCAGAATTTTGAATGGGCACTACGTAGCAATTATGAAATCAATGGTCAAACCGCTTTTGCCACGCTTTTGAAAGCCCGCTCATGGCGAATCATTTTGGTCAGTTCGTTCACGCGTGAGCAAACAGAGCGGATGGGCATGGAAAAAGCCTCTGACCTGAACGAGGCATTGATGATGGCGAAGAAAAAATTGCCCCGCCAACCAGATATTGTTGTTATTCCGGAAGGCGGAATTATCCTGCCGGAATTAACTTCCCAGTGGATCTAGCTTCTGGACAAAACATGCATCAAACACAACTGACGATAATATGAGGACTGAGATGCTTTCAGAACATAATTTTTTGGCGTTACAGGAGATTGTCGGCGCTGCAAACATTTCAATGTCAAAAGCAGACCGAATCTGCTACTCCTATGATGCGACTCAACAGCAATATCTGCCTGATGCGGTTGTTCACCCTGCTTCGACAGACGAAATTCGTCGAATTATGCTGTTGGCCAACCGGGAGATGATCCCTGTCTTTCCCCGTGGCGCCGGCAGCGGCTTCAGCGGTGGTAGCCTCCCAGTTAAAGGTGGCATCGTCCTGGTTACAGAACGTCTTGACCGAATTTTGGAAATCGACGAGCAGAACCTGGTTGCCACCGTAGAGCCAGGTGTTGTCACCGAAGCATTTCAGAAAGCGGTCGAAAAACTCGGCCTGTTCTACCCGCCTGATCCGGCTTCACTGAAATTCTCAACACTAGGCGGTAACGTCGCCGAATGTGCCGGCGGTCCTCGTTGTGTGAAATACGGGGTTACCAAAGATTTTATTATCGGTCTTGAGGTTGTGACGCCGACCGGAGATGTGATCACCACCGGAGGCCCAACAATGAAGGGCGTTGTCGGCTATGATCTGACCAAACTGATGTGTGGCTCAGAGGGCACTTTAGGTGTGATCACCAAAATCATTATCAAGCTTTTGCCACTGCCCGAAGCGAAAAAGACCATGTTGGTCATGTTTGATTCGATCGATGGTGCAGCCCAGGCCGTCTCTGCAATCATTCGTGGCAAAATCATCCCAACCACTTTGGAGTTCATGGATGGTCGCACTATAGATTGTGTCCGCCAAGCGACAAATCTTGACCTCCCTCCATCGGCACGCGCTGTACTGATTATCGAGGTGGATGGCGACCAGGAATTTCTCGACAAACAGTGCGAAAAAATCAAGCACATAATTCAACCCCTTGGCGTGGTTGAAATCCGGACAGCGACGACACCTGAAGAAAGTGAAGCGCTTTGGCAGGTCCGTCGCTCCGTGTCTGCATCTCTTCGTAAAGTCAATCCTGACAAGTTCAACGAGGACATCTGCGTTCCGCGCAGCAAGGTCCCAGAGATGATCCGCAAGGTCGACTCTATTGCAGAAAAGTACGGCGTTCCGATTGTCAACTTCGGTCATGCCGGTGACGGCAACATTCACGTCAATATCATGATTAACCGCAAAATCCCCGGTGACCTCGACAAAGCCAAGCTAGCCATTGAAGACGTCTTCAAAGGGGCTTTAGAATTGGGAGGGACGATGAGTGGCGAACATGGTGTCGGTATTGCCAAGGCGCCCTATATTCCCCTGGAGATCACACCAGCCGCGGCGAACTATATGAAAGCGATAAAAAAATCACTCGATCCGAACAATATTCTTAACCCCGGCAAGATTTTTCTTGATTGAATGTTCCTCTCCCTCTCGCTTTTGGCCGTCAGACCATTTGGCTCCAGGTATCAGGCTGTGTAAAGGTTTAAATATGGCAAAGCTGAAAAACTTGCAAGACCTTCGGAACGAAATTGAAATGTGCGTCAAGTGTGGGGCTTGTCGGGCACACTGCCCGGTTTTTGGAGTCGAAAAACATGAAGGGCGAGTTGCTCGCGGCAAAGTAGCCCTCGCCCACGCGGTTCTGGACCAGACGATAGATTTTGAACCCAAAATGATCGAGGATATCAGCCAGTGCCTTCTCTGCGGAAGCTGCTATGCCCAATGTCCTAACAAGGTGCCGACTGATGAAATTATAGCTGCAACGCGTCGTCAAATCGCCGCCGATCATGGCCTTAACAGTTTTGGAAAAGGGGTCGCGGCTCTTCTGGGACGGCCTCGGTTGATGAACAATCTTGCCAAAGCTGGCAGGTTTCTTTCGCCATTATTCTTCAAAAAGCTTCCGGAGAATAGTGGGCTCCGTCTGAGGTTTCCTGCTCCATGGATAGAAGCCGATCGAACTTTACCGCCCATCGCATCGAAACCATTTCGGGACACCGTTCCCGAATTTATTGCCGGCGATCCCAATATGCCGACGGTGGCGTTTTTTTCTGGCTGTGGCATTAACTATATGTACCCAGCTATCGGTGAGGCGTTTTTAAAGGTTTTAAAATTTTTAGGCGTCAATGTCTTCATCCCCAAAGAACAGGCATGTTGTGGACTTCCGGCTGTCAGTGCAGGCGCTCAGGCCACGGTCGAACAACTGGCGTTGCAGAACCTCTCAGCACTGTCCGCTCAACGCGTCGATTTCGTGGTGACAGCTTGCGCGTCTTGCCACTCCGGGATAGGCAAACTTTATTCCGACCTAGGAACTGATTATCAGACCCTTGCTGCGAAAACCAGAGACATCTTTGTGTTCTTGGTTGAGCATGGACTTCCTGAGAAACTCAGCAGCCTGCCGGCAACCGGAAAACGAACCAGGGTGACTTATCACGACCCCTGTCATTTACGCTCTCATGGAATCGTCAGCGAGCCACGCCAAATTCTGCAAGCCATCCCCAATATTGATTTTGTTGAGATGGCTGAGGCCGGCACATGTTGCGGATTAGGCGGAACATATTCGGTGCATCATTACCAGACCAGCAAGAAAATTGGCGCGAAGAAGGCGGCGCATATCCTTGCCTCTGGTGCAGACTTGGTCGCCACAAATTGCCCCGGTTGCATTATGCAACTTCAGGACAGTATCAATCACGCTCAAGGAAGGCAACGCAGTGTGCATATTCTAGAACTACTGGTCGCCGCCTTGGAGTAACAGTGATCAAAAAACTGTTTCCTCTATATCAATCTTTTGCGCTCAAAAGAGAATCTGCTAAACTGGCAACGTTGTTTAACCAATAATAATTTGATTGAAGGAGGTTCACATGAATCGTGTTATTTGTTCCATCGTTATTAGCTTGGCATTGGCCGCCGTGGCATTGGCGGTACCGTCCGGCAAGATCATTGAATTTAATAACAGCCCGATGGGATTGGTGAAATTTGACGGCGACCTTCACAAAGAGGCTGGCGGCAAGTGCAAAGACTGCCATAATGATGCAATGTTCCCAAAAATGAAACAGGGAAGCATTACGATTTCCATGGAAGAAATCTATGCTGGCCGTTTGTGTGGTGTCTGCCATAACGGAGAAAGGGCATTTGACGCCAAAGGCAATTGCGACCGCTGTCATATCAAGCAATAACTGATTCCCCCTCATAAGTCAGAAACAGGGGCTTGAAAAAATTCTTCAGGCCCCTGTTGCTTATCAGTTTAATCCGTATAGCACAGTTTAATTTCAGGTCTCCGTTTATCTGTCTTCCGCTCGAGTCATTGGTCGAATTGTGTCCACGCTGTCAAATCTCGACAGATTGTCTCGGCTGCCAGTGATGATCATTTTCGCAAACCGTTCTTTGCCAAAGGAACTGGCCGATCTTTCCCCTCTCTTATCGTTTTGGAACAAGCCTGATTGGCGAAAATCATATTCAGTTATCGTTTAGTTTTTCTACCCTTAGAAAAACCGAAGGAAAAATATGGCCGTTCACTCTGCTCGGTAAGTGTCAGCCTTGAGGATATGTGGATGATGGATTTTTTCTATCAAGATAAACCCATTGGAAGGGTGGACTCAGGAAGAACAACTGGCTTAAACTGGAATTATTGGTAAATGACTACATCCAATGGAGGAGATGATGGTCAAAGCTCTCGGTCTTTTATCAGGAGGTCTTGACAGCAGTTTGGCTGCCGTCTGCTTAAAAAAACAGGGGATTCATGTTACATGCATTGCCTTTGTGACTCCTTTTTTTGGGTCGGCAAAAGCAGAACACATGGCGCAAATGATCGACGTGCCGCTTATGATCAAAGATATCAGTGACGTTCACCTTAACATGGTCAAAGCTCCGCGCTACGGCTATGGTAAAAACATGAATCCCTGTATTGATTGTCATGCCATGATGTTTCGCCTTGCTGGAAACATCATGAATGATCAAGGCTTTGAGTTTCTCTTTTCCGGTGAAGTTCTTGGCCAGCGGCCAATGAGTCAAAATGCCAATGCGTTACGTTCTGTTGCGAATTTCTCTGGCCACCCAGAGCGAATCCTGAGACCTTTAAGTGCAAAGTTGCTACCTGTGACCAAAATGGAAGAACAAGGTCTGGTCGATCGAGACCTTCTGCTCGACATACAGGGACGATCGCGCAAGCGTCAGGAAGCGCTCGCGAAAGAATGGGGTCTGGTCGATTACCCTTCATCTGGTGGTGGTTGTCTGTTGACTGAGAAACATTTCTCTGACCGACTCAGGGACCTGATTGTTCATGAACCCGATTGCTCTGTTAATGATGTGGAGCTGTTGAAAATCGGACGCCAGTTTCGGCTCTCTGATCATTCAAAGCTGGTGCTTGGACGCCATCAAGAGGACAATGAGGGCATTGAGGCCCGTCATTCTGCGGGACAAACTTTATTGCGCACACCTGGTGTGCCCGGGCCGTTGGGCCTGGTCTCTGGTGTACCATCGACGGAAGATATCGAGCTCGCAGGAGCAATTCTTGCGTCTTATGGCAAAGGCAAGGACCAGCAAACTGTTAAAGTCTTGGCGTTGAACTCTGATGGTGAAAAAACCTTTGTTGTTAAACCCATGCCGCGCTGTGAAACAATGAAAAAAATCGTCTAACTTGGTAGAGTTGATTAACAAGCCAACCGTTGTAAAAATTTAACTGCTTTAAGATTGACTTTTTGATCGTCTAGAAAAAAAAGCTCCCTGGAAACAACCAGGGGGTTCCGGTAACCAATTGATTTTTCCCTTTAGCCCCATAAACCACGCGGTGTATGGGGCTTCTTCTTGCCGACCAATAACACGAATAAAACATGGCATCATCGAAACCCTGGGGTCCGGGCTTGCGGCAACTCGTGAAGTGCAGCCCCTTGCCTTTTGACTCAAAAGAACTTGCAGCCAGCATTAGAAGCGTGTATTATATGCGCATATATTACACGCATATGGGGAGCGCAATGAAACCACAATATATTTACAATTTAGACGCCCCGAAGAAGCCAGTGAACGTCACTGCCAACACCGACCTTGTCCGAATCGCAAAAGATGCTGGTATTAACTTGTCACAGACATTTGAGGATGCGGTTTTGGACAAAGTGCGCTCGAAGCTGGAGGAACAATGGCTTCTTGAGAACCAGAAGGCCATAGAGGCCTACAATGAACGCATCGAGAAAAATGGTGTTTTTGGTGCTCGTAAAAGGAGGTTTTAGTGGCACAATTCGATGTATACGAAAACGAGGAGCCAGAATCAAAAGATCTCATACCATTCCTTATGGACGTACAGCATGACTTGCATAATGGTCTTGCGACACGAACTGTGGTGCCGCTTGTCTTGATTTTTTCAGCAAAAGAAGAGGCAAAAAAGCTTTGTCCAAGATTTAAAATAATGGGGAAGGATGTTGTTATGTCTACACCTGAAATTGCCGGTTACCCGAAGCGTGACTTACACAATAAGGTGGCTTCCTTGGCCGAAAATCGAACAGAGATACTTACAGCCATCGATTTTTTGCTAAGTGGGTTCTAGGGTAACAGTGACCAACAAGCGGCAGCCATACCTCCAGCATTATAAAACTAGAGTCAGCGCCAGTCACATTATTACCGAGACGAATAATAGAAAAACCCGGCCAATGTAGACCGGGTTTTTCAACAGATTACCTGAACCCCTTGGGAAAAACCCAGGGAGCTTTTTAGGGATAAGCGGATTTTGCTTACATCATGCCGCCCATGCCACCCATGCCGCCCATGCCGCCCATGTCAGGCATCGATGAAGAGCTTTCATCTTTCGGCTTCTCAGCAACACAGGCTTCCGTGGTGAGCATCAGGCCCGAAACCGAGGCTGCGTTCTGCAGGGCGGAGCGAACGACTTTCGTCGGGTCGATAATCCCTGCTTTAACGAGATCAGCATATTCATCCGTCGCCGCATTGAATCCGTAAGCACCTTTGTTGGATTTAACTTCATTGACAACGATCGAGCCTTCTTGTCCGGCATTGGCTGCAATCTGGCGCAGAGGCTCTTCAAGGGCTCTCTTGACAATATTGATTCCGAAAGCTTGTTCGCCCTTGGCATCAACTTTTGCCACCGCATCGATTGCGCGAATCAAGGCGACACCGCCACCGGGAACAATCCCCTCTTCGACGGCCGCACGAGTGGCGTGCAATGCATCTTCGACGCGGGCTTTCTTTTCTTTCATTTCCGTTTCGGTTGCAGCGCCAACCTTGACAACAGCGACACCGCCAACCAGTTTTGCCAGTCTTTCTTGGAGTTTCTCACGGTCATAGTCGCTGGTTGTTTCTTCGATCTGAGCGCGGATCTGCTTGACTCGACCTTGAATGTCAGCTTCTGACCCTGCACCGTCAATAATGGTTGTGTTGTCCTTGTCCACGACAATGCGTTTTGCAGTACCAAGCATGTCAATCGTGGCATTCTCCAGTTTAAAGCCAATTTCTTCCGAGATGACTTTGCCGCCGGTCAGAACTGCTATGTCTTCAAGCATCGCTTTACGACGGTCACCGAAACCGGGAGCTTTGACGGCTGCGATATTCAGTGTGCCGCGAAGCTTGTTCACCACCAACGTGGCCAGAGCTTCACCGTCGACGTCTTCGGAAATGATGAACAGCGGTTTGCCTTGCTTGGCAACCGGCTCAAGAATGGGCAAAAGGTCGCGCATGTTGCTGATCTTTTTATCGTGGATCAGGATCAGGGCGTCCTCCATCACAGCTTCCATACGCTCTGGATCGGTGACAAAGTAGGGAGAGAGGTAGCCGCGGTCAAATTGCATCCCTTCCACAGTTTCGAGGGAAGTTTCCATCGACTTGGCTTCTTCAACCGTAATAACCCCTTCCTTGCCAACCTTCTCCATCGCTTCGGCAAGAATGTTGCCAATCGTCTCATCGGAATTGGCCGAGATGGTGCCAACCTGGGCAATTTCAGTGTGATCTTTGACCGGCTTGGACAGTTTTTTCAGGGACTCAACAGCCGCTTCAACTGCTTTGTCGATGCCGCGCTTGATCTCCATGGGATTATGGCCTGCGGTCACAAGCTTTACGCCTTCTCGATAAATCGCCTGCGCCAGAACTGTTGCTGTTGTGGTACCATCCCCAGCGACATCTGACGTTTTCGAAGCAACTTCCTTGACCAGTTGAGCGCCCATATTTTCGAACTTGCCTTCAAGTTCAATCTCTTTGGCCACTGTCACACCGTCTTTAGTAATCAGCGGGGCGCCAAAACTCTTTTCTATGACGACATTTCGGCCTTTAGGACCCAGGGTGACTTTGACTGCATTAGCCAAGGCATTAACCCCATCCAGAATGTGCGAGCGGGCGTCTTGCCCGAATTTAATTTCTTTAGCTGACATATTTTTCTGGCCTCCTTACTTAGAGCTATAGTAGATGGTTTCTTTATTCAACAACGCCGAGGATGTCATCCTCACGCATCATCATGTACTCCTTGCCTTCAAGCTTGATCTCTGTCCCGGCATATTTGCCAAACAGAACTTTGTCGCCGACCTTAACGTCTAAAGGAAGGACTTTGCCATCCTCTGTAATCTTGCCTTTGCCAACGGCCACAATCTTACCCTGCTGGGGCTTTTCTTTAGCCGTATCAGGGATGATAATGCCTCCGGCGGTGGTGGTTTCTTCTTCGACACGTTCCACAATGATCCGATCATGTAGAGGTCTGATGTTCATGTGCATGACTCCTTTCCAAGATAATGTTTGATTCTAACGCTTCGATGTTGTTGACAAATCATCCTAATGAAGATTGAAACTCCCAGACGGACTGAACAACTCAGGTCTGGCAAATTACCTTCTGACTGCCATTGATTCTGTTAGCACTCCCGAGGCGAGAGTGCTAACAGGCAGGGGTAAATATAATCAGCCAGACTAGAATGTCAAGGCTTTCTGAAAGAAAAATCATGTCTTTTTTGTTCAAGCAGACACGATTTCGACTGATTGGTCCTTGAAAAGCCGATTTAAGAGGGTTTCAGAAACAGCATGAGTTCATTTGCAAGCGTATTGGCGATACTTTCTGCCAGTTTACGTCTTTCGACTTGGAGAGTGGATTGTTCGTGGTCAAAAAAAGACTGAAAGGGATACTCAAAGGCAAACACCGGTTCTTCTTGGTGGGCCTTTCGATAAACAATTCGTGACATACTTCTCAAATCCGTAGAACAGCAGCCAGACTCTTCAACATAGGCATATATTTCACCAGTGACATATTTTCGCTCTAACAGCCATTCTTGCGGCGCTTCATCAAGGCCTTCTTTTAGGATGACAAATGTAAAGTCTAATCCTTCTGCCTTGGTATTAAGAAGATCGACGAATCTGTCAAAAAGAAGTGCTGATACTTCCCGAGGCACCATAACCGACGTAAACGGAACAATGTAGACCACGCGAGGTTCGGGCTCGGGTTCGGGCAATAATTTCGGTGGCTCCCATGCCTTGGTTTTTTCAATTGGTTTTGGCAAAGCACCAACAATTGAAGGATCTTCTTCAAAAGGCTCAGGATCGTTCCCTTGTTCAGTGGCAGGTAAACGGCCTGGACGGACAATGGGAACACCTGGAGGTCTCAAAGATTGGGGGATTGCCGGTTGTGCAATCATTGAAGGCAAATCGGCGTCGGATTCTAACAATGCCTTAAGTTCCTGATCAGTTAAACCTCTTTCCGGTTTCACTTGTGTCGGGGTCTCGTCCCCGGTGACTTCCGCC
>JAFDBS010000166.1 GCA_019313185.1 Deltaproteobacteria bacterium | reverse complement strand
TTTTTTTTTTTTTTTACCTGCTTGATAATCATGTTCGTACATTCATCAAAGACAGTATCTTCTGGTGGGAATGAATCCTTATAGCGTCTGCGAAGACGCTGGGCAGAAAGTTGGACCGGAGTCAGAGGGTTTTTGATTTCATGGGCAATGCGCCGAGCTACTTCTCGCCAGGCAGCCATTCGCTGTGCTTTGAGGAGCTGTGTCAGGTCGTCAAACACGACAACTGTTCCCATAAACTCATCATATTCGTCTTTCAATGTCGTTACATTCACCAGCAAGGTTAGCTTGGTTTCACCCATGGGCAGCGTTACTTGTTTACGAAAGGTGTCTTTCCCAGAGCCAATCAATTCCTTGAGAATGTCTTTGACCATGGGTAGATAAACAGGGGAAATCACATCTCTGAAATTACGGCCAATAATGTTGTTCGTTTTCAACTTCAGGAGTTTTTCAGCTGATTTATTGATTGTCGTAATGTGCCCCTGGCTATCAATCGCAACCACACCGGCAGTGACATTGGCCAAAACGATCTCCATGTATCTGCGCCGCTGTTCGAGTTCGAGGTTCGACTCCTGGAGTTCTTTGTTGGCAAGACGGATGGCTTTTTGACTCTGTCGCAAATCGGCAGTCATTTTATTAAACGAATCGACCAAAATCCCAACTTCATCGTTGCTATAACTGTCGATGGTGACGTCAAGGTCGCCCTTTGCCACTCGATTGGTTGCCACGGCGAGATCCTGAATTGGTTCCGTTATGCCTCGGGCCAGATAAAATCCAGCCCAAGTTGCAAGAAAAATGATAACCAGGGCAATTAGGAGAAGAAAGAGGACATATCCCTGTTGAATTTTGCCTTTCAGCAATTTCGAACTTTTATACTGGTCGAATGAATTGTTAATTTCATTCATTTTATTGACCAGGGAATAGGGGACGTAGTAGTTCACGACTACAACGCCAACCACATCAGAGGGTTTCCAGTTAGAATAAACTGGGACAATCCCGCGGATCAGGTCTGCGCGGCCAATTGGGCTAATTCGGGTAAATCGATTTCCCTGCAACGCCTCCTTAATACTGTCAGAACCCGGATCTGTGAACTCAGCTGCCGGAACTTGAGGGTTAACAGCTCTCACCAGTTCTTCCAGGGTTGATGAGAAGACCTCAACAATGCCGAGGTTATATTCTTTTTGCTTCTTGTGGATCAATTCCTCGAGGACAGGTAAATTTTCTTCATTAAGGAGTTTGTCGTCTTTAATTGTTTGAGAAATTTGTTCCGCATAGTATAAGGCGTTGCTGGCAGAGTTTTTGTAATAGGTTTGTGCAACCTCTAATGATTCCTGCAGTGACTCTTCAATTTGAGTGTTAAACCAGTTTTCAATTGAGTTAGTAATGAACCCTGCTGAGACAAAAAACAACAGCATGGTCGGGATCAATGATAAGGCAACGAAAACCAAAACCAATTTACTGCGAAGTTTTGTGCCAGGAATCCCTCGCCTGTGTTCGATAAATAGCTTGAAAATATTCCGCAGGATGAGATAGAGGCAAAGAATGATCAACAAAATATTCAAGTTGATCATGGCCAGGATCAGAATATTCCCGCTGATCGGGATTTCTGAGGTGAGTTCGAAAAGTTCTCTTTGATAGCGGAGAGAGAAAACGACCAGCAAAAAAATGCCAAGCGCAATCAACCATTCCCGTCGCCGCTTACGCACTTCGGTTGTTTGTTGTTCTGAAATGACAAAGGATTTTTTCTGAGACATGACAGGATCTTATCACGCAATGTAGAAGACGAAAAGTCTCAGAATGCGAGAAGCCATCAGTCTAACCCAGAGGCAGTCGATTGACTGCCTCTGGATGTGTTTATAGCTTCAGGCTTTGGACAGTGCAATTTCCGACGCAAATGTCGGTGTTGGGATCTGCAGGGCTTTTTCAAGATCTTCTTCAGAGAATTCGAGAATTTGCCAAGCCTGAGGGTTGGCAAGCAACTTTTCCACAATTTGGAGGTTGATGTCATGGCCGGCCTTGAAAGCTCGAACATGTCCAAGAATTGGCGCGCCAATCAAACTCAAATCGCCGATTGAATCCAGGATTTTGTGCCGGACAAATTCGTCCTGATAGCGCAAACCCTCCGGATTGAGTATCCGCTCGTCATCAATTACAATTGCATTCTCAAGCGAACCGCCTCGGGCAAGGCCTGCGGCTTTGAGTGTTTCAACATCTTTCAAAAAGCCAAATGTGCGGGCCGAGGCCAATTCACGGCGGAAGCTCTCTGAAGTGATTTTCACTGAACGTTGTTGCAGTGCAATACATGGATGATCGAATGCAATGTCAAAAGTGATACGAAAGAAGCGAGAAGGAATAATACTGACCCGCTTTTCACCATCGATCACGCTGACCGGTTCTCGTATGGAAATGAACTTACGACTTCGCGGCAACTTGCGAATCCCAGATTCTTCGATAATCGAAGCGAATGGTGCTGCACTGCCATCCATAATGGGCACCTCGTCGCCATCGATATCGATATGTAGGTTGTCAATACCGTAGGCAGACAGGGTCGCCAACAAGTGTTCGACAGTGGATATTCGAACGTCGCCGTCGCCGAGAACAGTGGCAAGACGTGTGTCTACAACCTTGTCGGCACGGGCGGGGATGTCTACCGTCCGGTTGTTAAGAAGGCGATGAAATATGATGCCAGTTCCAGCATCTGCCGGGCGCAGCGTCATGTTGATTCGTTCTCCGCTGTGCAGGCCGATTCCAGAGATACAAACTGGCTCTATAATGGTTTGTTGACAAATCATGTCGCGTTAGCGCGTCCTTAATAAGATTTTGCGAATTTCTCGCAACTAGACATCTTTGCAAGAAGTTTG
The DNA here is from genome assembly GCA_019313185.1 of Deltaproteobacteria bacterium. Taxonomy (GTDB): domain Bacteria; phylum Desulfobacterota; class Desulfuromonadia; order Desulfuromonadales; family BM103; genus JAFDBS01. The sequence goes on along the minus strand of JAFDBS010000166.1, from coordinate 1,465 downwards.
CCATCTTTCTATTATTTTTAACTATCTGAAATTACTGATAAACTTCACTGTCAGAACTGTCGCATCCGTTGGTTAAGTGTGGCAAGATCAATACAGCTGTGTTTAAAGAGTCACAATGCCTTGGAAGATTACAACCGCCCTGACCGAAGAATACCGATGGCCAGCCACAGACCCAGCAACCCAGCGATAATATAGCCAACAATGCCAAGCACCGGGAAACCAAACATCATTGGCCCCTTATCCGATTGCATGATTAGCGAAGAACCAACAATTAACGAGCCGATAACCAAAGCAAATGAAAGGCGGTTACTGGAGCGGTCCAAGTCTGTTACAAGACGGTCAAGCCCTCGATGTTCAAGATCGATTTTAAATTGGTTGCGATTCAAGCGGTTGATAAATTCTTTGATATCACGGGGGAGATTCTTGACCAGCGCACCGTATGCGGAAAGAGCACGCAGCATTTCAGACGAAACATTTGCCGGTTTTAAGCGGTCTCGCACAAGCTTTTCAATATAAGGCCTCAAGTGAGCAATCATGTTAAATTCGGGGTCGAGTTGGCGACCAATGCCCTCCATGCTGACGAGGGCTTTGGCCAGAAGCATAAAATCTGCGGGAAGTTTGATGTGATAGTGTGTGAGGATTTCGATGAATTCACTGAGCAATTTGCCGACTTTGATTTCCTGAAGTTGAATGTCATAATAATCTTCAATAAACTCGTGCAAATCCCGACGCAAATTCTTCAAGTCGGAGTCATCAGTCAGTTCACCGGAATAAAGGAGTTGGGAGATAATCAATTCAGCATCTTTGTGCAATAGCGCTTCCAGAAGGTCAATAAGCTGTGTCTTAAGGTCCTGACCGAGTCGCCCAACCATGCCATAATCGAGCATGCAAATCACGTTTTCGGGTAGGACGAAAATATTGCCAGGATGGGGATCTCCATGAAATAGGCCATGCTCTAAGACCTGCTTGAGAAATGCGTCTGCGCCGCGTCGTGCCAGTTCCTTCAGGTCGTAACCTTGCCTGTCAAGCTCTTCAAGCTCTGAAATTTTAATGCCTTTGACATATTCCAAAGTTAAGACGGTCTCTCCAGTATGCTCCCAGAAGACTTTCGGTACGTAGAGGTTCGGTTCATCAGCAAAGTTTGCTGAAAAACGATCTATAGTATGCCCTTCTCGAGTAAAATTCATCTCTCTCAGAATGGTTCTGCGAAATTCTTTGACCAAAGCAATTGGGTCGTAAAGAGCTACGGTCGGGGCGTGCTGCTCTATCAGGTAGGCGAGTCCCATCAGAATGTCAATGTCAGTCTCAACAACTTTTTGGATTCCAGGCCGAAGAACTTTAAAAACGACTGTTTCACCGGTTTTGAGCCGACCCTGATGAACTTGTGCAATGGATGCGGCCGCAATAGGGACAGGATCGAACGCAGCAAAAATTTCGTCGGCTGGATAGCCAAACTCCTTTTGCA
>JAFDBS010000165.1 GCA_019313185.1 Deltaproteobacteria bacterium | reverse complement strand
ATATTCAAAGGATCATTTGCTCCGTAAACGGAAAAGCAATGCTTCTCCGGGTTGCGCTTTACGAATACATACGGCTTTGCCTTCTGCTGCCAAGCGCAAAACATATTTTGAAGCATCATAGATGCAGGAGAAATATTCTTCATTAATCTTAAACATATGCTTGAATTATCAGTTTTGAATAGATCAGTTGATATACTAGAATTCTAGCTCAAGTTGAAACAACTCTGCAACTTAGCGTTTTGCGAAAAGCAAGGCAATAGATGTTTGCTGGTGGCCATACCACCGAGTTTGGTCGCCGACAGGCGGCTTGCGGGCGCGTCCCTTGAGGTTATAATTAGGGCACCTTTCTGATGGCAAAGGAGGCAAAATGCGGTTTTGGCAAAATTTTCGCCTGCGGACGAAAGTCAACATCATTTTATTGATAAGTCTTGCAGGCTTGCTTTCCACAAGTTTAATTTGGCAATATCGTCAACATCAAAGATTGGTTTTTTCCGAAGCAAGCGAAAAGGCTGAAATCATCATCACAGAAGCGACTCGTACTCGGGAGTACATTTCCAGACAGCTCCAGATTGGCCAAATCGAACTAAACGAAGACCGATACGGAATGATTCCGGTTGTTGTTGCGAATCGGATTGGCAGACTGGTTAGTGAAGACTTGACGTATAGCATCCGTCATACGTCAAATCGGTTTCGAAACCCCGAAAATGCTCCTGATCAATATGAACGTAAAGTGTTAGAACGTATGACTAATCGAGCAAGCCTTGATTATGTAGCTGAGGTCACAGAGTTTGATGGCAACCCTGTGTTTCGTTATTTGCAGGCAGCATATGCCGACTCCAGTTGTTTGGAATGTCACGGCAAACCAGATGAATCTCCACAATTTTTGAGGAATATTTATCCGCCAGAAAAGGACCAAGCCTATAATTACAAAATCGGAGAAGTGATCGGTGCGGTCTCTGTGGTTATTCCGATTGCGCAGATAGAGAAAAGGCTGGCGCACGGGTTCAATACAACATTGGTCACGACGGCAGGCTTTTTTTGCGCTCTGGTGATCTGCCTTGGTTTGATGATACGGAAAACGGTCGTTACACCCCTTAGTGTGTTGTCACAAACCATAGACGACATTCGCCAAACGGGCCGTTTTACAGAAGCCATTTCCCGTGATACCCATGATGAAATTGGTGATCTGGTAGCAGGGTTTAATGCCATGGTCAGTGAACTTAAAGAAAAAACCGGACAGCTTGAGGAGTCAGAAACGCGTTTCCGCTTGATGACAGAAATCGCTCGAGATGCAATTGTCGCTTTTTTGCCAAATGGCCAGATGTTTCTGTTCAACCAAAAAGCCGAGAAGATATTTGGTTACAAGGAAAACGAGCTGTTGGGCGAATCGTTTGATCGCTTGTTCCTTCCCGATGAAGAGAGTTACGTGCCGAGTTTGTCAAGCTTTATTGCCAAGGCACCGGAACAATGGTTTGAACAGGAACATCATCTCATTGGCTTGCGTCGTGATCAAAAAACAGTGAAGCTTAAAATGTCGATAAAAATCATCGACACCGGCGAGTATCCTTTTTTCATGGCTCTGCTCAGCACATTGGACGCAAATAGCTGAGTCGATAACTCGGTAAACAAGCTCGCCTTTGACGGACAACGCAAAAATTGTGTGTCCAAGATCAAAGAAAGTCGATGACAATCAGTTCTTTTTTGACTTTTCTGCGATGGCCTGTTGGGTTTCGGCGACGAGATTTTTGACTGCAGCAATCCAGGTTGCCGAAAATTTCTGAGGGTTTGCAAGCCAAGCCTCCAAACTTGTAATGGCATTGGTTCGGCCAAGATGCTCATCAAGCGCTGCAGAGAGAAACAGCTCGCCGGCATCGGGAAAGTTTGCCAGTTCCGTCTCAGGGGCCATCTGTTCAAAATTTTTGATCAGGGCTCTCCTCGTGGTTTGAGCGACCGCTCTGGTTTGCTCGCTTTCGAGATTCTTGGCAATTTTGATAAGTGTTTCATAACGCTTTTGTTTTTCTGGTACTGTTGCGGCAAGCTCTTCATAGAGAAGCTTCAGTTGCCGTATCAGGGTTATCGACGGCATGCCACGAGCGGCTAAAACCCTTGCCAGCCATGTGACTTGGGCCAAAGCGGCGTTGTCCTCGAGGTCATACAATGTCGCCAACCAGGCTGCATCACTGTCGGTAAACCTTTTGCCACGGGCCTGATAACGCAAATTGAAGTATGGGAACTCATTGCAACACCGTGCACCTGCCCGAATCGCTGCCTCGATTTCATCAAGGTTGTTCGGGACAGGATGGTTGCCCGCTTCAGGGTTTATGGTTGTTGCACAAAAATAGAGGTCACGCTTTGCGAAAGGATAAAGGGTTGCGTGGATTTGATGCAAAAAGTGAAAGAGCTCTTTTGCGGCGTCGATCGATTCCTGACATTGTTTGTCAGAAAACTCCAAGCGATTAACCTGACTTGAAAAAAAATGCCACTGCTCGGCGACTTCACTTCTTTTGGTGTTGTAGAATTGCAAATTCTCCCCTATTGGTAAGCCAATGGCATACGCTGCATCATGAGCGTGGGTCAAGTTGCCGAGAGCCGTTCCTCCCAAAACATAGAGATAGCCTACCAGGGACGCCGGTTGTTCGAGGGTCTTGCTGCGCATAGAGGCTGCGCAGGTTAGACTGGCTTGGACCGTCGGCCTCAAGTCAGGGAGAAGCTCTCCTAACCCATCCAGATCAGCTAAAAGCTGATGTTTTTTCTGTGTCACCACGTTCTTGAGGTTGGACAGACCGATTAACCTGGTTTCTGCAAGGGCAGATTCCAAAACACTAAATTGAATGGCAAACACCCTCAGCTGCCCGACGATGCTGATTTTAGGCAATGTCCTTTCAGCCAATGCGGAAAAGAAAGGCAACGCTTCTAAATTGCGATGTAATGCGCTTGTCGCTGATTTGAGCTGTTGCATCAAAAGGTCAGGGTGCTTCATGTAAACAACTCCTTTTCTCGATGTCCGTCCGGCTCAGATGTCCTTGATGTCCAATCCGAGGTGTTTTGCACGCTTTTTCCAAAGCTTGCGGGCAAGAAGCTGCATATCTTCTGTGTCGTCAAACTCATCAACTATTTCTTGGCCAAGCATGGTTTCAAGTACATCCTCTAGAGTGAGGATGCCTGAAAACCCACCGTATTCGTCAATCACGAGCATAATGTGTACGCGTTCTTGAAGAAAGCGGTCAAAGATATGGGAAAGGTCAGTCTGTTCGAGAACGTTGGGCAGCATTCTTGTGAAGTCAGCGATGGTCCGGTCGGTTTGACCGCGAACTTGAGCTAGGAGCAAATCACTGCGGAGGACAAATCCAATGATATTCTCAGGATCATTACGGTAAACAGGAATCCGAGAAAAAGGCTTGTCTTCGTATGAGGCAAAGTAATCTCCAACCCTGAGAGATTCTGTGATCGAGAAAACCACAGTCCGTGGAGTCATGGCAGCTTTTGCAGGGGTTTCATGCAAACGAAGGAGGTTTTGTAAGATTGCAGACTCTTTAAGGGCTAACGCCCCTTCCTGACCGCTGACTTCTGCCAATGCAATCAGCTCTTTGCGGTTGATCCCTCGCAGGGTTGGCCCTTCGGTCAAGCTTCGGGTCAACAACTCCGTTAATTTGACAAATGGATAGAGTCCCCAGACCAACATCCTTAACACATAGGCTGTTGTCGGTGCCAGTTGCCGCCAGTAATGAGCTCCTAATGTTTTGGGGATGATTTCGGAAACGATCAAAATGAGCAAGGTTAAAATGGCTGAGGTGATGCCGACAAAAGCGCTGCCAAACACTGCGGCGGCTTGCGCACCGGCGCCGGCGGCGCCTACGGTGTGAGCAATGGTGTTAAGTGTCAATATGGCGGCAAGAGGTTGGTTGATGTCTGTTTTTAATTTATCTAGAAGATTGGCTGAAGGTTTATTTTGCGTTTTCAAAAGTGCTATGTAGGGTACGGTTACACTCAGCAAAACGGCTTCGGCAATTGAGCACAAAAAAGAAAAACCAAGGGCAATCGAAATGTAGACAATTAATAACAGCATCGAAGAAATTATTTCAGTATGAAACTGAGTGTCTTGCTTAAAGGTTGCCGAAACATTCCACTATCGTAAAATAGCAGCGACCGCAACTTGAACAATTCTCTCAAGTCAATGAAAATGCACTTAACCTGTTCAGTTTAGCATCTTAAACGAACTGACTAAAGCAAGATATAGTCAGTTCGCACAAAGTTTTGAACTGGCTTACATGATCAAGGAAAAAGCTCTTGAATTTATTTCTTGCCAATATATGTTATAAAACACGTTAGTAAACATCTCGCCGAACTGAACAGGGCATTTATGAAACAGTCAGACAGCAATGAGCTAATTGACAAGGTCTATGTTAATTACTTCAATGCACTCCTCAGTGGTCAGCGGCAAGCTTGTCTGGCCATTGTTGAGGAACTGATGGGACATGGGGTGCCGTTGAAAAGCATCTACTTGAGTCTTTTCGAGCGCTCAATGTACGCTGTTGGAGAGCTTTGGGAGTCGAACAGCATTTCGGTCGCTGTTGAACATATCGCTACCGCTATTACCGAGAACGCCATGAATCTCTTGCATCCGATGATTTTTGCTTCGGAACATTCTGGCCGGAAAGCCGTAATCAGTTGTGTGGCAAACGAGTATCATCAAATAGGCGGCAAAATGGTGGCAGATATCTTTGAACTGCATGGCTGGGACGGCTATTTTCTTGGTGCCAATACGCCGGTCAAAGATCTTTTGCATCTGGTCGGAGAGAAGAAACCGGACGTTGTATGTTTTTCGTTGACGCTCATTTCCAATTTGGGTGTGTTGCTGGATCACGTTGATACCTTGTCCTGCAGGTTTCCCAAGATGCCGATAATTGTTGGCGGACAAGCCTTTGTGGGGGGAGAGACAGCCTTTGTCCCACCTTCGTCTTCGGTCCAGTTGGTTGTCTCTCTTGATGCGTTGGAAAATTTTATAGACCAAAATTCATAAGGCTAAGACATTGATATCGCGGGACACCATTTTGCTCAATTTTCTTGAGAGCACTGCGGCTTTGCTCGTCCTTGAATTTGACGGTCAAGAGCGGCTCTGCCACCTAAATCAACACGCCCAAAAACAACTTGGCAATGATCAACTGGGCCGACAAGCCAATGAGATCTTTTTAGACTTTCGCGGGACCTTCTCTCTCAAACGTTGTGCTCAACAACAGGCATCTGGCCAACTCCTCAATCTCTCAACAGTTTCTGGTTTACCACAGACCTACTATTTTTCATTTTACGAGCTTAACGACGGAATCCTTGCGCTGGGACAGATCGATACGCTGGAATTGGACAATCTGCGCCAAGAATTGGTTCAAAGCAACAATGAGTTGAACAATCTGACCCGTGAACTTCATAAAAAGAGCGCTGAACTGACCAAGTTGAACGAATTGAAAAATCATTTTCTTGGAATGGCGGCTCATGATCTGCGAAACCCCTTGACGGTTATTATGGGTTACAGCGAATTGATGGCGATGGAACCAGAAAATTTCAAACGCCCAGACTATTTACATTTGCTCAACGACATCCGTTACCTAAGCGATTTCATGCTCTCCATGATTAACGACCTGCTCGACATTTCTATAATCGAAGCTGGAAAGCTTAGCCTGAAATTGCATCTTCAGGATTTTTCCGTTCTGTTGAGTAAAACCGTTGAAATCAATCAGGTTTTTGCCCAAAAAAGTGGTATTGAATTGGTTTTAGACGATCAATTGCCACCTGGTAAAATTAGTTTCGATACGCCCCGAATCAAACAAGTGCTGAACAACTTGATTTCAAATGCACTCAAATTTTCTCCTGAAGGGCAAAAAGTCATTGTCAACGCTTCTTTAATGAGTGGCCAGCTTCAGGTTTCCGTGATCGACAACGGCCCGGGAATTGCCAAGGGTGATATGAGCAAACTCTTTCAGCCCTATCCAGACATCAAAACAAAAACAACTCGAGAAGACCGCCAGACGGGTTTAGGGTTGGCCATATCGCGAAAGATTATCAACGCTCACAACGGCCGGATTTGGGCAGAAAGCGTGCTTGGCCAAGGATCAACATTCACCTTTAGCCTACCTAATTTTTATCTCTCCGAAGGGTGATGAACTCTGCCCCTCCAGTGGGAATAGCCTATAAACGGTCTTTTGCATATGGCCATCAGATGATTTATTAGCCCTTTTCGGCATGTTGGCCATGTCCGAATCTTCTGTTTTTGGACTCCCCAGTCATTCATCAAGAGCTCGTTTTCTGCAGACAAAGCGAATGGCAAGACTTTTTTTGAATTCGAGATATACTCATATGAACTTAAGGCATATTTACACCTTTGGAGGGCTAGATGGAAACTTTCAAAGCCATTTATCAACGTCGGGCAATAAAACACTTTGATCCAACACACCGCATGACAAAAGAGGAAGAGACCAAACTGCTCGAAGCTGCGATACAATCACCTACCAGCTTCAATATTCAACATTGGCGGTTTGTGATTGTACGAGATCACGCCCTGCGAAAAAAAATTCGTTCAGACTTTGGGAATGATCAACCCCAAATCACCGAGGCGTCATTACTCATTATCATGACAGCTGACATGGCGGCATGGAAGAAACAGCCTGAACGTTATTGGCGCAATGCTCCGCAGGAGGTGGCAGAGATGCTTGTCGGCTGGATGGGGCCGTTCCATGAGGGACGGGAATGGTTGCAGCGCGACGAAGCGCAAAGATCGATTGGTTTGGCCATGCAGACGCTAATGTTGGCAGCCACGGCCATGGGCTATGACTCATGTCCGATGATCGGCTTTGAAATTGAGCAAGTTGCCAAATTAATCAACCTTCCTAACGATTATGTGATGGGACCGATGGTTGCAAAAAAAAAAAAAACCAAAGACACATGGCCGAAGCCCGGACAGCTGCCGCTCAATGAATTGATTTTTGAAAACTCCTTTTAAGTCGTCTAACAGACTATGCCAGCTTCGAATTGGCAACAAGAGGTCGTGTGGTTTTCGGCATGGTCACCTAAGGCTCGCAAAGAGAGGGTGAATGACGCTGAGTTTTGAAATTACAGAAGACAAATGTACGCGCTGTGGCCTATGTGGAAAAGATTGTCCAGTCAAAATAATAACACTTCAGACAGGGGCACCAAGGATTCTTCCTGCCAACCAAGAGCTCTGCATCAAGTGCCAGCACTGCTTAGCGGTCTGTCCGAATGGCGCGCTGTCAATCATGGGTTTATCTCCAGAGCAAAGCGTGCCGGTGAGCGTGAACAGCCTCCCTGAACCGAATAAGATGGAAGCCTTGATCAAAGGCCGTCGCTCGGTGCGATATTATCACGATGAAAATTTGCCTGCTGACACAATCAGAAAGCTGATCGACGTCGCCAGTTATGCTCCGACCGGATTCAATTCGCGATCAGTCAGGTTTTCGGTAATTGACGATAAACAAGTTTTAGCCGAATTTCGTGAGAAGGCTTATGACTCGTTGGCAAAACTGGTTTCCTTGGGGCATCTTTCCGAAACCCGCTCAGGATTCTCCAGGTTTGTCGACCTTTGGCAAAATAAGAGAGAAGATGTTTTGTTCCGCGGGGCGCCGCATCTGCTGATCACCTCGGCCCCCAAAAAATCCGCTTCACCCGTGCCGGACTGCCTCATCGCTCTCGCATACTTCGAAATGTTTGCACAATCTCTAGGTGTTGGTACCGTTTGGAACGGCTTGGTCAAACGACTCGTCGACCAACTGGTTCCGTCTTTGCGGATGCAATTCGGCATTCCTGAGCACCACATCATTGGCTATGCCATGGGGTTTGGTAGACCGGCCATCCAATATTCCAGGGCCGTGCAACATCCCCAGGCAGAAGTCTTGCGATTGTCTATCTGAATAAGAGGCCACATGCCTGATTGTTTTCTGGCTATGTGGCCAATCTTCACAATTGTTTGAAGCCCTATTATTCGATTAAAGGTGGGGCATCATGTCCCGGTGTAATTCCTCTCGAAGGTGATGGGCAATCGGCCCTACCACCCCTTGGTTGACGGTGAAATCATCGACTTTTGTCACCGGCATCACCTCCAAAGATGTTGAGGTGATAAAAACCTCATCGGCGAATTTTAAATCTTGCATTTTGAATTCACCAGTAATGACCCTCAGGTTCAACCTCTCCTCACACAAGCGCATGATCGTTGCACGGGTCACGCCCTCCAATAATCCAGTTGATGCATCGGGGGTGAAGACCCACTGATCCTTGGTCCAGAAAATGTTTGATGAGGCGCCTTCGCAAATATGCTCTTTGTTGTTGAGCATAATAACCTCAAAGGCTCCTGCAGCCTTGGCTTCGAGTTTGCCAAGCAGGCTGTTCAAGTTACTGATTGATTTAATTTTTGGGTTGATTGCCTCCGGGGCGTTGCGCCGGGTTTGCGCAAGCCTCAGGGTGATTCCTTGCTGGTAACAGGCGCTATCGAAACCGCGGAATTCCTGTCCAATGATCAAACAGGTTAACTGGCTGTTTATGTTTCGCTGGAAGCCGACCTGTCCTTTGCCACGGGTAATCGTTATCCGGAAATAAGCGTCACACAAAGTGTTCCGCTTCTGCAGTTCGCTGAGAATGCTCTCGAGGTCTTGTTGCGACAAGGTAACCGGATAACACAGCGCCTCTGCAGACTGTCTCAGCCTCTTATAATGCTCAGGAAACTGGTACAAATGTCCCTTTACCGATCGAAAACTCTCAAAAATGCCGTCTCCATAAAGAAAACCTTGGTCAAATACAGACACCATGGCCAGGTCGCTTTCAACGAACGTTCCGTTTAGGTAGACATAACTCATGATAGAGCCTTCCCGTTTGGGTGCGTGAAACCAAGATGACTAAACAGGGTCTTTAGTCCCAATAAGTTCGGGTTTCAAGTGAAAAAAGTGTGAGAGGTCAATCTCTGCCCAGCGCCGCATCAAATTCCGCCTCTTGGCTCGGGGTTCCAATTAGAATCAGGATCGACCCAGTTTTCAAAATAGTTTCAGGCGACGGAGACACCTCTATCTGCCCCTGCTCGCTTTCAATTGCGACAATCGAGCATCCGGTTCGTTGTCGCAATTGGGTCTCTTGGATTCTTTGGTCAACTAGAAATTCGGGGATAGGCCTCCGAAACACTGAGACGCCTTCTGTTAGGAATGCGGATGCTTTGGATTCCAAGATATTAAACAGTATGTTTGCACCAAGCGAAGCATTCGAAACGACAAAATCTGCCCCTGCCAGATACAGTTGCGAGACACTCTCATCGCAATTTGCCCGGGCCACTAAACGGATGTGAGGAAGCAATTGGCGGCTCGCCAGGGTTAGGAAAATATTGGTGTTGTCATCGTTGGTTGTAACAATCAAGCCTTTGGCCTGGTCGATACCCGCTTGGTTCAAGACATGCCGAACTGTGGCATCACCATAAATCGGAACATGATTTTTACATGCAGGGTTTGCTGTTTTATCAATCAAAATAAATGGGACAGGTTTTTGTTCAAGGAACTGGGCGGCGGCACAGCCAATTCGACCATGACCAAGAATGAAAATCAGGTCATTCATCGCATTTTCACCGGTAATTTGTTCTAAACACTCCAATTGCTGTCGGGTACCAGCAAGTACCAAAAGAGCGTTTTCGTTGAGCAATGTTTCCGGGGTCGGAACAGTAAGACGGCCCCGCTCCCAAATGCCGATCACTGCCAATCCCGTCCGCTCACGAATCCCTGCTTTGTCTAAACTGCTTCCGGCAAACGGTGTTCCATAAACTGGAATTTCTGCAATGTGCAAATCCCCGAAGGAATCAAGCACGTGGGCGAGCGCGCCACAGGTTGTTGAGCGGATGGCTAAATAACGCCCTAAAATTTTGTGTAGCGGTACGACCCGGGTTGCCCCAGCTTGGCGGATAAGATTAATGTGATCGTCATCATTTGCAAAAGCTGCAATTGGTGTCTGACAACGGCTACGTACGCTGAGACAGATCGCAACATTTTCCGGATCAGAGAGATTAGCAATCACATATTTAGCTTGGTCAATCCTGACAGCTGTTTGAACTTTTGCATCAGTCGGCCGGCCACAAATGACCCGAAATCCTTCAGCCTCGAGTTCAAATGCTTCATTCTGGTCGACGGTTACGACCACATAAGGGGCCGCTTGTGCTTGCAGTTTGGACACAACGGCCCGGGTCGTCATGTCCAGTCCGAAAATGACGATATGGCCGGTGGTTTCTTCTGCCAGCTCATATGTCAAGCGTCTTCGCAACCTTTGGTCGATCCATGGGGTCAAAAAAAGGCTTATCATCCCAAAGGGAAGAATGATCAAGAGAAAAAGAACCCCTGAAATGGTCACGATAGCAGCAAAAACATAACCAGGATCGCTATGAAAAGTGATGTCGCCAAACCCCAGGGTGGTCATTACGGTGATGGTCCAGTATATGCCAGCAATCAAAGAAAACTCTCTGCCTTCCAGATGCCACATCAAGAAACGGAAAATCGCCGCATAGACCAAGACCATGACGATCAAAAAAGCACAATAAACCAGCAACGCTTTGAGATTTTGCCGAGCGCGACCTCTTAAAAAGTATGCAAATTCAGCAGCTAATGTTTTCAAGGGACTTCATCCAAACCATCAAATAGCCGATAATTATCAAAATGTTATAAAACTATGCCACTCTATGAATAAGACTTCAACTTTTCGTCTTGAAATCTCTTAACATATATTTTAATGTTCGCTCCCCTTAATTTTTTGCAAACAGTTCGCAGTCTGCCTGTCGATATGCTCAATTATAGGCGGACACAATTTAATAAAATTCAGAATAGCCGGGTTTTGCTGAGGGTATCATTTACTCTGGACTCTTTGAGCATTTCTGCTAGTCTAAAAGATATTTTTAACCCACTGATTGGAGTCTGTTATGCGTATTGGACTTATCGGCATCGGTAAAATAGCGAACTATCAAATGCAGGCGATCACTCACACCCTCGGCATCAAGTTAACGGATGCCCACGATCTTGATCCAGTCAAATCTGAAGAGCTTCCTGGAAGCGTTCAATTCTTTAATGATTTTGACCAGATGTTAAAGAAGTCGACTGCCGATGCTTTTTTGGTTTCGACGCCAACAGGGACACATTTTGAAGTAGCGATGAAAATCATCGAGGCCGACCGCGTGGCAATTGTCGAGAAACCGCTTTGCACGAACCAAGAGCAAATGGATGCCTTAATGACCGCTGCTCGAACTCGGAAGTTACCCCTCTATACCGTGTTTCATCCATCTTATGGAAGAGAAGTTGATTGGTGGCGTGAACAGAGGGATGCACAGAACTTCGATTTGGGTGAACTGATCGGCTTTGAGTCCTGTTTTGCCGACCCCTACTATATTGATGGTAAGCTAACCTTGGGCGCAATCGGAAAAGCTGGTGCATGGATTGACAGTGGCATAAGCAGCCTCAGTGTACTCTCCCGGCTGATCGATGTTGGAACGATGAGTGTTTATGATGGACGGATGACCATTGTGCCCAGTATCAACTGTGCGCAACTGCAAGGGCTTGCGCTGTTAAGCTTTAAATCAGCGGATAAGCTTGGCTATGGCATGATCGATACCAATTGGACGCTTGGAAAGAATTACAAAACCACTCGGTTGCGTTATCAAAGCGGTATTGTTGAACTCGACCATGCAAAAGAATATGGGCGGCTTTATCTTCATGGCCAAGAAGGTCTGACCTTCAATTTGGCGACTGATAAGCCTCGGCTGGTCAACCACTACTGCGGGGTTTTTGCTAACTTGACGGAAATGCATTCAAAGGGTGAAGACAACAAAGAATTGTCAGAAGCGCTACACCGTCTATTATTTGATGCTCTCAAACGATAAGTGAAACCGCCTTTCGGCGTAACGAATCCAGATGATGTTCGCCTAAACTGTGGAGCCAAAATCTTGTCTTCAGACAACGATTCCCATCTCAAAGCAAGGGCCAAAGACTCTCTTGCCTTTGCGGTTGCCCAAATCTCTCAAAAAAGCGGTATCGATTTGCCCCACATTCATCTTGATTTTGGTTTGCGGGGCCATGTTGCTGGTCAAGCCCGAATTATCAATAACCAGCTCGAAATGCGTCTCAACATGTGCCTTTTGAAAACCTACACCGATGAATACTTAGGAACAACTATTCCACATGAGGTCGCCCACCTGTGCGTTTTTTGGCAATCACGTCACTTAGCGATAAGGCCAAAGCCTCATGGGCCAGAATGGCAAGCTGTCATGCAGGAATGTTTTGGGCTCCCTCCAAAACGTTGTCATGACTACGTTACCCGCCCCGCAAGAATCGTCAGCCGAAACTTTCTATACACATGTCGGTGTCGAGAACACCGCTTGACAAGTATCATGCATAGAAAGTTACGCAAGAATTTTCATGCCTTTTGCAAAGATTGTGGGTCCAACCTGCGCTTTACTCGAAAAATTCAAGCTGAAGTCGTAACAAACCGGTAGCACGAATCCGCGATTCGTAAGATTCTTCTTGACCCCACCTTAAGTCTTCGCTAGCGTGGTACGAAACCACAAAACGTAACACGGATTCGTCTGATAAATAATGAACTAAATGTTCGGGCTAGCAGGAGGTGGGTGTATGCACATGGCTGATGCGTTGATATCGCCCACAGTCGGGGGAGTTCTTTGGACTGTGTCGGCAGGTACGATAGCTTACTGTTCGAATCGTGTAAAACAAGAGATAAATGACCGCAAAATTCCTCTTATGGGCGTGTTCGGCGCTTTTGTTTTTGCGGCACAGATGATAAATTTTGCCATCCCGGCCACTGGGTCGAGCGGTCATCTTGGCGGAGGGTTGCTGTTGGCAATTTTGTTGGGGCCCCATGCCGCGTTTTTGAGTATTGCCTCTGTGCTGATGGTCCAAGCCCTTTTCTTTGCGGATGGGGGATTGTTGGCGTTAGGGTGCAATATCATCAACCTTGGTTTTTTCCCGGCTTTTATCGCTTACCCTTGGATTTACAAGCGTTTGGTTGGCCGACCGTTGAAGCCATCACGCATTTTCTTTGCTGCCGTTGTGTCGGCAGTCATTGGTCTTCAATTAGGGGCCTTGGGTGTAGTGCTACAAACGGTTGCCTCAGGTGTCGCTGCACTACCTTTCAGTTCATTTCTTATGCTGATGCAGCCAATTCATCTGGCAATCGGCATTATTGAAGGTATCGTGACGGCTTTTGTGGTTCTTTTTGTTTACCGTGCTCGGCCTGAAATACTGGATGCGGCCTTACGATCCCAGCCAATTGGTCAGCTTCCGCAGCGAACCATAGTTGTCACCTTTTTGGTGGCCAGTTTTACCCTAGCCGGAGGACTCTCGTGGTTAGCTTCCGAATCCCCGGATGGTCTTGAATGGTCGATTGCCAAGTTGACTGGAGCAGAAGAACTTCCTCCCCCATCATCCACAGAACACGTCCGCGCATCTGCTCTGCAAGACAAAACGGCCATAATGAGAGATTATGCATTTCCCCCAGATAACGAAAATGAAAATTTGTCAGCTGGCCAAACAGCGCCCCTGTCCACCAGTGTTGCTGGAGTCGTTGGTGGCATGGTCACTCTCATGATGTGCGCAATGATCGGTTTGCTGTTGCGAAAGTGCAGGAAGTGACAATGGATTCGCATCGCGATTTGTCTGATGGAGACATGCCATGTTGGCAATAGACGGCTCTACATTGGATTTCAAGCGTCTTGATCGCTTGGCATTGCAGAATACGGTTATACACCGCATTGATGCCCGGGTCAAAGTGGTCACAACCATTGTCTTTATCATCTGTGTGGTTTCTTTCGACCGGTACACGATAGCAGCAATGCTGCCCTTTCTCAGTTTCCCAATTGTCCTCTCAGTCCTGGGTAATCTTCCGCCTGGCTACCTACTCCGCAAATTGTTGCTTGTCATTCCATTTGCTCTGGCAATAGGTCTGTTCAACCCGCTCTTTGATCGTCAAGTGGTTTTGCGATTTGGTGAGCTTAATGTATGGGGTGGGTGGGTTTCCTGTGCCTCTATTCTATTGAGAGCAATTTTAACAGCCAGTACCGCGATCATCCTGGTGGCCGTAACCGGCTTCCCAGCAATATGCGCTGCATTGCAAAAACTTGGTATGCCGCAAGTGTTTGCGATACAGCTACAATTTCTTTACCGATACATTTTCGTATTAACAGATGAGGCTGTTCGCGTTGCCAGGTCCCGGCAATTACGCAGTTTCGGTCGACGTGGTTTAGGCCTGCACCAGTTTGGCTCTTTGATCGGTCACCTTTTGCTAAGAACTTGGGAACGCGCTGAGCGAATCCATATGGCGATGCTCTCACGGGGATTTCAGGGTGAATTCCAGGCAACCTGGGGGAAAGGTCGCCTTGGGCGCGACGATTTGTTTTTTATTAGCGGCTGGAGTGCATTGTTTGTGTTTTTTCGTTTCTATAATCTCCCCCAGTTTCTTGGCAATTTAATGACCTGGAGAATACCTTGAGTCACCACATTGTGGAAGCAAGACATTTACACCATATCTATCCCGACGGGACCACCGCCCTGAAGGATGTCTCTTTTCGAGTTCATCACGGTGAATCGGTTGCCATCATTGGTGCCAACGGCGCCGGCAAATCCACGTTGCTTCTCCACCTGAATGGCTATTTGGGAGCGACCTCTGGGGAAGTTGTTGTAGGGGACCTCACTGTCTCCAAAAAAAACTTGGTTGATGTGAGACGAACGGTCGGAATGGTTTTCCAGGACCCAGACGATCAGCTTTTTATGCCGACTGTTTTTGATGATGTCGCGTTCGGACCGATGAATATGGGACTTCCGAAATCGGAAGTTGAGAGACGGGTGAAGGATGCGCTGGACCGCGTCGGCGCTCAAAACCTCACAGACAGGCCTCCTTATCACCTCTCTGGAGGCGAAAAGAAACGTGTTGCAATCGCTTCAGTTCTTTCGATGCTTCCTGAAATTTTAATTCTTGATGAGCCGACAAGCGGTTTAGACCCTTGCGCTCGGCGCCAACTGATGGCTATGCTAAGAGCGTTTCATCATACTCGGATCATCACCTCGCACGACCTTGACATGGTTATGGAATTATGTGAACGCACCATAGTTTTGCATGAGGGCCAGGTCATGGCCGATGGACCGACGTTAGAGATCTTTCGCGACGAGTCCTTGTTGGATCGATGCTGCCTGGAGAAACCCTTTGCTATGCAAAATTGTCCAAACTGCTCTCCCAAAACCATCGACAATCCTGCGCAAAAACCCCTCATTGTGCCACACCCTGACAAGCCTCATCATCACAGTCATAACCGCTAGTTGCTCTTCTTCATCAGCAACCACAGGGCGTGTTGGACGCCAGACCAAATGTCAGGCAGTTTCATTTGGACCGATGTAAACGGTGTCCGCAGCTCTGACCGACCATTCGGTCTGGCAAGTGTAAAGAAAAGAAACTTTGTTAAACTTATCGTCACAGAGTTTCGCCGTTTCGTAATTCATGACAGGTTATCTTCTGTCTCATTTCGCACCGTGATTCCCGGAGGCCTCACAATGAACATCCATGAGTACCAGGCCAAAGCCATCTTGCGTAATTTTGGTGTCCCTGTGCCTGAAGGGCACGTTGTCTACAACAGCAATTCTGCTCGAGACTGGGCCAAGAGACTTGGTGAAGGTCCTTACGCGGTGAAAGCGCAGATTCATGCCGGTGGCCGCGGCAAAGGCGGTGGGATCAAAATCGCCAAAACAGCTGATGAGGTAAAGCAATACGCCCGAGAAATGTTTGGCATGACGTTAGTCACTCCGCAAACCGGTCCAGAAGGCAAAAATGTAAAACGAGTGCTGATTGAAAAAGGGTGCAGTATCGACAAAGAATTTTATTTGTCGATACTGATCGACCGTGCCACCAATCAGGTCACCTTCATGGCCTCTGCTGAAGGTGGGGTGGATATTGAGGAGGTTGCGGCCAAAACGCCTGAAAAAATTTTCTTCGAAGCTGTCGATCCGACACTTGGAATGACAGCTTTTCAGTCACGCAAAATCGCTTTTAAGCTTGGGTTTGACATAGTCCAGGTCAAGCAAGCGGTCACGCTCTTTTCAAACCTCTATAAGGTCTTTGTTGAAGCGGATTGCACGCTCTTGGAGGTCAACCCCCTGGTGTTGACACAAGAAGGCACCTTGCTTTGTCTCGATGCCAAGCTTAATTTTGACGATAACGCTCTGTTTCGACATTTGCGAATCCGTGATTTACGCGACTATGATGAAGAAGACCCGAACGAGATAGAGGCCTCACAATACGACCTGTCCTACATCGCTTTGGATGGCAATATTGGCTGTTTGGTCAACGGTGCTGGATTGGCCATGGCCACAATGGATATCATCAAGCACTACGGTGGAGAACCAGCGAATTTTCTCGATGTCGGAGGGGGGGCCACCATTGAGAGAGTGACTGAGGCCTTCAAGATTATCCTGTCCGACGAAAAGGTTCAGGGGATTTTGGTCAATATCTTCGGGGGCATCATGAAATGTGATGTGATTGCCACAGGCGTAATCAAAGCCGCAAAACAAATTGGTGTAGACGTCCCACTGGTTGTGCGACTCGAGGGGACAAATGTTAAAAAAGGCAAACAAATGTTGGCTGAATCTGGGCTGAACATTATTGCCGCAGATGGCATGGCCGATGCGGCAGAGAAGATAGTCAAGGCTGTTCAAGGTTAAGGAGATCTGACAGATGAGTATCATGGTCGATAGCAATACCAAGGTTATCACCCAGGGGATTACCGGTGCCACAGGACTATTCCATGCCCAACAATGTCGTGATTATGGCACACAGATGGTTGGAGGTGTCACACCAGGCAAGGGCGGCAGTCTTATAGATGGTTTTCCAGTGTTTAATACGGTGGAGGATGCGGCTAAAGAGACCGGGGCGAATGCCTCAGTTATTTATGTGCCACCGGTTGGTGCAGCGGATGCAATTGTCGAGGCAGTGGATGCCGGAATTGAATTGGTGATCTGTATCACTGAGGGCGTACCAGTCCTGGACATGGTCAAGGTTGTCGAGTTTATGAAAGATAAGCCAAGTCGACTTATTGGCCCAAATTGCCCAGGTGTCATTACTCCTAATCAATGTAAAATCGGCATTATGCCCGGTTATATTCACAAACCGGGACCAGTTGGAATTGTTTCTCGGTCCGGAACCTTAACGTACGAGGCGGTTTGGCAGTTGACGAGCCGCGGCATCGGTCAAACGACATGTGTTGGGATTGGCGGAGACCCCGTGAATGGCACCGACTTCCTGGACTGCCTGAAAATGTTTGAAGCTGATCCGTTGACAAAAGCAGTGATTATGATTGGAGAAATCGGTGGCGATGCGGAAGAACAGGCCGCCGAGTTTGTCAAACATCACATGAGCAAACCCGTTGCGGCATTTATCGCCGGGGCAACAGCTCCTGCTGGAAAAAGAATGGGTCACGCTGGAGCCATAATCTCAGGAGGGAAGGGCGACGCCGTGAGCAAAAAGGCATTTTTGCGAGAATGTGGGGTCAGTGTGGCAGATAGTCCAGCGGAGATGAGTGATGCCCTGCTGAATATTTGGCAACCTTGATCGTCGCATGACAAAAACCCCAAAAGACCGGCAAGCAAGCCGGTCTTTTGGGGATGTCAGAAGATTTAAAAATTTATTGACTGCCAGGGTGCTGGTCGCCGGTGATGGGTGATCCCCAGAAGGTGCCGAGAACACTTTTGTCCCGCTCGTTAACAATCGCACCTCGCTCGATCATGCGCTGTAAAAGTGCATCCAGGTCTTCACCCTCTTCCATCGCCTGGTCAATACGGTCACGGGGGTGGCAAATTATGCACCGTGCCTCGAGCGTTTCCTGAAAGTCATCGTTGTTGAACATCTGATGTGGGTCATGGACCGCACCAGAAGCCTCAGCCAAGGCTAAAGCTGGCCACATCAAAAGCAAAGTGACAACACAAACCAACAGCAGGTTCTTTTTATTCGCGCACATAAGTATCGATATCCGTCTCATGGACCATGCCCATCATGTGGGCATATTCAGATTCAATGATGGCAAAATGATTTTCAGTTTCCTCGGCCATTCGCTCGAACACAGTGCGCACCATCGGATCGACAATATGTGAAGCCGTTTGACGAAGGCGCTTGACCAAGTCCTCTTCTTCTTGCATCGCCAGCTCCATCGCTTTACGTTCATGAATATTTTCGTTTAACGCCTTTTCGAGCTGCTTGAGTAAAGCATGATCGATGCGTGCTGGCTGCTGCATGAATTCCTCAAAAGATCCCAAGTCGTCTCCTGGGTAAATCTTGAAAAAGTGGCTGGCATGCTCACGTTCTTCTTTGGCCAGTTGTTCAAAGACTTTCTTGCCTCGCTGGTTTTTTGTCATTGAGGCGGCTTTGTTGTAAAAGTCCATGACGTCCTTTTCTGTTTGGATCGCCAACTTGATGGCCTCTTTCATGCTGAATTCCTGGGTCATAAGTTTCTCCTTGGCACAATATATCGAATGCTTATTGGTAGTCGATTAAGGAACGTATAAATAACACTGCCTGGGAACAGCTGTCAATTCGACAAATGCATTGAAGGCAGAAATTATTCGGTCGAAGATGTAGACTGTTGCTTGACCCAACGTTCAATTTCCGCCTGATTTTCCATAGACAGCCCACAAAATTTTAGCCCCATTCCGGGTTCATACGGTTGTTTGCGCTCATAATGCCGACACCACACGACTTCACAGGCGGATTGAATAGTTGGCTTTTCCGGTGTAGGCAGGGTCAGTTCTATTGTGAATCGTTCACCGGGGCGTCGTGGATTTACTGTCGAGATAAACAACCCCCCGCTGCTAAGGTTTTTTGCATAACCAAAAAAAGTTTTTTTTGAATCTTCGCAGGGAATTTTTTCAACAATCAGTGGCGATCTCAAATCGCTGCGCTGGCTTTGTTGGGTTCCCGGAGTTTCAGAAACATTATTCTCAGTCATAATTACCCCTGAAGTACACATCGCAAGCGAAACAATGTTTTCAAATTTTAACATAGAATGTGCATGGTTGGAAATTTTCACTTATAAACTTGTTGCGAATGCCGGAGAACTGCAAGCTTGGCAGCAATGCCCTGAGGACAGGCCAGCTTTGCCCATTTAAATAAGTCCGGTAAAGCCAATTCGGCTTCTGCTTTTGGGTGGACCGTGGCGCAGAGATGGTGGATCAAACGCAACGTTTTCAAGCTGTCAAACCAGCAGTGAAAGGCATGGAGGCGCTTGTCAAGTTGAGCATGATTGCGGCACAAGTTGGTCCACGTTTTTTGCCAGCCTGCTTGTTGTAAAAACCTGGCCAACTCTGGAGCAATAGTCAGTGCTTCGGCAAAAATTGACTCTGCATTATCTTCAACATGCCGAGATACCGCCGAGAGCCAGGCACCAAGGATCTTGAACGGGCTCGATGGGTAAAAAACAAAAGGCTGGTCGCGATCAAGCAATTGGTTGGCAACGCTTTGTCCTGTGCCAAACGGCACGCGCCCTGATGGCCGTGGTGAAGGGGCAACGATCGTACCATAACACATCGAAATCCCAGAAGTTTTGCTCAGTTTGTCCAAAAAGTAAAAATCTTCAGCGGCTTTTCGGGTGCTCATCCCACCACATTGAACATAGGCCATGGCCTTGCAGGCCATGGCGCTACCAATTGTTGCAAAAGCATAGGGGGATTTTGCAAGAGACAATCCCAACACATAACTTCGCAGGAACAGTTCATACGTATCGATCGCCAATTGCAGCTCTTGATTCTCTGCGCTTTGGTGACGATAGGCAAGAACAGCGCCGCCGCTCTGGTGGCTTTTAAAATGATTCGCAAGGCAGGTCAAATAGTTTGTATCAACCAAGGTGTCAGCGTCCAATGAAATCAGTATCGGTTGAACACTCCAGTCAAGCCGACCAAGAGCGAGGTCCATGCCGATCTTTCTTGCCAGGCCGACGCCGCCAAATTTATCGGCTAATGTGACCCCGGGAGAGGTTGCATCGACCCAGGCAAGTGGCAGTGTCGCTTGATCCTGCTGTGATAAACGGTTCAGGTCAGCATGATTCTGTGCAAAATCTGAGCAAGGAGTTTTTGAATGGGCATTGACAACAACTACGGTCAGAAAGCGGTTTTTGATCTCTGGGGGATTCTGTCGGAGGCTGTCCAGGGTTTTGAACAGGCTGTCTCCTTCGGCAAGAGATGGGATTACAATCGCACCATAAAACCCCCCTCGCCGCTGCCCAGCAAGTTGCCAAGGGCCGGAAAAGGATCGCTTCGTAAGGTACTCTTTGACTTTATGGGGCGCAACAGCCATCGTTCATTTTTAGCCATAGCTGGAGAAGTTCTTGTAACGGCGATTTCTGAGCCTCAAGCCAGTGTATGGTTACCCCTTGGCGTTCCATACGCCGAAACCATGTCTCCTGACGTTTCGCAAATTGAAAAATGGCACTGTTTAGTTTCTGCATCAAATCGTTTCGGTTGAAATGCAGTTGAAGGTATTGGGCGACGAAACGATATTCGAGCCCAAAGCCTTCGAGAGTGGCCCAGGAGACCCCTCGCCTGTGAAGCGATTCTACTTCCTCTATCATGCCGTGAGCAAGACGTTCTTGAAGACGCTTGGTAATGCGATGTCGTAATTGGTTGCGTGGCCACTTTAGGCCGAAAACAATTGGCTGAAGTTTTGGCAAAGACAACGTCTTAGCTGACTGACTCTCCTCTGCAAGGGCAATTTCAATTGCCCGGATCAAGCGATCCGGGTCGCTTAGGTCAGTGGTATTGTGTTGTTTGGGGCGGAGGGTGATGAGTCGTTTCTGCAGATCAGGGAGTGATGTCGAAGCCAATTGTTTTCTTAGTGGCAGGTTCTGTGGAGCTTCTGTAAGAGAGTACCCTCGCAGCACGGCGTCCAAGTAAAGCCCCGTCCCTCCAGCGAGTATCGGCAGGCGGTTCCGTTGGCGGATACCTTCGTAAGCCGTTGTAAAGGCTTGAAGAAATGTAAAAAGGTTGAAGTTGTCCCCTGGCTCGGCAATATCGATCAGATGATATGGCACCGATCCATACTCTGCTAAGTCTTTACCGCTGCCTATATCAAGTCCTCGGTAGACTTGGCGGGAGTCTGCAGAAAGTATCTCTCCATTCAGGTTTCGAGCAGCATCAACAGCTAAGCGGGTTTTCCCGGAAGCCGTAGGGCCGAGCAGAACCAACAAGTTCGGCGTCAGTGCATTCACTTTTAATCACCAGCAAAAGGTTTCGTTTATGGCATAAACAGCTCGATATCGGACAACCCGTAACGGCTACTTCCCACTGGTCGAAGAATCTGCTATACAAGCTAATTGATAACTGTCAATCCATGTCCAGCTTATAGCCGCCGATATCATGCCAGAACCTAACCATAACATCAAGGACGATGCCGAGCCGGTAATATTACCACGGTCCGAGCACGGCATCTCGCGAAAACAGATTGACGCCCAGGCCTTGAAAGTCCTTTATCGTTTACACCGTCAAGGCTATCAGGCTTATCTGGTTGGAGGTTGCGTCAGAGACCTTTTGCTTGGGCGCACTCCGAAAGACTTTGATGTGGGAACAAATGCAACCCCGCAAGAGGTCAAAAAACTGTTTCGCAATTGTTTTCTGGTCGGCCGTCGTTTTCGGCTCGCCCACATCCGGTTTGGCAACAATCAAGTTGTTGAGGTTGCGACATTTCGCCGCCAGCCCGGCCCGGAGGAGTTGCCCGAAGACCGTGGAGAGCACGCTTTTTTTGTGCAAAACCTATTTGGGACTCCTCGCGAAGATGCTTTCCGGAGAGATTTTACGGTCAATGCGTTGTTCTATAATATTGCCAACTTTGAAGTGATTGATCACGTTGGCGGTTTAGCTGACCTAAAAGCACGCCGGCTGAGAGTCATTGGTGACCCTTTGCTTCGTTTCACCGAAGATCCAGTTCGAATGTTGCGCGCTCTTGAGTTTAATGTTCGCCTCGGTTTCTCGCTTGATGAGGAAGCGCGCGAGGCGATCTACGCGCGAGCCCCTTTAATGGCTGATGCAGCACCGGCGCGGATAAGAGAAGAAATCTTGGGTCTTTTCCGGAACGGTGTCGGCAGTGCAGTTTTACGCCGGGCACAGGCAATGGGGCTGATCGGCCCAATGATGGCAGGGTATGAAAGTGACGAGGCGACCTTTGCGTTGCTGGAGATTTTGGACCAAAAGGCTTTGGCAAACGATCAAATTGACGAGGCGGAAATCATAGCGAGCTTGTTCCTCAACCGATTTTGGCGTAATTGCCCGGTATCTGCAGAATTGCCAATAAGTGAAGTCTTGCAAATGGCCAGTTTGCTGCTCACCGCCTACTGTAGTTATTATCGGATTTCTCATGGATTGAGACATCAGGCGAAAGAGCTTTTGGTGGGGTGTTACCGCATGGCGAGGGGGCTGGGTCGCCGGGGGGAACGGAGATTGCTCAGGCATCCGATGACGCCGAGGGTTCTTGAACTCTACCGTGCATGGCTCAAAGCCAATGGTGAAAGTATGACGCTTGCCATGTGTTGGCAGCAGGCCCTTGACCAACAGAGGCAGAGCGGCAAAGAGGCGAATGCGTCGCAAAAAACCCAACAGCCTAGAAGAAGACCTCGTTCCCGCAGAAGGCGTCCGCCCAGAACCGCTAAACCTTCTTAAGCAAAGAGTTCAAAATCTTCCATTCAGTGGAGCGCAAGGCGCGATCGGTAAATACAGCCTGTTGATAAATCCGGGCGAATTCACGGCAGTGAGGGCTGTCGACGTTTTCAGCCAATTCGGAGAGGCCGGTTGTTTCGTTGAGTATCGTGGAACCATAACGGCGAGCGACACGCTTTTGGAATTTTCGCAATAGTTTTGCTTCTCGGCTCAAACGTCGCTGATGGCGGCTGATTACAATAAGCAGACACGTTCCCACGCCACCAAGGCTCCACCAGAAATAGCCAGTTGGGACACTTGGCTTCGATAAGGATCCAATTGTTTTTACAGACTCTTGAAACATAGTGATCTGGCGACTGAAGTCAAACACGACAATCGCTTGTATCCAATAGTAATTCAGGCTGTCGGTAATTTTTTGGAGCATACTTAGCCGGTTCAACCGGCTTGCTCCCAAAGTGCTAGCGGCATTGGTGGCCCAAAGGCTTGGATCAACTCGGTGCCAGCGGTTCTCGTTGTCTAAGACCTCTGCCCAGACATGGGCTTTGTCTTCAGTTACTAAGTAGTAGCTTCCCAGCGGGTTATATTCGCCACCATAATAGCCCCCAACCAGCCGCGCCGGAATTCCGGCCAGCCTGGCCAAAGTAACGTATGCTGAAGCAAAGAATTCACAATAGCCTTGGCGTTTTTCAAAAAGAAATTCTTCGATCACATTTGGACCACTCGGTAAATCTGTTTCTGCATATCGCAAAGACTGTTTACGAAAGAAGTCAGCCAAAGCCTCGAGTTTTGTGTCAGTGTCCGGTAAAACAGAAATATTTTGTGCAATGCTTTGAACGCGTACGGAGGTGAATTCCGGCAAAGCTTTATAGAATTCATGGTCAACTTGTCCAATAACAGTTAACGGTGCGCCCAACTTGGAGTCGATTTGATAGCTATGCCGCTGGCTTTGTTTCCGCCTGGTTTCATATACGTGATCACTGCTTTTTTTATGTTGCACACCATGCAAGGCTGTTGTCCGATCAAGAGTGATCAGATACTTGTCGTTGCGAGAAGTCGGGAAAATCTGCAATTGTAGTGAAGGAGATTTATCAACAACATGCGAAATCTCAGGTGGAGGGGTAACACGTATCCACTCCTCTCTTTCAGGGCGATTTAAAACCAATGCTCTCCAATAGAGATCTTCCGGGGCAAGTTCAGGAGACTCAGCTCGAAACGCAAGTTGGTTTCCCGTTGAAATTTTTGCAAAAGCGCCAGGTTTGACAGCCTCGGTCAACCCACTTGTCGCTTTGTTAGTCGGGTTCAAAAAATTCCAGAGTGGGTGACTGGTGCGTGGGAGAATAAAAAACAACAGTGCCATCAGCACAAGAGAACCAGTGGGTAAGACAATGGCAACCCGTAATAGTTTAAGGAGCTGACTTGAAGAGAATGCAAGCCCTGAATCTGTTTCGAAGACACAGAGGAGCACAAGGCCAACGGTGATGGAGAAGACCATGAGAACCAAGTAAATAATGTATTCAACATTCAAGCTGAGCAAAGATGAGCCTGCAAGGATAAAAACGCCCAATACAAAAATTTGCAGATAATCGCGGCCTTTTTTGGTTGAGACCATGCGGATGCCCAACAAGCTGATCAAAACATGGACCAATGGGGTCGCAATGTCCTCCTGCGAAAACTGAAGGCTGTAATTGACAATCACAGCCAAGGCCACCAAGGACGTTCCCCAGCCTGGAATCGGATGCAGCTCTTTATAATCAAACCAGGCGCCGAGGACAGTTGCACCCATCGCAAGCAGAACGAAAGCAAAATCCAAAAAACCCAAAACAGGTGCAATACTGATTGCTGCCACAAGGTAACAGATTTGATTGAGGAGTGTTTTAGTCTTGACCATATAGTGCCAAAGTGTGCAACAGGCGTTGTTTATGATGCAGGCCCGTGTCAGGCGGGATTACCATGGTCCCGTTCTGCAACCCTACCGGACGACCAGATCTGAGCATCCGGGTAACCAGATAGGCGCCATGTTGAAGTTTTTGCTCGAGATTTGCGCCGGGGAGTTGATTTATTTCCAGGATTAACGGTGTGTGTGCCGTGGTTGAGAGTTCTTTGACTTTCAGTTGCCCCTGGCGAGCGCTGAGCTTCCAGTGAATCCGTTTCAAGGGTTCTCCGCCACGGTAGTTGCTGATCCGGTTAATATCTCCGTCTTGACCTTTGCGCAGGGACAGGGAATTGCCGAATTGGATGTTTGGATCTTGGAGCTGATCCATTGGGCATAATTGGGGTCGAGGGAAAACGGTTATAAATTTTTCGGTTTCGAGGGTTTTGTGCCGAATGAAAAAATTTATCGGAAATCGCGACGATAACCGAAGTGTTGGTGCAGGGTGTTGGCCGCGACCCTCGAAGGTGATCTCCAAAAGCCTTTGTTGAGAACTTTTTGCATCGACAATTGGAAAGAGGGCCTTCTGGTCGTAATAACCCACTTCCAAGAGGATTCCAGGCAGCCAACGGCGTCGATTAAACAGTTCGACTTTCATCAGTGTCGTCAAGCCGTCATAGACTTCCGCAGGGGGGTGGCAATTTACCGAGATTCCACTAAGATTCCATTTGCCGAGCACGCCAGATACGGCCATGAAGCCAAGCAGGGCTGAGACCAGGAGGTAAAGAAGGTTATTGCCTGTGTTGACTGCTGCGAAGCCAATCAGCAAGGTCAACACTATATAGATCAGGCCAGAACGAGTCAGGCTCAGGCTAAAGTTACGGGGATTGTATCTAATAGCGATTGGAGGACCTCCTTGCGATCTAGGGTGTCATGTTCCGGTTTCGTGATGATGCGATGCGCACAGACTGGGCCGAGGAGGTGTTTCACGTCCTCCGGGATGACGTGGTCACGATTGGCGAGAAAGGCTTTCGCCCGGGCAGCCTCGGCTAGGCTGATCGCCCCACGGGTCGAAACCCCGGCCAGTAAAAGTTTGTGATTACGTGTAGCTGTTGCTATCCGGTAAATATACTCCACAATTTTTTCTGAAAGGTACACCTCTTTTTGCAATGCCTCTTTGGCTATGAGTAATTGATCGCGACTCAAAAGAGAACCTATATCGCGAATGCCATCCCGAATGCTCCCGGTCATGATAATGGCTTTTTCCATTTCTTCAGGAGGATAGCCAATCCCCGTTGTGATCAAAAAACGGTCAAGTTGTGATTCCGGAAGGGGGTAGGTCCCAACTTGTTCAATCGGGTTTTGAGTGGCGATCACCATGAAAGGGTCTGGAAGGGGGTAGGTTTTCCCTTCAACGGTTACGCGCCGTTCTTCCATAGCTTCAAGCAAGGCGCTCTGCGTTTTGGGCATGGCTCGGTTGATTTCATCGGCCAAGACCAAGTTGTTGAAAATTGGCCCTGGCACAAAATTAAACTGGTTTTGATTCCGATCATAAATCGATAGTCCCGTTATATCGGAAGGCAGCAAATCGCTCGTGCATTGAATCCGCCCAAAAGATAGGCCCAAAGCGTTAGCCAGAGCCAAGGCCAATGTCGTCTTCCCCAAGCCAGGGATGTCTTCGAGCAACAGATGCCCGCCAGCAAGCAAAGTGGTCATGGCAAGCTTGATAGTTTTTACTTTCCCTTTTAAGTAGTGTTCAGCGAGGGTATCGATGACATGATGGATTGGCTTTCGCGCATCGGAGTTCATTTGTGTGCGATTGTCGCAATGAAGTTTCATCAAAGGGTCTTCCTGGTTTTTTTCATGAGTTTAAAAAGCTCCATAGCCAGCAGAAGAATACCGGCCAAAACAAGCAATCGGGACCATTCTACCCATGAAACCGGCTGGATATCGAGAACAGTTTGCATAAAGGGCAAGTGCATAGACAAAATATGAATGCTTTGCGCAGTTAGCACACCGCCAATAAGCAGAGGGTTTTTTCGAAACGGCACCCTAAATGCCGAGATCCGTTCCGACCTGCAATTAAAAACATGGACATTTTCCAACAACACCATTAACAATAGCACAGAATTGCGCGCTTCTGACACCCCCATGCCGCTTGTCAATAAGAAATGCCAGCAGCAAAACGCCAGAATTCCCATGACAATTCCAGAAACCAATGTTTGGGAAATCATCAGCTGATTGAAAATTCCTTCATTCGGTCGCCTTGGCGGTCGGTGCATCACGCCAGGCTCGCCCCCCTCAAACGCCAGGGCGATATCCTGAATGCCGTTTGTAACCAAGTTTAACCATAGCAATTGAACCGCGCCAAGTGGTAAAGGAAGCCCAAACAAAAGGGCAAGCGTGAAGAGAACTATTTCTGCCCCCCCCGTTGAAATCAACAGATAAACAACCTTTCGGATGTTGTCATAGGCAAAACGGCCTTCTTCAATTCCTGCGACAAGGGATGCAAAGTTATCGTCGGCAACGATGATTGACGCTGTTTCTTTGGCAACATCTGTACCGGTGCCCATGGCAACCCCTATATGCGCTTTGCGCAACGCCGGAGCATCGTTGACCCCGTCACCGGTGACTGCAGTGAAATGCCCGAGCTGATTGAGGGCATTGACGATGGAAAGCTTTTGCAACGGTGCGACACGGGCGAAGACAGTCGTTTTAGAGACCTGTTTCAAGATCGCCTCTGGGTTGTGTTCAATCGCTGTGAATTCTTTGCCGGTCATCAAGGCTTCACCATCGCTGGCCAGCTTCAACTCGCGAGCAATTCCAAGTGCTGTGGCAGGATGGTCGCCAGTGATCATGACAACCCGAACACCGGCTTTCCGGCAAACATCCAACGATTCAATCACTTCTGGGCGCAACGGGTCGATAAAGGCAACCAAGCCAAGCAAAGTCAATTTAGGAATAGCCGCCGGCCCGAAGTGAAAGTTTTGGGAGGTTTCTGGTAAATTCCCTTCAGCAATTGCCAGAACCCGATAACCGGAACTGGCCAATCGCAAGGCTTCTCCTTCGACATCGAGAATATCTAAATCACGACGGCCGTTGCTTCCATCCATTGTTGAGCAGAAATCAAGCACCTGCTCGACCGCACCTTTGACGATGCAATAGCTTTGTTGATTGTGCACAAAACGTGCGGCATATCGTTGTTCAGATTCGAACGGGATTTCGCCAAGAATAACGCTTTTCTGGACTTCTTCTTCCGGGTCGAGTCCGAGTTTGTGGGCGAACGCCAGGATGGCTACATCGATGGCATCACCGTGGTGCACCCACTCCCCGAGAGCTAATTTCAAAGAGGCTTCATTACAAAGGATCCCGGCTTTTGCCAGCCGCTTCAAATGGTGTGTTTCGTCCAAGCTCAGGCTGGCACCATCGTCTTTTTGAACTTCACCAACACCAGCGTAGCCCTCGCCGCTGACAGTGTAATTCTCGCCACTTGGCACCCAAAGAGCTTTGACGGTTTGCCTGTTCACAGTTAAGGTCCCGGTTTTATCACTGGCAATACATGTACAGCTGCCAAGGCCTTCAACTGCTGTGAGCCGACGGACGATAACATTCCTTCGCGCCATCCGGCTGGTCGCGATGGACAGGGCAACGGTCATCGCGACGGGCAAACCTTCTGGAATGGCGGATACCGCCAGAGCGACGGCCATAAAAAAAACTTCTTTAAATGGCATTCCCTCAAGAATTGCCACTGCGGCCAGCAACAAGACAAAGCCCAGAACCAGATAGCTGACTTGACGTGCGAACTTTTCCATTCGAATGACCAAGGGCGGTTTGGCGCTGATGGTCGAGGCGACAGCACTGGCTATTTGGCCGACCTCGGTCTGTTTTCCAGTCGCTACGACCAAACCCAATCCACGGCCAAGGGTTACGGTTGATCCTGCAAATGCAAGGTTGTTGCGATCACTGAGAGGGGTCTCAAGTGGCAAAGGGGGCAGATCTTTTGCCACAGCCTGAGATTCGCCGGTTAAGAGCGATTCGTCGATCAAGAGGGAATTGCTCTCGAAAAGCCTTAAATCGGCTGGAACTCTGTTTCCGGATTCGAGAATAACGATGTCGCCAGGGACAAGTGACTCGGCCTCAAGGTCAATTGGTTGTCCATTGCGGCGACAACGACAAACTATTCGAAGAAGTCTCTGAAGAGAGGCTGCACTTTTTTCTGCCTTCCATTCCTGAAATGTCCCTAGGCTGGCGTTGAGGAAAATTACAGCAAAGATGAAGCCAGCATCCGTCCATTCGCGAAGAGCCAAAGAAACCAAGCCAGCGACAATTAAAATGTATATCAGCGGACTGAGGAATTGGTGCAGAAAAATCAAAACAATTCCCGGGGGTGGTTTGCTCGGTAATTTGTTTGGGCCATACTGGGCCATACGAGTTGCGGCATCGTCATCTGTCAGGCCCGAACGACTGCTTTGCATCGCCCTCAGGGCTTGTTCAGATGTCATCGCATGCCATGCTGGGCGTGCACTATCTATGCCCTCCCTCGTGGGTGTCATGACCGCAGTACCTTTCCACAAAATATCTGAAGTGGCGTTCTCATGAGGCTTGGCGCAAATGGTTTCGGTCAAATTATATCAACTTATTTTGCCCTGGGGTCAGTCTCAGATGGGCCTTGGCTAAGAATGATAAGGTACCCGTCAGGATCATGCACCCAAAGCTCCTCCCATCCGAACTCCTCATCGGACAACTCATAAAGCAAAGGCTGTTGCCGTCTTGCGAACTCACGTCGAACATGTTCGAGATCGGCTACTTCAAATTCGATGCTACACCCAAGGCCCCAAGGATGACGATCGAGCGGGGCAAAAAGTGCTGGATGTTGAGATTGCAAAGCGACTTTCTCTCGAAAAAGGATAGTCCCACTTCCATGATTAAGTATCAGTATCTCAGGCATCCCCCTTTGCAGTTGGTGGCGGAGAATCGACAGATGCAAAACCTCCCGGTAAAAAGATTCTGTTCTGTTCAGGCAAGAAACGCACAACGTTACTGAAAATGACATGAAGAACACCTGCTTTTCTCTGACTGGAGAGGCGAATGTTGACGACATATGGGTCGCTATGTTTAAATTCTATCGCAGTCTGGGGAGACCTCCAAAAAGATGGATAATGTCTTTATCGGTTTGGGTAGCAATCTCGGAAACCGTTTGGCGTTTATGCGCGGTGGGCGGGACGCTCTGTTGGCCACGTCAGATGTTGACTTAGTCAGGGCCTCCAGCGTATATGAAACCGTTCCAGTCGGCGGTCCAGCCGATACGCCTTTGTTTCTCAATGCGGTGTTGCAGATAATTACCAGCCTGGCGCCGCAAGAGCTTCTCGCGGCATGTTTAGCTATTGAAGATGACTTTGGCCGAACTCGACCGAAACGCTGGGCCCCCCGCACATTGGATATGGATATCCTGATGTATGGTGATCATGTCCTGGATCACGAACACTTGGTGATCCCTCATCCGAGATTTCATGAACGCGCTTTTGTTATGGCGCCGATGCAAGAAATTGCTCCTCAGATTGTGCACCCTCGTCTGCTGAGGAACATGACTGACTTGGCTTCCGAGCTACCAGAGGTGCTAATGCTTAAGCCGATTCGAGAAACGTGGTAGCCAAATGATTGTCAGGTTATTGATAGCACTTCTTATTGCGTTCCTGATCTACACATTGGTGCAAAGTATCAAGCAGTTCCTGAAACGCCCTGACATCCAGCCACCCGAGAAGACCGCCAAGGGGGAGGATATGCTCCAAGATCCCTATTGTGGTACCTTTGTCTCTCGATCCGATTCGTTCAGTTGCTCGATAAGAGGTATTCAACAGTTCTTCTGCTCAGAAGATTGTCGTGATCAATACATTGCTCAGGTTGCAAAAGATAAGGAGACGCGCTCATGAAATTTTTTATAGATACCGCAGATGTCAATGAAATCCGTGCCGCCGGAGAACTCGGTCTGGTTGATGGAGTCACAACAAATCCGTCCTTGGTTGCCAAGTCTGGTCGAGATTTCAACGAAGTGTTGACCGAAATCGTTGGTTTGGTGGACGGTCCGGTGTCAGCGGAAGTGGTTGCGACCGATGCCGAAGGCATGTTGCGCGAGGCGGAACAGCTGGTTAAGTTCGATCCGGAGAAAATAGTCATCAAGGTCCCATTGATTCCCGAAGGCCTCAAAGCCACTAAACGGCTGAGCACGCTTGGCATCAAGACGAACGTCACGCTGGTTTTTTCGGCTGTTCAAGCGCTTCTCGCGGCTAAAGCAGGAGCCACCTATGTGTCCCCTTTTGTTGGTCGGCTTGATGATATTGGTCATAACGGCATGGATGGTGTCGATCAGATTCGTACCATTTTCGACAATTACGGGTTTACTACAGAGATCATCGTGGCCTCGGTCAGGAGCCCACAGCACGTTCTTGAGGCCGGGTTGATGGGCGCAGACATCTGCACTATACCATATTCCGTCATGCTACAGCTTGCTCAACACCCCTTGACGGATGTTGGTCTCGACAAGTTCCTCGCCGACTGGCATCAGCACCAGAATCGGTGATCTCGAACAAGTCAGCCTTTTCAATTGAGACAGGCTAAATGAATCGGATGGCCGGTTTTGAATGTCTGCTTTGACTGGGCAAAATTAAAGACCTGGAACATTTGAATCCATAACAAGAGACGGCCTGTGCCATGTTCCTTGCTCACCAGGTCAACTTTGTCGGACTTCATCGTAAGGGGAAGGTTCCAATGCGTCGCAAACTCAGCAAATATGGGACATGGCAAGCTTGACAGTGCCTTTGCGAAATTTGGGAGGCAGTCTGAGATTCGGCAGCCCTCAGGATTTGGAGGGTGCCGGTGGAGTCTAATCTGTGAGAAAGTTCCCAAGCCAGAAGCTGTTGTTCATCAACGGTCAATGTACCCTTTGCCGGATGAATCTGGTCACCATTTAATTGAAGCCACAGATCCACTGCGCCCCAATAGATCTTCGACCACCTGTCTGATTTCAACAATGCGAAACGGTTTGTTGACAACCAAATTAAATTCTGCTGTTGCAAGCCATGGTTCGGCTGTAATGGCGACGACTGGCACCTCAGGTTGAAGACAAGCTTTTCGAATAAAATTGCAAAGTTCGTTTCCGTCCATATTTGGCATGTCAATGTCAGTCAAAATCAGATCGTATGAATTCGAGGACAATTTTTGCAAAGCATCCAAACCATCGGCTGCAACCTCAACGACATTATGATCTTTCGAAAGGCAGATTTGCAGGAGATTGAGGAGATCATGCTGATCATCAACGACCAGAATCTTTTGCCCTCTGGGCGCATGTTCGGTTCCTCTCATCTTTGTTTCCTTTCCCCAGCGCTTGAGCTTACTCGGTAACAAGCTTGCCTGGCAGAGCTTTGGGGCTTTATCGGGAAAGTTGCCCAAAGCAGAATAAAACCTGACCGAAATGAGTGAGCAATCACTCCTTTCTTTAGCAAAAAACTATGCCTTTATAGCATCCCAACACGCTAAAAAAAACGCGTCACACTCCGATGGCTTTGGCTGGTAGGCACCGTTAAGCGCTTGACCGATTAAATTAAAGATCGGGCTCAGCGTTAAGGCGACCAACAGCGGCAAACTCATCGCCTTGATGGCTCCCTGGTTTTGACCCTCTCTAAAAACAGTCATGAACGGATAGTCGCCAGGCGTTATCCCTTGCTCAAAAGATGCAGCATTTTCTAATTGGGTCTGCACTCCAAAGGGAGAGTTGCTGTATTGCTCATAGAATCTAAAATCCAGCGGGTTCTCAAGCATGTAATCAAACAAATTTTTGCTCAAAAAAAGAAACCGGTCTTGTAAGCTTTGCGATCGGTCATAATTTAGCAGTATATTTTCTTTGGCGATAGCGATCCGTTCCCTGAAAATCGTGTGGATCAATTCATCTTTGCTCTTAAAATACCGATAGATCGTCCCCATTCCGACCTGTGCACGCTCGGCTATCAGTGATGTAGGAGAGTCATGAAATCCTCTCTCTGCGATTATCTCGAGGGCGGCTTTCATAACGTCTGCACGTTTATCGGGTCGTGACATAGGTATATCCAGAGTGAGTGATCATTCTGTAATAAACCGTGAATGGTTGCTTGTTAAGGATTACTTTTCATTTACGTGCGCCAGCTGAGGTTTGTTCAGTAAGGGTTTGACGATGGCCAGGGGAAATACTTAGGCGAATGGAGGAGATGGCATCTTTTGATGTCGACGCCCCAAACATCAATGATGTTTGGGGCGGGAATCCTTTGATATCACGAGAGCGGTTTGGCGCATATAGCCAACTGCTGATGCCTCAATCAACCACCGGGAGATATCGTGAAACTTTTGATTAGGTCTTCAAAAGTTCTCACGGCATCAGCGT
>JAFDBS010000164.1 GCA_019313185.1 Deltaproteobacteria bacterium | reverse complement strand
GAGTGTGAAGTCCGTTATGTGAGTCCCCAGGGTGCCGTCATGCCCGCTCATTTGGCTGCCCCAACGAACAAGCAAAAGAGAGAATGATCCGCTATCTTGTCACGCTGATCCCGATGGCCGGTGGTGTTTGCCTTGGCTGGTGGCTGGGCAGCTTTGTTGGATTTATGACCGCCTATTTGCTGGGTGTTGTCGGTGGGTCCTTCGGCCTCTATGTTGGCCGGCGGTTTGTGCGAAACCATTTGGGCGATTGACTGAAGTGTGACGCCGACCCGGAGGAGTCTGTCCCGGACAGAACAACGAGATGCGCCGTGCTGCCATTCTGACTTTTCTTTCATGCAAGAATCTGTTACCTTTCCAAGCCGCTTAAAAATGGGTCAATCAATGCATGCTGGCTTGATGCCCTGATTCATCTTTTTCCCATCACCATGACAAAAGACGAGATGAGCAAAGTCATAACCATTGCTGGCTTGAACCCGCAACAAAATCTAGCCGTTCTTCATGATGCAGGGCCCCTGCTTCTGCTGGCCGGTGCCGGCTCTGGCAAGACCAAGGTCATCACCCAGCGAATTGCCTACTTGATCGAAGCAAGGCAAGTTGCCCCCGAGAACATTCTAGCCGTCACCTTTACAAACAAGGCGGCCAAGGAGATGCGGGAACGTGCTGGCATGCTGATCGGCTTAGAACGAGCTGAAAAAGCTTGGATTACCACCTTTCACGCACTCTGCGTCAGGATATTACGAACGGACATAGAACATCTCGGTTACAAGCGAAACTTCAGCATTTATGGCGCCTCCGATCAACAGCGGCTCATCAAGGATCTGATGAATCATATCGACCCCGAGCATGGGCTTTCCCCGGACCTCATCCTCTGGAAGATCTCTGACGCCAAGAACCGCCTGGTGTCGCCGGACAAATTTGGACCGTTCATGCGGGATGACCGAATAGGGGAAATGAGCCTCAAGGTTTACCCCGAGTATCAGAAAAGCCTGAAAAGTTACAACGCGGTCGATTTTGATGATCTGATCATGTTGACCACTCGCCTGTTCCGATCGTTTCCGGACATATTGGCAAAATACCAGGATCGGTTTCGGTATATCATGGTTGACGAGTACCAGGACACCAACCCCGCGCAGTTTGAGCTGGTGAAGTGTTTGGCCGGCAAATGGCGCAACCTTTGCGTTGTCGGCGATGACGACCAATCGATTTACGGCTGGCGGGGAGCCGACCCGCGGAATATCCTCGATTTCGAGGGCCATTTTCCTGATAGCCGGACGATCAAACTGGAACAGAACTACCGCTCGACCGGCAACATCCTCAGTGCGGCCAACGCAGTGATTAAGCAAAATGGACGACGCAAGGACAAATCGCTGTGGACTGCGGAGGGCGCGGGCGACAAGGTCGGCGTGGTCAAGTGCGTCGATGCCGAGGATGAAGCCAGGGCGGTGATCGAACGGATCAATCACAACGTTGGCGAACGGCGAATGGCCTATAAAGACCACGCCATCCTGATGCGCACCAATGCCCAGACCTTGGTGTTCGAACAAGAGCTGCGGCTTGCCGGGATTCCCTATGTTCTAATCGGCGGGCAACAGTTCTTCGACCGCAAAGAGGTCAAGGATGCCATCGCCTATTTACGTTTTATTGTCAACCCCTTTGACGAGGTCAACCTGCTGCGCATTCTCAATTACCCACGTCGCGGAATCGGCCGGACGACCGCCGATCTGTTGATCCGCGACTCGGTCAAAACCGGTGAGCCGCTCTGGAAAATCCTGCAACGTGCCCGTACCTTTGAGGGACTCTCTGCCAAGGCTGCCGATTCCATTGAGCGGTTTGTAACATTGATCACCGATCACAAACGTTGGTTTCGCAATGGTGGGCATTTGAGCCGCACGGCGCAGGACCTGTTTGCCGCGATAGGACTCGAGGACGAATTGCGCCGGGAGCCGGACACACGAGAAAAAATCGAGCGACGGATCGAGAACATCCAGGAGATCGTCAATGCCATCGCAAGCTATGCACAACGTGAGGCAAAGCCGACGCTTCTTGGGTTTTTGGAGAAAGTTGCCCTGCTCGACCGCGACCAGCCGGGGACCGACAGCAAGGAAAAGAAACTGGCGCAAGATGCAGTGGTTCTGATGAGCCTGCATTCGAGCAAGGGGCTTGAATTCCCTCAAGTCTTCATGCCCGGATTCGAAGAGGGTTTTTTGCCCCACAAGAAATCGGTCAGTGAACGCCTCGATATTGACGAGGAGCGAAGACTTTGTTACGTCGGCATGACCCGGGCCCGAGAAAAACTCACCCTGTTGCATGCTGAGGGCCGTATGAAGTATGGAAAGGTCGAGCCCCGCGTGGTGAGTCGCTTTCTGCAGGAGATTCCAGAGACGTTTCGCAAGCTCGAAGCGCGTTCCGGATTCTATCTCGAGGAGGAAGGGGAGAATGCCAGTCTTACCGAGATGTTTGCAAAGCTGATGGGCGATTGACCAACCTGCCATTTCTGCCCTTTACTCAGCGACCAGATTGTTCTATAAGTGGCGAGTCAAAACAATTCAAGGTAAACCACCTGGCGCCGCAAGGCTTAATAGGGAAGTGGGGTGCAAAGCCCCCGTGGACCCGCCGCTGTAAGCGATGACGAAGGGCTAGTTTGCCACTGGTCGCATGACCGGGAAGGCGGCTCTGAGGTTGAATCGCGAGCCAGAAGACCTGCCGGTGGAACCACCACGTCAACTCCTCGGGAACAGGAGTGTGGATGCATGCGGGACTTCAAAAACGGGAAGCCCGCGCACAGACGATGACTGTGCGCGGGCTTTTAATTTTATTCGGTTGGTTACGCATGATCCCTTTCTTGAGAGGAACAAAAGAACAGGAGACCATGAATGAGGAAATTACTGTTTGGATGTTTCGGCATGACATTCGCCCTGCTAACCGGATATGAGAACTTGAGAGCAGCTTCGCTTGAACCAGTGAGTACGCTGGGTGACGTTGTCGTCACGGCAAGCCGGGTTGAAGAGGATATCGCCAAAGTTCCTGCTTCCGTAACTGTCCTTTCTGAAGAAGACATTCGCCAATCCACTGCTCAAACCGTACCGGAACTGTTGCGTAATGTTCCCGGTGTCCTGGTCAATGACATCACCGGTAATGGCAGATCATATACAGTTGACCTCAGGGGCTTTGGCGAAACGGCTTCATTGAATACCTTGGTTCTTGTCGATGGTCGGCGTATCAATCAGGCCGACTTAAGTGGTGTGGACTGGGGTCTGATTCCGAAAGAGCGTGTGGCCAGGATAGAGGTCATTCGTGGGGGAAGAGGTGGTGTTCTTTATGGCGACAATGCTTCTGGAGGGGTTATCAATATCATTACCAAAACCGGTTTCGGAAAGTTGAATGTTTCCGGTCATACGGCAGCGGGAAGCTACGAAACCTACCTTGGCGATGCGTTCGTCGGGGGGACATATTCTAATTTGAGTTTCGCGGGCAGTGCCAATTACAGAACGTCTGACGGTTATCGGGATAACAGTGATACGACCTCTAAAGATGCTGGGTTGAATCTGTCCTATGATGTTTCGGACCGACTGTTTCTTAAATTAAACGGCGGTTACCATGAAGATGACACAAGCCTTCCAGGAGCCCTCACCAAGAGTGAGCTGGACAGCGGAATATCCAGAACCAGTAGTCTCAATCCCGATGATTTTTCTGATACCAGGGATAAGTATATTGAAAGCGGATTCCAGTTTTTTTTCACTGACAACAGCTTTCTTGATTTGACTCTATCCAAGAGGGAGAGGAATGTAGATTTTTTTTCCTTCTTCGATGTTGGAGAATATACTGGAAATACAGAGATTGACACATTGGGCTTGTCCCCTCAACTGGTTTTAAACACTGATTTATTAGGCCACGAAACCAATGTTCTTTTCGGGTTTGACTACGAGAAGAACGAGGAGGACATCTTAAATTCATCAATTTTTTTTGGTTTCCCCAATACGGCATCTTACGAACTCCAAAAATCGGATTATGGCTATTATGTGCATGCAGACATGCCCCTCACAGAGGCTTTGAGCTTCTCTGCAGGCATCAGAGCAGACCGGGCAAAGTTTCGCTACAAAGCCAAAACTGCGAACACGTCGTCGTCTAACACTCTTGACGAGGAACTTTATACGATTGGGACCTCTTACCAGTTTGCAGACAACTCCTCTGCCTATGTCAGTTATTCGAAAAGTTTTCGTTTTCCAGTGCTGGACGAGTCGTTTAATTTTGTAACAAATTCAATCATCGATGATTTGGACGCTCAGACTTCTCACGACATCGAGGCTGGAATGCGCTTGCACTTGGGCCCAGACCTTTCCCTGAATTTGAATCTTTATTACATCAAGACGATGGATGAAATTTTCTATGACCCTGCTTTTGATATGTTCGGAGCGAACGTCAACCTTGATGGAGATACAATTCGACAAGGGATTGAATTCTCGTTTCAACAATACATCAAGGAGTTTCTCATCCATGGTAGTTATACCTACAGGGATACGGACATTGATGGCGGGCGCTATGACGGCAACGAACTGCCAAACGTTCCCAAGAATCAGGCGTCAATCGGGTTATTAACCGGGGTGTTTCACAATCTCCAATTTGGGATCAACGGTGTGTATGTTGGAGACAGGCGGTTTATTTCAGACTTTGATAACAGTTACAGTAAACTGGAAGACTATTTTCGACTGGACGGAAAGCTGACCTACATAATGAGAAACGGTTCGGCATATGTTGCGGTGAACAATATTCTCAACGAAGAATATTCTGAATACGGCGTTATTAACTTCTTGGGAGAAGAAAGTTTTTATCCATCCCCAAAGGCGAACGTTGTGGCTGGCATCAATTTCAAGTTTTGACGGCACAGAAACAGGTTTATGACCACTAAAGACCGGAGCGGTCATTTTTTAAATAACAAGCAAACGTCTGACCTTATGCCACATCGAAAAAAAAATATCTGCATTCATATTGTTTTTTTGGCCATGATGGGCATCCTCATGGGTCCTTCTGTCTGTGCAGAGCAAGTTGTCGATGCTCTAGGCCGCACAGTTGGCGGGGAGTCAACTCCGCAACGAATTGTCTCCTTGGTCCCGGCGATGACAGAAATACTCTTTGCTCTCGAAGTCGAAGACCAGATTGTGGGTGTCACAAGCTACTGCAATTACCCGGATCCGGCCAAATTCAAGCCGAAAATTGGAGAATATGCGAATCCGAACCTCGAGATTTTGGCGACCCTAAACCCGGATTTGGTGGTTATGGCGGCCGACGCCTCAAGTCCTGAGCTGCTTAGCCGGCTGGAAGGCCTAGGGATCTCCGTCTACATTGTCTATCCGCGGAGCGTCAGTGACACAGCAGGCCTGATCCGAAGCCTCGGCCGTTTGCTTGAGAAACAGCCTAAGGCTGAGGCACTGGCTGCAACATTGGATGAAACCGCGGAATGTGTTCGCAATTTAACGAGCGACAGGCCGCGCGTCAGCGTGCTCTGCACCGTAATGTCGAAACCCCTGGTTGTTGCCGGAGGGAACACTTTGCTAGATGATATGGTCGGAATTGCCGGCGGCGACAATGTCGTTCCGGAAGGGATCAATCGCTACCCGACGTGGGGAATCGAATCGGTGCTGGCCGCTGATCCCGAAGTGATTCTGGTCTCCCCACACCCCGGTCAAGTCGACCCATCTGCCTTTTATCGGCAATGGCCGGAGTTGAAGGCTGTCAAAAATAACCGCCTGGTGACCATTGACGCTGACTGGATTCAGCGTCCTGGTCCGCGTTTGGTTGCCGGCCTGAAAGCCTTGGCGAAGGCGTTACACGGTGTTTCCCCTGAGTTGGTAGATGGCCGATGTCTGAATTAGCCAGATCAACACGCACGATTTTCTGGCTGCCTTTGTTGACTGGTATTTTGGGGATAGCCTTTGTTTACTCCCTGTCAGTTGGCCCTCTCACGATGAGCTTTGCCGATCTGATTGGTGTGTTCATTGGCCAGAGCGACGATCCTACCCAGTTCGCGGTTGTCTACAAAATCAGGTTGCCGCGAACGCTTTTGGCAGGGCTAGTCGGAGCGTCTCTGAGCGTTGCCGGGGCTGCCTTTCAGGCTGTCTTGCGCAATCCTTTGGCTGACCCTTATATATTGGGTGTGTCCGGCGGTGCCGCGCTGGGTGCGGTGACGGCCATTTGGCTCGGCTTCTCTGCGGCGCTTTTCCTTCCCGGCGCGGCATTTTTGGGAGCGTTGGCTGCCTTGGCGTTGGTTTATTGGGTGGCGCAGGCACATCGAGGTTCATCGCATACATTGATCCTGAGCGGTGTGATCGTTGGCAGTTTGGCCAGTGCACTGCTGTTGTTTCTGCTCTGGCTATCTCCCATCGATCAAACGCGTGCGGCCATTTTTTGGTTGACCGGAAACCTGTCGATGGCTGAGTTCCGGTTACTCTCCTGGATAACCCCATTCGCAGTGATTGCTTTTTTGGTGCTTTGGGCTGAATCCCGAAGCCTTGACCTGTTTACCCAAGGGGAAGAGACCGCAGCGGACCTGGGCTTGTCAATCGGCCGGGCGCGGCTAACGATATTTGCTGCGGCAGGTATCATGACTGCATCTGTGGTTTCTGTGGCCGGCCTGATCGGCTTTGTAGGCCTGACTGTCCCTCATATCATCAGACTGTTGTTTGGTCCTGCACACCGTCGGCTGTTGCCGGCTTCGGCTTTGGCTGGTGCAGCCTTTCTCATGTTCGCCGATGCGCTCTCAAGACAGCTTTATGCCCCGGCGGAAATTCCTGTGGGAGTGGTGACGGCGCTTCTGGGTGCGCCGTTTTTCCTTTACCTGTTGAGGTTGAACCGGAGTTAGTCATGATCCAGGTTGAGCAGCTTCATTTTTCCTATCTGTCTGGGCCGGTTTTTGAAGGACTCGACCTGACGATTCATGCCGGTGAGATTCTCTCCTTGGTCGGACCAAATGGGTGCGGCAAGTCAACATTTTTGAAATTGCTGCGTGGCATCTTGACACCAACAATGGGGACAGTGCGTTGGCATGGGAAGTCGGCGAGCAGTTACTCAAGACGGGCCATGGCTAAAATGGCAGCTGTGGTGGCCCAGTCACACGAGGTGAATTTTGCCTACAGTGTTAAAGAGTTGGTCATGATGGGACGTTTTCCGTACCGGCCTTTGCTCGGCGATTTCACAGCAAAGGATCTCAACAGAGTTGATCTCGTGATGGCAATCACTGATGTAACACATCTCTCCAACCGCCCGGCGACCGACCTGAGCGGTGGTGAATTGCAGCGGGTGATGCTGGCGCGTGCCCTGGCTCAAGACACTCCCGTTCTTCTGCTCGATGAAGCGACAAGCCATCTCGACCTGATTCACCGGCTGACCATAAGCGATCTTTTGGTCGAACTGAACCGGAAAAGTCAAACGACTATCGTTCAGGTTTCCCATGATCTTGATTTAGCCGCCGAGATTTCTCACAGGATTTTACTGTTTTCTGATAATGGCCAAATCGCCGCGTTGGGAAAGCCGGCAGACGTTTTTACCTCGGAAAAGATCAAGAAGGTGTTCGAAGTTGATGTCGAAATTGGTTACAGCCCAAATGCTGGCGCACCCAGAATCTTCCCATTGCGGCCGTCCCAGGTTCCGGAAAGTTAACTCGGCACTCAACAACCATTACGCAATCGCTTTTTTAAGGGAATCAAGGTGGTTGATTGTCTTCTTCCGATTGAAGTGGCCGCTCTGCTTATTGCCAACAGGGTTTTGCTGCGGTGCAACCATCAGTCTCAATGGCCTTGCAGAAGGCGGAAGGTGCTTGGATACAATGTTGGGAAGTCGAGCACCGATCAATATTTGGAGGGTGCTTTTGCAGAAATCTTCGCAGCTTGGCAAAAATATTCTGCATGCAACAAAAAAAATGGTAATATATCACTAAGCAGTGCTGCTTGAACATCAACCCTGGCCAAGGAGGTTACGCCTATCGACGAAACGCCAAGCCAATTGATGTATGTCGAACTGACCCGGTATCCTCAGTTGCCGGGATGACCCGTGAGAAGGGTAAAGTTTAAAGTTAATGAGGCCCGGGCAAAACCTGCCGGGCCTTTCATCGTTTTTCGACTTTTGAGCCTTATGTTTATGGAAGGTTTTGGGCTGTCAACGCCTGCCGATATCCGGTCAAGATTGCTTTCAAACGGGAGGCGTTCTCAGGTCCGATCCGCAGTAAAACTTTTTGACCGGAAGAAAGTGCCTCAAGTTGAGGGTCCGCAAACTGGTAATAGTATTTAGGGCGAACCAGTTCAATAGGCTCGTTGACCTCAGGGGTAGCTAGAAGATGATCGATCACCTCAACTACACGATCGTTGAAATAGGCGTCAGGATAACCTAACTGGTTGTAGGCTTTCTGGAACAGCGGATAGAGGCGGGCATACACGGCAATAACGTCTTGTTGACTTAAGGCCTCAAAGGATGCAATCAGAGGTTGGTAGCGCAGGTGATTTTTGGAGTCTGTGAACAGTTGTCCAGAGGACTCAATAACGGAAAATGCCCCCGGGGTTTTTTTAACAGGAAGATGGGTTTTGGGCAGTTGGGAGCGTGTCAGACTGTCGACCAGAATAACGCAGCGTTCGACAAAATGCTCAATAATGAAAAACCGATCAATGTCTTGTTTCTGAAACAGTTTCGTAAGAACGCCAGTCATCAGTGTGTCGCTCTGTCCAAGCTCCGGCAAAGGCTTGTGTAAAGTCGTTTCCTCAGCAACTGTTGACGGCGTTGACTCAATTTTGCCGATGGGATGCTCAACCTGTGTTGGCTTTTGTTGTTTCTCCGGTTGGATGGTGCTCACTGGTTCAGGAGGTGGCGACCAGGATGGGCGCGTTGAGACATAGTAGAACGCACAGATGGTCACAATAACCAAGAAACCAATCAAGTATGGCCAGTTGAATTTCATAGATCCTCCTGCAGTGTGCTGAAGAAACCCGCCACCTACGGTTCAATCATTGCCTGATAGATCAACTTGCTCAGGTGTTGTACGGCCTGATCCTCAGGTCGGCGCTGCAAAAGATTTTTGCAATCGTCGAGGGCCTGATCATAGAGCCCCATCTCAAAATAACATTGCGCACGGCCAAAAATGCATTCTTCGTGCTCGTTGTCCATGTCCAGGACATGGTTAAAATCTTTAATGGCTTGCTCGAATTGTTTCATGACTCGCCCGCACAGCCCGCGATTTACATAGCTGCGGATATTGTTCGGCTGAAATTGAATTGCTTTACTGAAATCCTTGAAGGCCAGACGAGTTTGGCCCTGCGCGAAGAAAGCCAAACCCCGATGATTGTAGATCAGGGCCCTGAACTTCGGCTCCAGCTTCAATGTCAACAGCTTGCTGTAAAGCTTAACAGCCATTTGGAAGTTTTGATTGCTATGCGCGTCCAGCGCCTGCAGCATCAGTGTTTCTAATTCAGTTGTCAGTGTTTTCGGCACTGGGCCGAGGATTAATGAATTGAACGACTCGGGTGAAGGAGAGATGGTTTTTTTAGACACTCCCGCCGATGACGGCACTTGCCAGTCCAGACTCTCTCGACGTTTGCGACCGTGCCGCCGCAATTCTTCCTGAAAGTCGCGAATTTCCTGAAATATCAGATCGGATAAAGTCAGGGTAGCGTTCAACGCAGCGAGTTTGCGGCGGATTGACTCGTTGGGGATGACAATGTCAGATTTGTAAACAAGTTCATGTTCAACCTCGGCCCAGGCATCCTGCAAAATTGTGCGCAATTGGATTTCACAGCCTTTCGACGTGCCTGGCATGGGCTTAGCAACCTCGTTTAAAGGCAAATCAACCTGCAGGTGGACTGAATCATAGCCGAATTCTCTGAATGAATGCTGGGTTACTTTACGCTCCACCTCAAGAACAGGATAATGCTTGGTCAATATGCTCTCAATTGTTTCGATATCTGCCAGAAACGGGCAGATAATGCGGAGACCAAGAAAATCAGAAAGTGACTGGCTAGTGCCCCTGCTGCCGAGTGTTATGTCGCGCAATTTCTCGTAATACGTTTCAAAGCGTTTGACACGATACTTCATCGTTGGGGCCAGGCCGTGTTGATCAAGCAGTTGACGAATGGACTGCTGATAGTCCTGCAAGGCTTGCTCATAGCGAGGCAGGTTGGTTTTATACAGAGCACGGAGCTGAGCTTTGTCGAGCTTGAATGGGCG
The DNA here is from genome assembly GCA_019313185.1 of Deltaproteobacteria bacterium. Taxonomy (GTDB): domain Bacteria; phylum Desulfobacterota; class Desulfuromonadia; order Desulfuromonadales; family BM103; genus JAFDBS01. Next base: position 2,916 of record JAFDBS010000164.1, on the reverse strand, counting down.
GGCTTTCCGGGTCATTGGCATCCCTGCGTAACGTTTAGTTGGGCAATCCTGTTTTTTAGTCTACGCGAAACAGCCAAGGCTTCAAGTGTGAAGTTAGGAAATGTAAAGGAGATGGCCATGGATGACCGGACTGGCCTTCTGAGCCAAATGGCACAAGACGGTTTCTTCGTTTCGCCACCGTTAAAACGGCTTGGAACGGTGTTTGCCCGTTTTCGTTATGCGCAAGGGCGGCGTAAGAGATGTTCCGATGCAAATCTGGCGACGTTTCGTCTCAATCAAGGCGAAGACACAATGCCCATTTGAAATAACAAAGATTTTGATCGTTTGGTTATCACGAAAAGGAACAACAGCAGTTCACAGACCAGGCAAAAGAAATTTTCAGTTCAGTGGTCAGGTGCGCTCGAGCAAGGGCCGATAAAAAAAGCCCTGCAGGATTCTGCAGGGCTCTTAAAAGATCAATCTAAGTGTGATTAGATTTTCTGAACGTTCGATGCCTGAGGCCCTTTTTGACCCTCACTGACATCGAAGCTCACGCGCTCCCCCTCTGCGAGCGACTTGAACCCATCGCCTTGAATCTGGGAAAAGTGGACAAAGACGTCAGGTCCATTGTCCTGCTCGATAAAACCAAAACCCTTTGCATCGTTAAACCATTTCACTGTACCTTCTGCCATTTTTCTTTCTCCTCGTGTCCTTCTTTGGACCATTGCTTTGTACAAATTGTGTTTGCAGGTCAAAAAAATAACCACCCAGACAAATGAGCTCTGAGTGGTAACTTCCTTACGGATTCCCTATGAACCTGCTCTGCCCGGCAAACGCAAATCTGCACAATCTTTCTAATCTGGCGTAACACTATCATGGCCTAGCAGGCAAAGACAAGAGATATTCTAAAAAAAATAAATTTTTGTTGATTTTTACGTCTTCCTTAGCTGGCAATGGCCCAAATCCAGGCGCCTGTCACCGTCAAAACAGCAATGCATGCGAGTAATGCGTTGCCTGCCGGTCCTGGTCGGCCAAACGCGTTCAGGAAAAATTCAGTGACAAAACCAATCAGGACCCCGGCAAGAAATCCCCACAGATGTGCACCGAGATCTGTGTTTTCACCGCCAACGCCAAGCATGGCAAGCAATCCAATGGCACCGGCAAGCGGAATCAGCCACCGCTTGTGCAGGCGTTGGGCGTGGCGGTAGCGAACCATACTCATCGCGCCAAGCATTCCCACCGCTCCGAAAATAGCTGTGGAAGCACCAACCGATATGTGATCCGGAGCCTGCAGCAAAACATTCATGACATTCCCGGCAATCCCTGAAAGCAGTAAAAGCAACCAGCCGAGTCCTGCACCGAGCACCCGACAAAGCCGGGAGATGAAAAACCCTCCAATCATCAGATTCCCCATCAGGTGAAGCCCGTCGGCGTGCAGAGTCAATGCGGTGACCACACGCCACCATTCCCCGATCATGACTTTACCGACCTGCAAACGTCCGATTTCCGTCCATGCGACAGAGTTATGGCCGAAGACGTGAATGTCCTGCAGGGTGAGGTTGTGAAAGAGTCCGATGGCAATCAGCACGCAGAGGGTTGAGAAGCGATTGTCGATTAATTCCGTTGGAGGCAGCGGCGAGGGTGGCCAATTGTTGTTTTCCAGTTGATATAATCTCAGTTCTTTTGATGCCAGAGCCGTCCATTCTGTTGGGACCGAAATCTGCCATCCGAACCCTTTCCGGATCGTTTGAAAAGGGATTTTCCGCGCTTCCAAGACCAGTCCCCAGATGCGTGCTTGCTGTCTGGACAGCTGATTTCCCCCCAGGGGATCATCTAGTTGACTGGGCAAGGGACACCAATCAACAGAATTATGTTCGCAGGTTGGGTTGGCAGTCATCCTCAGCATTGTTGCAGATCCTTCGCTTTATGTCATCTGCATATGAGGTCTTGGTCGATGATGATGGGAAGAAAGCGGAAGGAGTCCTTTACTTTTTTTAGGTTTAAAGTACCCTGCATAATAATGAGCGCTTCATCCAAAAAAGTCATTCTGGCAGCATTGGTCGGCAACACCCTGGTGGCTCTGACCAAGTTCGCCGCTGCAGCTGTGACCGGAAGTTCAGCCATGCTCGCCGAGGGCGTGCACTCTCTGGTCGATACCGGCAACCAGATCCTTTTGCTGATCGGCCTTAGGAAAGCCCAAAAAAAAGCCGACGCAAAGTTTCCGTTTGGTTACGGCAAAGAGGTTTACTTCTGGAGCTTTGTCGTGGCGATTTTGATCTTTGCGGTCGGGTCGGGCGTGTCCATCTACGAAGGCATCCACCAATTGGTCTTTCCAAGTCCGATAAAAAACCCATTGGTTAACTACGTTGTGTTGTTGTTAGCGCTGCTTTTTGAAGGCGCCGCATTGTACTTTGCGCTCACCGAGTTTACTCGGGCAAAAGGGAAATGGGGATATTTCGAAGCGGTTTGCAAGGGAAAGGACCCAACGCTGTTCGTTGTCCTCTTTGAGGACTCGGCAGCCATGCTTGGCTTGTTGGTTGCTTTTTTCGGCGTCCTCCTGACCCATTTGACAGGAAACCTTTTTTTTGATGGTGCGGCATCGATTCTGATTGGATTTATTCTGGGTGGGACAGCCATCTGGCTTGCATATGAAACCAAGGGCCTGCTGATCGGTGAAAGCGCTGATCCCCGGGCGGTCAATGCAATCCGTTCGTTGCTCGAAGCGACTCCGGAGATTGAGCATGTCAACGAGGTTTTAACACTGCACATGGGGCCAGAATATATTCTCGTCAACCTCAGCGTCGATTTTGCTGACCGATTGTCGGCGCTAGATATCGAGACGTGCATAAAACGTCTGGACCTTGAAATCAAAAGCAACAACCCAATTGTCAAACGGGTATTTATTGAAGCCGAGAGCAGAACGAAACAAATCCAACG
>JAFDBS010000163.1 GCA_019313185.1 Deltaproteobacteria bacterium | reverse complement strand
GTGCGGGAATGAGCGGAGCGGCATTCTTTGTTGCTGCCTAGAAACGACTGGACGTACCAAACCACATTTGCATGGCAACCTTGCATTTGAGCCTTGTTTCATATTATACAGCGTTCTCATTTTTGCTTTGGTGACAGTACTATCTATCTGGTTTCACCATGTTCTCCATGTTTGGATCGCCTCAATCGTAGCGATTTTTTCCCTTTCGCAATCGGCATTCCCCTTGGCGCAATGTGGTTAAAAACCTTGGAAGTCTCCAGACTGCCGAATTGTTTGTTGCGCATCCTCAGCTTGGAGGCACTTATTCAGGACATTGAAGAGGCTCCTTTTGATATGTTAAGCAGGCCCAGATTGGTTGTGATGACCATCTTAATGCATGGTAAAGTTTTCATTCTGGGTGCAGCAACTTTTGAGTCATGTTGCTTGTGTTGGGGGTTTACGCATCCTTTTTCGTAGTATTCCCTAGTTTTGTTATGGCCGCAATTGTGGCAACAATCGGTCCAATACCATTAGGTTTGGGGACTTTCGAGTTGACCTCTGTCACGATGCTCAAGTCAATGGCGATTCCAATGGAGGCCGCGCTCGCAACAACGCTGATGCTTCGTGGTTTTACAGTATGGATGCCGATGATACCAAGGATGCGGATCGCTCGGCGTGCACTGCGGTCAACATATTCTCCAATGAAAACTCATTGTTTTTCAGGAATTGCCAAAACCTAATTTACTCGAGCATGCCACGAGTCACCAGCACGACCCCTTTTGGCGAGACTCTAAAACCCTTGGCTTTGTCATGATCAATATCGTATCCGATAACCATTCCTTCCGGAATCTCACAACTGCGATCGATGATGGCATGCTTGATTTGACAATGTCGGTTGACAACAACCCCTGGCAAGACGATTGTTCCCTCAAGGCTTGAATAGGAGTGCAACCTGACATTTGAAAAAAGAAGGGACTTTTTAATGTGTGAGCCGGAGATAATGCACCCCCCCGAAACAGCGGAATCGACCGCCATTCCCCGACGGCCTTCATCATCGAAGACAAATTTTGCCGGAGGCAGTTGCCTTTGATAGGTCCAGATTGGCCAACTCGGATCGTAAAGATTTAACTCCGGTTTCGGTGAAATCAATTCCATATTGGCTTCCCAGAACGCATCCAGGGAGCCAACATCTCGCCAGTAAGCCTGCGCGCCTGTTTCTGGGTCTCGAAAAGAGTGGGCATAGACTTTATGATCGGCGAGTATTCTCGGGATAATGTCTTTGCCGAAATCATGGTCAGAATCAGGGCGTTTCCCGTCGGCATCCAAGAGGGCTAAGAGAGTCTCAGCATTGAAGATATAGTTGCCCATGGAGGCGAGAGTCGTATCGGGCCTTTCAGAGAGGGGCGCAGGATTTTCAGGCTTTTCATCAAACCGCAACACACGGTTATTTCTATCAATAGTCATCACACCAAATGCTCCCGCGGCCTCTGCAATTGGCACCTCTAGACATGAGATCGTCACATCGGCACCACTTTCAACATGATCCAGCAACATCGAACGATAGTCCATTTTATAGATATGATCACCGGAGAGGATCAAGACGAATTTAGGTTTTGTCGTACGTATGATATCGAGGTTTTGATAGACCGCATCGGCTGTCCCTTGATACCACTCCTCCGATGATTGTTGGGAGGCGGGCAATATTTCCACATATTCCCCAAGTTCTCTTTTAAAATGACTCCAGCCACGCACCAAATGCCGGATTAACGAATGCGCTTTATATTGGGTCAAGACCCCGATACGGCGAATGCCAGAGTTAACGCAATTTGACAATGGGAAATCTATAATGCGGTATTTTCCACCAAAGTGAACAGCAGGCTTTGCTCTGAAGTTCGTCAATTCATAAAGCCTGGCACCACGACCACCAGCAAGAACCAGGGCTAGGGTGTCTTTGGTTAAATGGCTGACATATCGATAAACAACTCGGGTGTTTGGATTGTCTGACATAGCAATCTCCATCATGTTAAGAGATGATTAATATAATTAAACAAGGGACCAGCAATTTATCAAGGCATGGGTTAAATTAGTCATGCTTATTGGAGTCCATACAAAAAAACTCTTCTATTGCGGACAAATGATTATTTGCCATATCAAACAAATGAAATTGATGACTGGGGGAGATTCTGATGAGAAACTTATATGGAAAGCATGTTAAAGGTACGCCCCATCCCAAACCTAACCTCTTACCCTAGACAATGAGGAAATCACCCCTGTGTAAAACGTTCCTTGTAAAGATTGGTCGAGATGACCGGATGAACCATTAAGCCCTGCTCCCGGAGAAGCTGTGCTACTGAATGGAGCTATTCTTAAATCTCACATCTTACGAGAGAAAAAAGGATGATTATTGATCGGGGTATTAAGGAAGCTATAGACATCTCAGGAGAAGCTGTTACAAGTTTAACTACCACTCTGTCTTATGACCCTCTCATAAGACAAAGTCATTTGCCCTGCTCCCACCCCTCCGGTGAGCGGGGCTTTTTTATATGCCAGTCACAATAGAAGTTTTTTGTCTGGAATCAATTTAACTCTTCAAGACAATTTTGAGAAGACAAACAAGAATCCCGATTAAAACGCAGTATTTAAAATCAATTGCCGATCGTTCTTTTCACCCAATCCAGCCTATCCTGGCCGAAATGCATCTGCCCATCTATAAACATGGTAGGCGCCCCAAAAACCCCACGTGCGACGGCCTCTTCAGTTGATTGAATGAGAGCCTTCTTGAAAACTTGTTGCTCTGTCGCCTTTATGACCTGCTTGGCATCAAACCCGTTGCTTTCCAATACTTCAGTGATGACGTTCTGGTCTGCCATGTTTTTCTGGTCGACCCACACGGCTTCAAACATGACCTTGTTGTATTCTTTTATATTTTCAGTGGTTAAGGCCCACATTGAACCGCGCATAATAATGGTAGTGCTCAGAGGGAAAAAAGGGTTGAATGCAAAAGGAACATCATAATATTTAACGTGGCGAAGGATGTCTTCTTTCAGCCAAGCCGCTTTGGAAGCGACCAGTATGGGCGATGAGTTGCCAGTGGCCTTGAACACACCGCCAAGAAGTATCGGTTTGTAATTAAGTCTAGTTCCTGTTGCGGCGCAGAGTTTCGTAAGTTGGGTCCAAGCCAGATAAGAATTCGGACTGACGTAGTCGTAATAAAAATCGATAGATTTGCTCATCATGTTCTCCTTGCGGTAAGAATAGTTATAAACTTACCAGGGTTCAGAATACGGCCGAGCATCAATTTCAAAAGTCCATGCGGAGCGAGGCTGCTGGTAAAGCTGCCAATATATTTCCCCCAAATGGTCAGGTTGGATAATTCCGTCTTTGGGTTTGGAGGCGACCAAATCCGGAAACATTTTTTTTGTTGAAGGATTTTCAATCAAACCATCGATGACGACATGGCCAACGTGTATGCCTTGAGGCCCCAGCTCTCTGGCCATGCTTTGTGCCAAAGCCCGCAGAGCATGTTTGCCCCCGGAAAAGGCGGCAAAACCCTTTGCTCCGCGCAGGCTAGCAGATGCACCGGTAAACAGGATAGTGCCATTCTTTCTGGGCAGCATACGGCGGGCAACTTCTCGGCCAACCAGAAATCCTGCAAAAGCACACATTTCCCATGTTTTGCGATAAACACGTGAGGACGTTTCAAGAATTCCGAAGCGGACATTCCCACCGACATTAAATACGGCCACATCTATGGGCCCAATTTCTGTTTCGATTTTTTCGATCAATTCGGTAACCTGATCTTCACAGCGAGCGTCGGAGTGAAAGCCATCGGCACGTGAACCAAGCGCCTCTATTTCCTCAATGAGGGTTGTCATATCACCTCTTCTTCTCGTGACGACAATGTGAAAATTTTCTCGTCCAAACCGTTTTGCGATAGCGGCTCCGAGATGATCTCCAGCCCCAACGACAAGAGCGACTTTTTGAATTTTTGCGTTTGTCATCACGACATCATGACCCTTTAATCAGATTCAATGATTGATTAAATCCCACACTTCATTCCCTGTGAAGCCCGGGCAAGCCTGCAACTAGAACTTCTCGTATCCGTTAAGCCGTTACGCTGGCAGCTGTAAACCTTCACAAGAAAACTTGAAACACGATGACACAAGACGTTCTTGACTCACAATAGGACAAAACTTTTTATTTAAAGTGGCTCTGATACACTCTCTCTATCTCGCCCAGATTGACAGTAT
>JAFDBS010000162.1 GCA_019313185.1 Deltaproteobacteria bacterium | reverse complement strand
GCTCCAGTATTGCGGGCCAACGCCGGGCCACCTCCTACAGCACCACTCGACAGCAGCCTGGCACCAAGTTCTTTGGCCACTTCTGGCGTTTCATCTTTACTGCCATCATCGACCACGATAATGTCTAAATGATCCTGAGGATAAGATAGCTTATGCAGAGAGTTCAGGCAATTGCGCAGGTCCTCGGCACGGTCTTTGACAGGGATAATAATACTGACTGTGGGTTGTTGCACTGATGGTTCGAGTACCGGCCATTGGCGAATCAATAAGCCGCGCTTGGCCAATGTTTCCAAAGCGCGGCTTTCAATGTCAGATTGAGGTGTATACCAGTCACTATCCATTTGATGCAGCAACACCAACAAGGCCGTGTTTAGCCGCACCATGCGCAATGGCCTGAGCGAAACAAGAAAGCTCTCCTGACCCTGCTCTTTTAAGTCCACACCTTCGGCGATTCGATACCTCAAGGAGAGCTCCCGTCAATCAAGCCTTCAGACTTGAAAATCGTCATGAGTTGCTCGACTGTATCGTCAACCGACAGAGCATGGACCTTGCCTTCGCGGGGCTTGATGCCCCCGGACAGCAAGGCCAGGATTCTCTCGAAAGCCGGCAGGTTTGCATCAGGTGTTTCAACCCGCTGAGGGTTCGCCCTTGGAAAGCTACATCGGTCTTTCTTTAAAACGGCTCCCGCGCTGCCTAAATCATGCACCCGCAATCCGAGTTCTGCCACACCCCATAACTCGATGTCTTGCTCAAGGGCTGACACCAACGCCTCATGGCTTGGATAACGGGGTTCACAGCAGCCGGCTTCGAACATGATCGCGCAGGGTGTCTGTGTGGCAACAACTTGAGTTGCACCACGATCACTCTTTCGCAGCACTTCCACAAGCTCTTCTTTCCGGTTGGTCGAGAGAGCTGCCGTGACATAAGGCATGCCCAAATTGGCCGCGGCTAAAGCCGGGGCAGGATTGTCGCCACTGTCCAATAAGCGTTGACCGGTAAAGACAAAATCAGGTTTTAATATGTCAACGATCCGGGCTATCACCCGGGCGTCAGCAACCATATCTGAACCTTCAAGCGCAGAGTGCCACACACGACATGCTCTTGACGCACCCATCGCCATTGCAAGCCTGAGGTGGTCGTCCAGCCGGCTAGGCCCAATTGCAACAACAGTTACAGCACCTTGTTGCGACCCAGACATTTCAAGGGCCATCTCCAAAGCGCACAGGTCTGCCGGATTGGTCATATATCGCAACCCGCGCTCACGAACACCAAAGCCATCTGCAGTCAGCCTGACAGGCGGCTTCGGGTCGCAGACTTCGCGCAGGATCACCAGGAATTGCGTCTGTGAATCAGTCATGTTTATCTCTCCCGTTAAAAATTGTGCTACGTCATGCGATAAGAGACGCCAAATCCGCCACGTGGGTATCTCCACCGGGTGAATGCATCCTTATGACAGACCACATAACAGGTTCCGCATTCCAGACAGCCATCATGAACAAACGTCATTTTTTGTTCTTCTTCAGACCACGTATAGCAACGCGCCGGACAGGAATTGGTGCACGCACGTTGATCACATTCCTTGCAAATATTCTCGTCAAGAATAATGTGGGGATCCCGGTCAATGTTAAAACTTGTGTAATCAAATATTTCATCGAGGTTGATTATCATAACGCTCTCCATCCACTGTAGACATCGGACAGCATATTTTTCAAGCCGACCGTTTCTTTAACTTTGCTGAGTAACATTTTGGTCATTGTCTCTTTCGGCTTGCCATCAATCCGGTAAATCTCATCCATGACGTTGCAAACAAGTTCCGGATATTGAGAATAGATCCGGTTATTATGCAGCATGTGTGGTGTACGCCGATAGAGCTTGAGGTCTTGCAAGACGAAACTGTCTTCAAGTTTTTTTCGGTAACCCGAAAGGCTTGACTTGCTGAAATCATTTTGTTGATGAGCTTCTATAGCGGTCTTGCCAGCCAAAACGCCGGACTGTGCGGCCAGGTTAATGCCTTCCAAGTTGAGCCCGGTAATAATACAGAATGCAGCGGCATCACCGGCCACCATGATACCGTCACCGACCAATTCCGGCATCATCTCATAGCCACCTTTAGGGACCAAATGAGCCGAGTACTCGAGCAGTCGTCCCCCTTTAAGCAATTTGGCCATTTGAGGCTGCTGCATGAGCGCATTCAGCAGGTCGTAGGGCGTTTTGCCATGTTCGTTTAAACTCTCCAACTCAAGCACCATGCCTAGAGATAGCGAATCGTAGTTGGTATAAAGGAACGTGCCACCGCGCACGCCAGCAGTGCAGCCGACGATTTCTCGTGAAGCACCTTGTTCACGCACCAAACCAAACCGGTCGTCAATGACTTCCTTCGGCATGTCGATCAAAGCCTTGATGCAAACGCCCTGATTGGATGTCTTGAATTTAGCGCGGCGCAAGCCCGCTTTTTTGGCAACAAACGAAAGCACCCCATCCGCAGCAATTATCACTGGGGCTCTCAGTTCGGCATTGTCGCGCAATAAGGTTACGCCGACAATTTTGCCGTTTTCCCTGATCACGTCGTCAACCGTTGAACAGGTCAGCAGCGTTGCTCCGGCTTTGACAGCTTCCGATGCCAGCCACCGATCAAATTTCGGTCGGAAGATCGTGTAGCCGTTATACGGCGGCGTGTTGGCTTCCTCGCTGTCGTAGCTGACATTGAACGTTGCTCCCTCGGTCAGGAAGGAAAGATTCTTCTGAACGATGTGCCGCTCCCATGGCGCCTGATCCCAAAAGTCAGGAAACACATCCTCCAAAGCAGTCAAACGGTGAAGGACACCACCGAACATATTTTTTTCCCCGGGAAAATTGCCCCGCTCGAGCAAGGCCACTTTCAGGCCATCCCGGGCCATTGTTAACGCAGCCGCAGAGCCAGCCGGGCCGGCACCTACAACGATTGCATCATATGTGTGTTTCATGCTGCACCTCCTGTCACCGTCTTAACGCGCTCAATGAGGAGGGGCAGGACCTCGTTCAAATTGGCGACAAATCCTTCATCCGAATTTGGGAAAATTGGAGCCTTGGAGTCACTGTTGATTGAAACAATTCGTTTTGAATCTTTCATCCCACCGATATGATGCATCGAACCGGAAATTCCCATGGCCAAGTAGAAACGCGGGGCAACAGTTTTCCCGGTCTGACCCACCATGCGTTCAAAACCAGCATAGCCGAGGTCATAAACCGGGCGCGTCACGCCTAACGATGCATTGAGCAAGCGTGACAATTCTTCGATTTGGGTAAATGTGGTATCGTTGCATCCCAGTCCGACACTGAAGATGACTTCCGCTTCCGAAACATCTACGGTTTGAGGGTCAGGAGGAATGCGCTGAATAATTCTTGATGCATTGGTCGCTATGGCCTGGCGTGGCGTCCATCGGTTCACTTGCAGTTGACCTGGCTGCATGGTTGGCAAAACAACCGCACTTAAGATACGGGAATGGATGGTCAACACCAAAATGTTCTCACCATCCCATTTTTTACTCTGGGCCACTTGGAACCCCAAAGATTGACGTGTCAGTTTCAGTGCCGTCGCTTCG
>JAFDBS010000161.1 GCA_019313185.1 Deltaproteobacteria bacterium | reverse complement strand
TTGCCATGACGATTGATTTGATCACGCCGATCGCGATGGATGAAGGTCTGCGGTTTGCGATCCGTGAAGGCGGCCGGACTGTTGGCGCCGGTGTCGTCAGCAAAATTATCGAATAAAGCAACTGGCCATTAGTCGCCAATTAACACGCGCCCGCCATCGTGGAGGCGCTGAGGACAATGCGAATGCGCGATATAGTCACTCTCGCTTGCACTGAATGCAAGCAGCGCAACTACACTACGACCAAAAACAAGAAGAATACTCCGGATAAACTGGAGTTCAACAAGTACTGCCGTTTTTGTCGCAAGCATACACCGCACCGCGAGACCAAGTAGATTGGTTGCAGTCGAAACTTTTTGATGCAGGCCAGTAGCTCTAACGGCTAGAGCACCGGTCTCCAAAACCGGGTGTTGGGGGTTCGAATCCCTCCTGGCCTGCCAATTATTATGGTCAATAAATCGAATATGGGTTGCGAATACACATTATGAAAGCTGCCGAATTCCTCCAGTCTGTCAAGGCTGAATTACAAAAAGTGACCTGGCCCACCCGCAAAGAGACCTATGGGTCGACGGTTGTGGTGATCGTTCTTGTCCTTATGGTCGCTGTGTTTTTATGGGTTGTCGATTCAGCGCTTTCTGCGATGATCCGCACGCTTCTCAACTAAGCGATTGGTTGTTAATCTGATGAGCGATAAAAAGTGGTATGGCGTACACACCTACTCGGGCTATGAGAACAAGGTCAAGTTAAACCTTGAAGAGCGAATCCGCGCCCTCGGAGCGGAAGACGCGTTCGGTGAGATTTTGATCCCCTCAGAAACAGTTGTCGAGCTCAAAAACGGTGAACGAAGAACGTCATCACGAAAGTTTTTTCCCGGGTATATCCTGGTGCAAATGGATCTTAACAACGAAACTTGGCATATTGTCAAAGACACGCCGAAAGTAACCGGTTTTGTCGGTGGAGGGGCGACGCCTCCGCCGATACCGGACGATGAAGTGGCTAAGATCACCACGAGGATGGAAGAGGGCGAGGAGCGTCCGAAGCCGAAGGTCGAGTTTGAGGTGGGAGAGACAGTTCGAGTTGTCGACGGGCCCTTCTTGAACTTTACTGGAATTGTCGAAGATGTGCGCCCAGAAAAGGGAAAACTGAAAGTGATGGTCAGTATTTTTGGACGGGTTACTCCCGTAGAGCTTGAATTCATTCAGGTAGAAAAAACCAGCTGATTTGCTGGTGGATCATAGATTTTAAGGAGCTACCAGATGGCCAAAAAGGTTATTGGGCAGATAAAGTTGCAAATTCCTGCGGGACAAGCTAATCCGTCACCACCGGTTGGGCCGGCCCTTGGCCAGCACGGTGTGAACATCATGGATTTCTGCAAGGCGTTTAATGCCAAGACGCAAGACCAGGCAGGGATGATTATTCCCGTAATCATCACTGTCTATGCAGACCGATCATTTTCATTTATTACCAAGACGCCTCCGGCGGCCGTTTTGTTAATCAAGGCGGCTAAAGTTCCCAAAGGGTCTGGGGTCCCCAACAAAGAAAAGGTCGGCAAGGTCACCAAGGCCCAAGTTGAAGAAATTGCTAAACTCAAAATGCCTGATTTAAATGCCTATGACATTGACGCTGCAATGCGCATTATCGAGGGCACTGCTCGCAGCATGGGGCTTGAAGTCGAAGGTTAACAAATCGCAGAATGCGGAGATCATAAGACAATGGCAACAGGAAAAAAATTCAGAACAGCCAAAGACCAGGTAGATCGAACGAAACTTTATTCCATCGATGAGGCTTTGGCGCTCGTTAAAGAAACGTCCTTCGCGAAATTTGACGAAACCGTTGATGTGGCTGTCAAGCTTGGTGTTGACCCAAGAAAAGCCGACCAGATGGTGCGTGGCGCGGTCGTTCTGCCAAATGGACTTGGCAAAGACATTCGAGTTTTGGTGTTTGCAAAAGGTGAGAAGGCACAAGAAGCGCAAACGGCAGGTGCAGACCATGTAGGCGGTGATGACTTGGTCGAGAAAATCAAAGAGGGCTGGTTCGATTTCGATACAGCTATTGCCACGCCTGATATGATGGGGACAGTTGGAAAGATAGGCAAGCTGTTAGGTCCGCGTGGTTTAATGCCCAACCCGAAAGTTGGCACCGTGACGTTTGAGGTTGGACGCGCTGTCAATGATGCCAAATCGGGTAAAGTGGAATATCGTGTCGAGAAGGCCGGTATCGTGCATGCCCCAGTCGGTAAAGTTTCGTTTGACGCAGACAAGTTGAAAGAGAACTTGCTCAGCTTGATGGACGCCCTGATGAAAGCAAAACCCTCGACCGCCAAAGGGACCTACGTCAAAAAGGTCAGTATTTCAAGCACCATGGGCCCTGGCGTTAACATTGATGTTCCAGCGCTGCAAGTTCTGGTTAAGTAGCCCGGCTTCAGTTGCTCAAAATTGCCGAATTTGCATCGGCAATCGTAGATAAAAGATAAAGTATCAAGTTTAATCCTGGCCACAGACAGCAGGTACCCTGAGTTTAAAGCTTTGTCGCCTGCCGAGGCGTGAGGATGGTGTAAAGAGACAGACGTCTCGACTTCACCTCCAGGAGGCTAGGATGGAGGGCCGCTAGGCCCAGAAATCTAACATGAAAGGAGGAGAGGTTTTGAACAGACAGTCTAAAGAAGCCGTTGTTGCCGAGTTTGCTGAAAAGTTGCAAGCGACCAAAGCTGCATACCTTGCAGATTATCGTGGTTTGAACGTTGAGCAGGCAACTGCATTGCGTTGCAAGCTTCATGAGGCAGGGGTTGAATACCGTGTGGTCAAGAATACCTTGCTGCGTCTTGCCGCCAAGGGTTCTGATGCCGAATGCCTGGACGAGTTTTTAGTCGGGCCAACGGCAATCGCTTTTGCCAAAGAGGATCCCGTTGCACCTGCCAAGGCTCTGGTTGAATTTGCCAAAAGTCATGAGGCCTTTGAGC
>JAFDBS010000160.1 GCA_019313185.1 Deltaproteobacteria bacterium | reverse complement strand
GGAGGTTTTGAAGAAGTCTTCGGTCCGCCTGCCACAGCAGACCTTTTACTTATCTCCGGATCGTCTGCCACAACAATCCTTTGATGGTTTTTAAGATATCGAACTTTTCAACAAAACGATACGTGGCAACCCGTAAAAGTTTGATCGGAGATTCACAAAAATGAACTGTGCATTTGCACAGGCCAAAAAGAAAAGCCACCCAGTTATCCAGAATGGCCTTTGTTAGCGGATTAAAAGGTCTCCTATATGTGTCGATCAATAATAAGCCGATTTTCCTCTAACAATCCGTGCTATTTAAGATAAGTTCACTAATCATGTCCTGACGACACATTTAAGGCCTTGACCAGTGGATGGGCACTCAATCCGTGCAAAATGACACTCAAAATGATCGTGCAAACGGCTGTGACGGTTATGGTCGAACCGCCCGGGAGATGAGCATGTAGAACAATCACGCCGAACACGATACTGGCCAATCCCCGCGGTCCGAACCAACCGATGAACAGTTTTTCTTCCAGCCGCAGCTTTATGCTGCCAAGAGCCAAAAACACCGGCAACATCCTGATGACTGTGAGACTTAAGATCGAGTAGACGACCACCTGCCAAGTAAACTGCTCGAAATACTGACCAACCACTGCTGACCCGAATAGTACCCAGGTATACAAGGCCAGAGTGTCACCTGTCCCTTCTGCCGCCAACAGAAGCTTATGCTTACGTTGTCTTTCAAGCTTCCAGAACAACAGCCCTCCGGCAAACGAAGCGATAAAGCCACTGCCACCCAAAAAAACAACGAACGAAATTAAGGCTCAAATTGAGTTTCAGCCCCTGCCACAAAGAGTCTTAAGGCCTCAGAGAACAGGCCCCATCATGGCAACGCTGTTGTTCAAAAGTCGATGATGCCATGTCCATTGTTCCACCATTTCAAGAGTCACCTGCCTCGATTTGGCCAAATATTTATCCTGCAGTTGGCGCATCTGGTTCGTCATAGAATGATCATTCAAGAGGATATTGTTCTCGTAGTTCAGCTCGAAACTGCGCCGATCCATGTTCGCTGAACCAATCAGCGTAATTTTGCCATCAAAAGTCAGGGATTTGGTGTGCAAGAGTCCGCCCTCATATTCGAAGATGCGAACTCCAGCTGACAGAAGCCCGGCATAATAACTCCGGCTTGCTGCTCTAACAATCCAGGAATCATTTCTCGCTGGAAAGATGATTGTTGTCTTTACACCGCGGCGGGCACTTGCACACAGGCCGGCCTGCATCGATTCGTCCGGAACATAGTAAGGTGTGGTGATGAACAGTTCTCGGCGTGCGGTGTACATAAGGGCCTCAAACATCTCCGGCATGGCAGAAAATCTTACGGTCGGCCCGGTACCAATCACCTGCGCCACAAACCCTGGTTGAAAAGATTCGATTGGTTTTCTGATGAGCGCACTGAGGTCTTCACCGGTTTCAGATTCCCAGTCGCCTGCGAACAGGTACTGATTCTGACGAGCGACCGGTCCCTCGAAACGCATCATCGCGTCCACCCACGGCCCATATTTCTCCTTGATACGAAACTCCGGATCAGCGCAGTTCTGACTTCCGCAGTAAGTGATCCGGTTGTCAATAACCACGATCTTGCGATGGTTGCGTAGATCGAGACGACCTTTCAGCGGTCGTATCAGGAGGTTGCCGACGGGCAAGGCCTGCGCCATGTGAACGCCGGCGTGCTGCATCGCCTGCCAGTGTTCTGATTGAATGATGTAGCGCGAGCCAAGGGCGTCTGCTATGGCGCGGCAGGTGACACCACGGGCTGCGGCACGCTTTAAGGCATCCGCCACTCGGCAACCGTTGTTGTCCGGAAGCCAGATATAAAAGAGCAGGTGAACATGGTCTTGGGCGGCATCAATATCAGCCACAATGGCGTCGATCGTCCGATTGGCATCCTCCAGTAGCTCAGCCCGGTTTCCATCGACAGGGCTGAAACCATTGACCGTTTTTCCAAACATGAACAAATGTTGGTAATCTCGGGGAATTTTCTCCTGGCAATCAGCTTCGTCGACCGCTGACGCTGCATTCGGGTCCGGCAGCCGTGCAAGGATCTTTTGCATCTGCTTCGCGCGGTATCGGCCAATATTTGATTCCCCCAGGAGGAGATAGGCGAGCAAACCAATAACCGGAAGGACAATGATAATGACAACCCATGCGATACGTGAAGTCGGTTCCCTGTGAGGTCGCAGCAGAACCCTGATGATGAGCAAGATCTGGATCAAAGCGTGCAGGACGATGGCAAACATTCCTTTAAACAACTCCGGATTCACAGTTAAGTTTTGATTTTGCTTTTTTTGAAAGGTGTCCTTAATTTTTCATCATAATTCTGATATTTGCCAACCTGAAGCAGTCATCGATGGCTGTTTGAATGACTACCATTTATTATATTACTGTATTTTCTGTCCGGGGAGGGACCAACTGTGAAAGATAATTCTTACAGCCGTTGAGTTATAGAAAATTTGAGAAGAGTTAAAAGGGTTGCGCCTTTGCTTTTCTTGAATATTCTCTTCCTGGTTTTCAGTCTTTAAAAAGTTCCACAAATTATGAATCGCATAAAGGCTG
>JAFDBS010000159.1 GCA_019313185.1 Deltaproteobacteria bacterium | reverse complement strand
GGATTGAGCTGGTTCTTCACCCGGTTGTCAGCACCGGCATGGAAGTGGCACGAGGCGCAAGCCGTGATGTTGTCACTGCCCACCCGCCTGTCCCAGAACAGGGCTTTGCCGAGAATCAGCAGAGCGTCCTCGTCCTCAACATATTTGTTGAGGCTGGGCAGAGGAACACCACCGTCTTCTTGCAGGGCCAGTCGCAGCGATTCCAGTTTTTTGAGCCGGGCTTCCGCACGCAGTTCATCGGCGGTTTTCTCGAACGCAAACGCCATCCCCGGAGGGAACGTCAGCGTCATGGACAAGATCATTGCAAGCAAGGCTGTGATGCCTTTTTTGAAACACTTTTTCCTTGACATAAATCGTCGATTCTTCATTGTTCTTGTCTCCTTTCTGGGTCAAATTGACGGAGTGTGTCGCCCCTTGCACGTAAAGTCCTTAAAAGTTTAGATGAGTTTTGACCGTACCTCTCCCGCAAAATTGACTTTTTTTAACGCTTTATTGCCCTAAATGAACCCGATTTTCATCTAGGGCAATTTTCTGCAATCGGGGTGGTGTTATGAGGAATGTCCGCTTTGGATTCAAGGTCCTTTTAAAGACCTTGATGCTTAACGGTTTTGGATAAAAGCAACCAGGCAAAGGAGAAGGAGGGATGTAGGCTAATTATGTCTGGACTGGTATTTTGAAGGGGACGTTTCTTCAAAGACCCTGAACCACTTGTTCATGTTATTCAGGTTGCCAAAGCCGACATTTATCGCAATGGCTGAAAGCTTCAACCCATGTCGACCAATGAGTTTCTTGGCCTCTTCAACTCGCAGCCGATTCAAAAACTTTATGGGAGAAATCCTCATAGACTTCTTGAAAGTCCGGCAGAAATAGTGATGACTGTATCCGATTTCACGAGTCAGTTGTCGCAGGGTGATTGATTTTCGAAAGTTTTCTTCCATATATTTTATTGCCCTGATGACGGCCAGAGGGATGTAGTCTGTTTCTCTTCGGCACACGTCTATTGACGTATCCGAACATTTCAGGGGCAAAAGATCTCTGCCGGGTTGATTTAAACGCTTCACTGATAAAAGATTCTCAATTCTATCTTTCAAATCAGTAATTTCAAAAGGCTTAGGGATATACTCTCTAGCGCCCATTCGAAAAGCTGTCACAGCAATATCCTCAGTACCATTCTCGACCAAAACCAGAATTGGAATGCCAGAGGAATACGTCTTCCCAGCCCTTAGAAAGGAATACATCTCATTGACATTCTGACCACAGTCGAACAAGACAAGATCCCAGTGTGAGTTTTGCAAATGAGTGGTTGCTTGATCCAGGGAAGTCACAACTGAAGCTTCATCCCTGAAAGACATCTGATGATAATAAGGATGAAACTCTTTTTTAGCGGCTATCAATATAGGCTGTTTTATCAAGACAGTCGCCCCCTCAAACTATTTCCTCACATGTGACTTGATTAAAACTGTGTCTATATCCTAAGTGATAATTAGAAACCTATCATCAATTCCCCAATTTGCAATTGACCTGTGAAAAAATATCCCAGTTTTTGAGACACCACCGAGGTGTTTGAATTGACTCGTGGATATGGCTTGAGCAACAAATTTACAACGAAAGAATTAAAGACAGTCTCCTAAAACAATTTTCCGCCTGAGCCTCTATCGCTCCAAGACGCTTTCTGCTGCCTAAAAAGCAACCATTATTGGATGGCAATGCAGGCAAAAAAAACGGCACACCAAATTTTGCTTGGGCCGTCCTATTGACTTACACTAGTCGTTTGTTGGCAATCCTGATTATTCGGATTTACTATTAATCTTTTCTTTCGAAACGATAAAGCTGAACTTAATCAATAAGTTCAGCAATTAAGCTATGTCTCTGTTTGATGATTCTGACCAATTGATCATATCGGCGGATACGGAGAATTGCATGAACAATTAAGTAAATACCAAGAAAAACCAAGCCACCGCAGAATAGAAGTAATGGCAGAAGAAAATGCATAACCTGGGGAATCTCGTCGTACCGAGAGGTAGCTACCAACACACTGAGAACGGAAGCAGGAAAAACAAACGCTGATATTCCTTTCCGCAGGGCTGATAGCGCAGTACGTTTTTCAGCTAAAATGAGTTGCTTGAACCAGTCCGCCATCTGGTCCAGTTTGGTTAGGTATTACCATAATTATTTGTCGGTTTGGAACCACTGTATCATGATGCCTCTATCTGGCTTACTGGCCTTTTCCCCTAATCCCATAATATAAATGCCATCTGTTCCGACTCGCCGATTCCGGGTGAAGGTAATAGGCGGCATCAACCCAGTTTTAAATTTATAGGTTTGTTCGAGCGCGGACAAAAATTTTTCGCGGTCAAGATTGCGTCCGCTTTCGTGCAAGGCTTTTAGGACAAGCTCACTGGCGACGTAACAGGAGGTCATAGCCCGAATATCCTTGGGCCCTACCTGTTCCACATCAATCAATTGAGCGAGTTTTGCAACAGCGGCCGCGTTTCGGTCTTGTGGCAAGGAAGGGAAGGCAACATACAAGAGCGGGAGCATTTCCTCGGAAATGTTCAGCATAACATCGCCGACCAGATTCCCTGAGGCTAAGATGAGCGGTTGCCAATTCGACGACGCCCGATAGGACAGAATCTGTTGTAATTCGTCCGAATAACCAGCATAGACGACGACATTGATCTCGGCCTCGCTCATTTCCATAAGGTTTTGCCTGAGTAATTCGCGTTGTCTCTCAATTTTTTTTATCAAAAACGGTTGCCAATCAGTGCGATTCCATTCATTCTGCAGTTGAGTCATGACCCGCCTGTTTTCTGCTGAATCGTCGTAAAGAATTGCAACCTTCGGTCTCGGCACATCGCCATGTTTTTCGACGAAACCCTTCAGTGTCTTGAGTTGGTGGTAAATCCCTGGCTGCAGAAGAAAAGTAGTGCGATTTTCTCGAAAATCGAGGGGCGGATAAAGGGTATAAGGACCGATTACCGGAATGTCGAAAGGCTCGATGGCCTCTTTGAAAAGGACTTCGCCCTTCGGCACAAAAGGACTCAACAGGGCAAAAAGTTCGCTCTCAATGAACCATTTTCGGAGTGTGGAGAGAGACTCAGCCTCTGGATCGAAACGGCGGACGATCAATTTGATCCGCCGACCGAAAACACCGCCGTTTCGATTGACCTGTTCAAAATAATTCTCCATCACAGCCCGCATGGAAACTGCATTTGAAGCAAGGGGCCCTTCGGCCGGCAAGAGGGTCCCGATTCGGATAATTGAACGGTCGAGCCCCGGATCCCTCAAGGTTCCGAGTTTCTTCATAAAAGCAACCAGAGCATCAAGGTCTGCTTGAGCCATGGCATAAATCGGCATCTCCGGATTGGCCTTTTGTCCACCCGGATAGATCCCGCTTTGGATAAAATGTTTAAGCTTTTTTTCGGTAAAAGGGGGATGCTTTGAGCCGTTATGGATATGACCGTACGATTTGGTCAGGTGGGACCAGGTGATATTTGAAGGATCGATTCCGCTTTCAGGACGCCCCAAGCCGTCATACCCATGGCAACTGCTGCAAATCGCCAAAGTCCCGGAAATTGGCAATCTATGAGCTCCAAAATAAGCCTCGATTGGTTCTCCCGACGAGCCATGGCCGGTAAAGTAGATCTGTCGGCCTCTTTCTTCAAGACTCGTCAGATCTGAAGCCAGAGCTGCATTTGCACTAAGGAATAAGAAAAACAGAAAAAGCAGACCTATAAGACGTATTCTGCGTCTCAGGTTCCGCTGGCCTGCTGCTGGAAAAGTTGCATAAGTTGTTCGGCATCTGCGTTCGATTGTATTCTGATCCATTGTCCTGTTCTGAGGTTTCCAAGCAAATAGAAATTCTTGTGTCGCTCGACGACTTTTGCATATTGTCCCAACCGGTAATTGACCCAGTTGATATTTTCTGTATTCCCGGTCAAAAACAGCCAGCCGGGTCCTTTCGAATATCGATCGGCATACGATTTTATTTTCTCAAGGTTATCACGTTCCGGATCCAATGTAATCGAAACGATGAAAAGTTCCTTGCCGAGTTTGTTCTCAAAGTTCGTCATCAACATGGTCTGCAATTTGGACAGTAT
This sequence comes from Deltaproteobacteria bacterium, assembly GCA_019313185.1. Lineage (GTDB taxonomy): Bacteria > Desulfobacterota > Desulfuromonadia > Desulfuromonadales > BM103 > JAFDBS01. The sequence continues at coordinate 11,398 of JAFDBS010000159.1, read as the reverse complement.
TGTCATCTGCATCGAGCATCCGGAGTTACAATGGGTGTAAAAACCATTGATCAGAACGATTCGGTCCTCAATAACATCGGAAAAAAAACTGACTTCCTCCCCCTGTTGATTGGTCAATTTCAGGTCGCTGAAATATTGTCTGACCTTTTCCTTGAAATCATTTGTCTCTTCCGTGGCCATAGACCGATTATCTGAAATCGTTGCCAGCGCGCCTGCTAACAGTAAAAAGAAAAAAATTTTTTTTGTCTGTTTCATGACTCTTCCTATCCTCAGCTATCTCGCCGTTCGGATTGGTATTGCTCAAGCACGGCGATTATGTCATCGGCCGAAGGAAAACCGGACAACCGATAATACTGATCATTGCGTATATCCAAAATAAGGACTGTTGGCGGATGGGTGTAAATATCCGGAGTATAGACTTCGAAGGCTTTGAGTAGGTCATCTATCTGTTTTTTGTCCCCGGTTAGAAAATGCCAGTTTTCTTTTGCTCCCAGTCTCTCCGAACGCAGCTTAAGACGCACGGGAATATCGTTCGCCGGGTCAATGCTAACTGTCAGCAAGGTCACGTTGCGTCCCAATTCATGGTCCAACTGCTCTTGGACTCTTTTGAAAATGCCGTCAAGAATCGGGCAGGCCGTCGTACAACAGGAATAGGTAAAGGTGATGACCGCAATATTGTCACCGACGTAATCAGCAAGGAAATCACCGGCTTGACCGTCTTGATTAACCACTTGCATGTTCTCGAGCCGGTTGAATAGAGCGATACCGAACGCATTGTCGACGGGTATAAGAAGCAAGGATAAGATCGATAAACAGGTAATCCATAGAGGAAAATTGATACCGGGACCATTAATGCTGCCGTAATAATCAGTTCGATAACGCATAGCGCCTCTCCTTCTGGGTCAGGCTTTCTTGGCTGACTGCTTTGAAGACAAGATACGGTATTTCGGTAAAATCAACACCGATGTCAGGAATGGAAAAGTTGATCAGGTAGATACCGGGCACTTCCGGTGTTAATTCAAGTTCGTATATCCCCTCGGTCGACGGGTTCACAACTTTTCGTATCTGCCAATTGCCGGGCGGCCTTGTCGCCATGGCAACAACCTTCGGTGTTGCATCAGTTGAGACATGCCTCGACCATTCGACCGCAAAACGCAGGACCATTTTTTGGCCAACCGGATAATCTCTCAACTGGGAAAGGTGAACAATTTTCGGCTTCGGTTTAGAGCGCTCCCGTTCTAAGTCCGGATCCGGTGCCGCCGAAAAACTGAAGCAGTTATCGACCCATGGCGTATCGAGCAAAAACGCGACACTGTGCTCACCTTTAGACGGAATGCGAATCCGTGCCGTGTAAAGCCCTTTCTCGGTTTCTCTGAGGCTGCGATCCATAACGGTGACCGCCATCGGAGTTCGACCGTACGTGGTAAAGGTCCCCATTGGTGCAATCATCCCCTCCATGTAGTAATAAATTCTTTTGTCGTTGGGGTTGGAGATCACAACCGTTCCCCACTCCCCGGTCGGTGCTATGCTATTAGCGCGAACCAGATCTTGATCGGAAGGTGATGAACTGTTGCCTACAACAACGTTCTGCATTTTCGGGGAGTGATTTTTGCCGAGATCGGATAGTCGCAAGAGTTTGACGTCGGGGCTGTCTTGTGAACGAATATAGGCGTACGTATCTGTAAATGCGACATGGAATGGTCGGGCTTTCACCGACAGGCGATGGGCGAGCGATGTGTTTGTCGTATCGACAATATCGACCCGACCTTTTCGACTGTTCACGGCAAACAACCAGCGTCCGTTGGGGGCAAGATAAAGACTGTCAAGGCCCGCCTCGGTTCTTAGGTTTGACTGGATTGTCAGAGTCTCCGGGTCAATGCCCATGATATCGCCTTTTGTCGGGGAAGCCACGAATAGCATTCGGGCGAGATTCGAATACAAAATTGAGGCCGGTGAACTGCCAACGTCCATATCTTTGATTTTCCCCATGGATTGCGTGTCAATCACCGAAACGGTTCCGGACCCAGCGTTCATGACATATGCAAAGAGACTATCCTCGCTGAAGGCAATCTGGTGCCGACCGGTGCCGGTCGCGATAAAAGCAGCCTGTTCGTTACTCAAAGGATCAATAACAGTAACGCCGCTCTCTGAATCTTGCTCGGCGTCATTCCCCACCCATAAATAACGACCGTCTGGCTGCATGGTGATCTGCATCGGCCATTCGCCGGATTCGATTGTGCCGATCACCTTGAAATCATCCATGCTGACAATGGCTGTGCGCCCCGCTTTCGGCATTGTTACATAAAGCTTTTTTTGTTCCTGGCCGAAAATCCAGTCAGCCGCTGGCGCCTGAAGTCGGATCATGGCGTAAAGTTGCGAATAGCCACTGATGCCCAGAATTGGGTCGATCACCGAAATAGTCTGATCGTTGTTCATAACCAAGATGAAAAACTTATTGAGATCGACAGCAGCCTGGAAGCTGAGCGTCCCTTGGGTGTAACGCTTTAGCCGTTCGGTGCATTCAGGAATTTCGACGGTTTTGGCTAGTGGATCAATCCATACGGCTGGCTCCAGGGGGGAAACCGGCTGACCGGTGCTAATATCAGTAATGCGGAACTTTACATCGGCATAATTACGTTCAATGAGGGTTGGCGATTCACCAGGAACATGAGAAATCGGATCGATTGAGAACTCGATGCGCAAACCTTTCTCTTCAATAACCTGCTTGGCCAGTTGGAATTCTTCGGCATTTTCGCCCCGGACAATCGGGGTAGCAAAAAGAACAACGATGAATGGGATCAGACTGAAAAAAACGATTTTCCTCATTTTGACCACCTGAACCCTTCTTTTTGAGACGCAGAGCGGCCGGCAGGAAAGATCTCACTGCCGGCCGCTGTTTTGCGTTATTGCACCCGTAAGATACCCCAGATTCCGTTATCGAAATGAACCGGGACTTGGTCACGAAGGAGGTAGTCGCCCCTCACGCCGAATTTGCCTCCCGCGCCATGGACAGGCACGATGTCGAAGTGGTTGCCAGGTCCATGCCCCATTTGCTCACCGTGCCAGAATGTCCGCTGGTTGAAATCGGAATCAGCCGGATCGACTCCGACGATACGGGTTGAATCGTCGGCAAATGGGTGACGCGCCCATAAATGTCCGTGGAGAGTAAAGACGTGGTTGCGGTTGTGGCCGCCCGGTTTGAGCAGGCGGAAGCGAATCTCATCACCACTTTTGGCGGTGAAAATCGGTGTTTGTGGTTCACCCAAGGAATTCGAAGTGAACTCGTCGATGTTAGCCACCGTATGCAGGGATTCAATCGGCGTGTTCGGGTCATGTCCCAGGCGAAACCAGCGCGGTTCGGTGCGATAGTTGATCCCTTTTTGGCCCGAGTCCTCCGGTTCTTCTTCCTCGGACACAATCGGTATCGGCTGGTTTCCTCTATAGCGCATGTTCACATCATCCTGGAAAATCACTACGAAGTCGCGGAAGCTTTTGTTGCCACCCTCATAGCTGATGGTTGCAGAAGCTCGGCTTGCTGGTGGTGTGAACATTGAATTTTGCTTCTTTTTGCCACCCCTGTCCTCTTGGTTGGCATAGCAGTCAACCAAAGAGCCATTTGGACCATCACACTGCCAAGTAGACCCTTCCGGCTCGACGATTAGCGCGCCGATCAGCCCCTTGCTCGCATGTTCGATTGGGTCGGCCGAAATCAGGTTGATCGCTCCGAATTCGACCGGGGTCGCTATTCGAGTGCCATCTTCTTTAACATCTATATTGCCGGCATACCACATGTAAGAAACAGACTGCCCAGGAGCTGCGGTCTGAACAGGATTGCGACCAACATTACCACCATCGGACTCAATGACATTATATTTTAGTTTCTGAGCATGCAAACCAACGTTGCTGGATGGCCTAATATCGTTGGCGTTGAAACCTTCGATGATCATCGGCAACGTATTGAATCCATCCAGATCAGCCGTTGTGGCCGGCAACCGGTTTACAACTTCAACCAAAATACAATCTCCGGCGTTGGCCCTCAGGATCAGCGGCTCAACATTGTCCGGGTTTATCAGCATGCCATTGTTGCCAAGGTCCTCATCCAACACGTACATCATGGCTGTAGGATCATGCAGCGGACCGCCGTTGCTGGTCCGTGAATTGTAGATGAGAGACCCACCGGGGAGGGCATCGGCCGCCGCAACCGCAACAACAGTGTACTTTCGCTCAAAGGCATCGCGCGGACAAACACCTCTGAAATCTCGCCTGTTTTTAAACCGAGCCGCTTCGCCATCGGGATTATTAGGCAATGCCACCAGGTCGCTGCGCAACCCAAAATCGGACGTATTATAGGAGCGTATCAACCCCCAGGCGCCATTCCAGATGGCATCGGTTGATGATCCGACCTGATAGAGGTAGTCGGCCTGTCCATACCCGCCATCGACACCCATTAGGTCTGGCAATTCAAAGCTAAACCATTCGGAGATCCCCATCATCTGGTTATCAACGTAACCGCTGTTCGAACTTGAGGATTGCTGCAGCCATTTAAGGCCTCGAATACTGAAGTTATGGCCTTCCTCGTGAGCACCGACCTGAACCCGGACACGGACTTGGTCCCCTTCATAGGCCCGCATGATCGGGGTAAAGGGATCGCCTGGGCCCACATCGGCGGTCAGCGGCGGGTAAGGACCGACCTGGTTCAGTTCGTGAATGGCCCGGTCAGTCCGGGACTGGAAGGCATTAGCCAGATCACCGGCCGGGTCTGGATTCTGGGTGTTGCCGCCACCAAGCACTCGGTGCGCGACCGGCTCATTGCGATAGTTGACAACAAAGGTACCCGGATCGGCAGCCGAAATTGCCTCAGGTCGAGGACCACCTTTGTCGAAGTTGGTCTGCAGCAGATCCGGCAGACCGATCTCTTTCCTGTCTGACGGGTTAACCGGCGTGCCGTCCTTGCGGTAGGCCAGCTGGAAATCGGCAAATTCGAGATAAAATTCACGGTAGCTGTCGGAACCGTTGTTGATGACAGCGGCCCAACTGGTTGGACCACCATCACTTCGCGAGCCGAGGGCAACGCCGGTTTCATTGTCATGCCAAGTCGAACCGCTCGGTTCGACTATGAGAGTGCCGTAGAGTCCAACTTGCTGGTGCGTCGACGGTCCGTAGTGGTCATGGGTGAAGACGTTACCAAGCCCGCGTTCCTTGCCGTCATCGTCCGAGTAAAGTGGATCGACGTACCAACGCTGGCGGGTGGTCCGGGCATGCGGCTCACCAAGATGACCAGAACCGTTGAAGCCGTCCTTGCGAATGATCGGTTCGCTGGTTGCCGGGTCGATTTCAGTTGTGACCAACCCGCCACCATTTTCGATGGCATGGATTCGCTCTTCGATTTCACCAGGGCTGAAAGTGCCGTCCTCGTAGTTGAAGCCGTTGGCGGCACCATCAGCCGAGGTCACGTCGAACTTGACCAAGTGGATGTGCTGACCGATCACATCGGTAGGGGTCGTAACCTGGAAATCGTCTCCCTGGTAAATGTGTGGTACCAAGTTGGTGTGGTCGAAGTCGATGCAGTCCCCGGCATTCGCACGCATGACAAATGGTTCGGGCGGCCGGGTGCCGGCCATCGTCTCTGTGACATCCCCTTCTAGGGTAATGATTCTCTGCTGGTTGAAATGCCAGCCGACCTTATTGAGCTGAACCGGGAGTTCTATGACCGCTGCCTTGTACTGCCGATAGTTCCCGTTCCAACCGTCCTGATCCCGACATGGGTCTGCGAAAGGCGCCCCGGCGATCGGCGGCATGCCGTTGGTTTCAAATTCTGCAGCGTTGCCCGAGGGGTCATAACTGGGGTGAGAAGGTTCGGCATGGAACTCCATGGCCTTTCTTTCGGCCGGTGTCCCAGCCTCCGGGAATTCAATTGCGGTACTTGTCAGAAGTTCTTTGGTGAAATCGGACGGCGTTTGCACGGCCAGTGCCGTTCCTTCAGTAATAACGTGACGCGGCAGTCCGCCATCGCGCACCAAGTCAAGTGGCGGGGTCGGCGGACGATGACCGGCAAAGGCGCCGACCCAGAACGGATAGCCCGGATTGCGGTCGGGTATGCCATCGCTGTCAGCGTCAGGTTCAGTGATCTTGACCTGGCTTCCGGGGAGACCGGCTACCTGATCGACCGTCGCCTCGCCGGGCATCGGCGCCATGGCGTATCCCGGCATCGGGATAACGGCCGGAATCGGGGTTCCGGCAGCAATTTCTCCATCCGGAAGCGCCCGCGCGCCAGGCATTGGCCGTCCATCTACACCCATCACGGTCCCGGATTCAAAAACATCATGAATCCGCCACAGTCCCCACATCCCCTGAGCAAAATGCGGGTAGAAATGGCAATGGAAGATCGAATCACCGGGAGTCTTGTTTCGGTTGCCGCTGCCCCCCCAAGCGATTTCGTAAGTAAAAGATGATCCGGGGCCAATGGCCTGAGAATCGAGGTAATTCGACTGGTCGTCTGCGGCCGAGAACAGCCATTGATGCGCATGCAAATGAAAAATATGAAATTCCGTGCCGAAATGAACGTTGCGAACCTTGACCCGGTCGTTCAGGTAGCTGTGCCAGACGTTGGCCGGATCATCCGGGTAGAATGCTTTGGTTGCGACCGAACCGGTCTCCAAGGAAACGGTCGCCGGAACGTCGACGATCATCGCCGGATCGCCGACAGTCCAGGAACTGAGGAAGAACTCCTCGTACTTGCACTCCACGCAGTCCGCCATCGGCCCGACTTCCAGCCGATTAGCAATTATTTCCGAACCGATTCCGCCGGTTCCATAATTAATCGCGAAGGCATCCTTGACACTGGTCAAAGTAAAATCAAGACCCGGGACAGCAGTGCCGTCGTACCACTCCGGGAAGGCCTGAACAACCTTGACCTCGTCGTGAAAAACAACTGTGAATTCGCGAAATGGTTTATGACGGTAGGGATAAGTTGTCGTTGTCGGCAGGGACCCTCCGGATGGTTCGATAATTACCGCGTTGATATCTCCGTGCACAATCTCATTGTTATTGTTGAGGATTCTCAAAATCGGTAGATCGGCACCTTTGTATGTCACACCGGGGTATGTCGCTTGGTAGTTGATAATAGGATGACCCGTCGCCTCGATAATCTCGGTGGTCGCTAAAGCAAGTTCGGCCTGAGTGACTTGACTGCGGTACCATGTCGACCCTTCTGGCTCGACATTGACAACCCCCATGAGGCCCGAAGCAATCGATCCGGAATTCCCTTCGCCGAGCAGAGGTGCTCCCATACTGTAGAACCCATAGGCCCCTTCCTTTTCGGCATAGAGCATGTAAGTTGTTGCACCACCAGGTCCAACGAGGCTGCTGTTGTTGGCGCCGACGTTTGAACCATCCGAGCCGATGGAACCAACCAGTTGCATGCCGTTGGCATGGATGCCGGCTGTCCGGGTATGAGGCTGTTCAGTCTGTCCTGCAGGCACCCCTACCCCGGGGGGTGTATTATCGGCATTCGTCAGTGCCTGAGGGGACAAAAGATTCTCGAATTCAATTTTGAGAGTATCGCCCTCATTGGCACGCAGCACCAATGGCCGAGGTCTTTTGTCGTCTCGCAATCGGACCTTGCCTGGCTGCAGCTTTCCGCAGCCGTTTGAGTATTCTTGATGCCCGTCGCAGTCACCACCCGGATCATGGTGCACGACATCACGACGCAGGGAATAAATCATCCCTGCGGGGTTAAAAACACCAAGCCGGTTATAAACCAATACTTGGTCAATTGCGACGACATCTGCCTTGATTGTAGCGGCGGATGCCTCAGAGCCAAACCCAAGGAAGCTGGCCGCCAAAACCAGAAACGCAATGCATAATTGGAGATTTAAAAGCTTTTGAAAATTGACTTTTCCGATTTGAGCTTTCAATGTTTCCCCCTTTTGATTACCCCATTATCCGGTTGGCTGTGGCTTGTGAAAACTGAGCGCTCATGATGTTTGATCGTGAGCAATTGCGTAATTTATATTTTAATTATTTATCAACTTAGTCGACTTTCACAATTGCCGAAAAAAGTAGTTATCGTTCCGAAACGCCCCCATCGGCATGCTACATTGGAGCATTGATTGTAAGAAAATATTCCCCTATCAACTAAAATTTCGTTATATTCTTTATAGTTATTTTCCCGGATTCACATTAAACACTTTTGTAAAGCAACGAATATATTTATTCAGCCTAAAACGCAGAGTGGAAACAGATAAGTTTTCCCATTTCGATACGGAGCAAACGATGTCGACAACAGAGCATGTTTCCTCATCGGTTCAATCTAAAAGTAATACAAGAGCAAAGAATTCTGAGCCCGGTTCATCACATGCTTATAAGTGGCATGCTCTCGGAATCACATCACTGGGCAGACAGACATTTCTCATCGCTATTTGTCTTTTTCTTTCCGAGCTATTCATCATGTTCACGTTGGATTATTTCCCGGTACCTTCCCCTTCTTTTGTGCCGTTCATCGACGCAGGCCTGCTCCTTTTCTTTCTGATTATTCTTTATTTGGTGATTTTTCGACCGACATGGAACAGGCAGGTTCAGTACGCATCTGAAGTCAGTCATCTGTCACGTAAATTAATGCACTTAGTCGAAGAGGAACGACTGCGCATCAGTACCGACTTGCATGACCACTTTGGGCAAACTCTCTCCACCATTCAACTGAACCTGGAAAGGTTGCGTAGAGGAACCCCTGCAACTGATGTTCAACAGATGGAAACAGTGACAAGTGTCATCAAGGACATCTCTAATCTCAGCGATGACTTGAGAAAGATTGTATACGAATTACGCCCGGTCATGCTTGAAAGCTTTGGCCTGGTTTCTTCAATCAGCGATCTGATCAGGGAGTTTACCAAGGCCCATCCTCAAATTTTCGTTAATCAAGACTTGTCCTTGTCCGAATCATCACTTTTGGGACCGAAAGGGAATATCGGTATATCTTTGTACCGAATTTGTCAGGAGTTGTTGAATAATATTGCGAAACATTCCGACGCCAAAAACATAGTCATCTGCCTTCGCGAGTCCAACGGTTCGATCATTTTCACCGTGGAGGATGATGGCAAGGGGTTCGTGGTCAGACGTATTCATGGGGGCAAAAGAGGCGGCACACCAGGCATCGGTTTGTTTGGAATCAACGAACGCGTCAGGGAGTTGGGGGGCACATTTACCCTTCTGACAGAGCCAGGCAAAGGGACTGTTGCCAAAATCGAGCTTCCCGTTCAGCAATTCATGGTAAGGAAAAGATGAAAAAAAGAATCAAGGTTTTGCTCGTTGACGATCATATTATGTTCCGTAAAGGCATGAAGCAACTTCTTGCTCTTGAAGATGATATCCACGCATATGCCGAAGCAAGCAATGGCAACGAGGCTGTTTTGGTATGCCGCTACATGGAGCCAGATGTCGTGCTTCTTGATATTTCCATGCCGGAAATGGGAGGCCTTGAATCCATAAGGCTTCTCAAAAATGAATTTCCCGATATAAAAATCATCATTCTTTCCATGCACGGGAAAGAACTGTTTGTTCATGAAGCTCTGAAAGCCGGAGCAGCAGGGTATTTATTAAAGGGAGACGACAGCGAAGAGCTACCGATCGCGATTCGCAACGTTTTCAGAAACGGTTTTTACTTCAGCAAAAAGCTTCATGCCTCGCTGGTTTCAAAATATATCGGCGAGCATCAGCAAACATACAAGGATGAACTCTCTGCATTTGAGTCCCTATCCGAGCGGGAAAAAGAATATTTTCTGTTGGTGGTCAAGGGGTACAATTCATCTAAAATAAGTGAAATTCTAGAGATCAGCCAGAAGACCTGTCAAAAGCACCAAGCAAACATTTATAAAAAACTGAACACCAAAACTTCTATTGGGCTGTTGCGCTACGCAATCAAGCTGGGCTATCTGGATCCGGATACGTTCTAACAAAAAATGTGAGTTTGTTCCATATCGTAGGTCTGGGCCATTGGAACGCCATGATTTATGAGACGGTGAGCAAACGTGATAAATCGGCCCATCAAATTTCGACTGAGCCGTCCTACTTTTTGCCTTACATTGTTGTTATGTGAGATATTGATGTGTCTACGGGATTTCCTGGAAGTGCTGCAATCCGGGAATCTGTTGCTAGACATAAAATCTGTTCTATCAGTCTGACAAATAAAAATGGCCGCTAAATTAGCCGGCCATACATTTAGCATATCTTTTTGAGGCTTATATTTTCACTAAATCTCAGAAGTGCAGTTCGGGCAACGGATCGCTTTAATGGGAATAGTTGTAAAGCACTTTGGGCAATCCTTTTGGGTCGGTTCAGGCGCCGGGGCCTCTTCTTCGCGTTTTAATTTGTTAATAGATCTTATTAGTATAAATACTGCAAAGGCTACGATCACAAAGCTGACCACTGCGTTAAAGAAAAGTCCATAATTGATTGTGACAGCACCCGCCGCCTGAGCTTCTGCAATAGTTGCATAAGGGGCAGGTGCACTGCCTTCTTTAAGAACTACGAACAATTGGGAAAAATCGACATTGCCCAGCATTAACCCAATGGGGGGCATGATTACATCAGAAACCAAGGATTTGACAATTGTTCCAAATGCACCACCGATGATGATACCAACAGCCATATCAACCACATTGCCCTTTACGGCGAACTCCTTGAACTCCTTTAGCATTGACATGTCAAATACCCCTTTCAATTGTCAGTAATGAAGCCCTACTACCTTGCTGCGGCTAAGTATAAGAGAAAAGCCCCATACTCCGAATTTTTCATCGATCAAACTGTGACATCATCTATTTTGACGTCTGGAGCATTTTTCCATACTGAGGCAATACCATTCTCTATAGCCGCTTTGGAGGAATAATACTCGCTGGGACCAATCTCCTGACCATTGGTAGCTTTCAGAATGAAATAGGGCTCCCCTCTGGAATTTGTCCTTTCCTCAAATGCCTCCTCACGGTTACTGTTTTTGCGTACAGATTCGATAACGTTTTCTGCACTGGCTTTGGTTTTGAAAAGTTCACTCGTCAGGATGACTTGGCCATTGGACGCTTTCAGGTTGAACATGAACTGCCCATGCTTGGCTTTTGTAAGCTCAAATTTTCCTGTCATGATCAATTCTTTTCATTCGGGATACGTTACTCATAATGGGATGGAACATTAAAACTATAACAATTCAATTATTCTCCCAAAATCAAGATTTGCAACAATTGGACGAAAAAACCGAATGGAAGAAGTGTCCATCCTTCATGGGTTATTCCTATAGGTACTACAAAATTGTTTCTGCTGCCTAGAGTGGCCCAAACAATAAACTCTTGTAGGCCCTGCAAAAAAAGAACCCCACAGTTCAGGAGGTAGTGAACCGTGGGGCAAAATTTTC
>JAFDBS010000158.1 GCA_019313185.1 Deltaproteobacteria bacterium | reverse complement strand
TCTACGGATTTAAAAAAGTTCGACCTCTCGAGGTTTCTCATAAACATTGCCACGGTCTCTTCGCTGACACCTATCCCGCTAACATTGATTGTTCCGCCACCTTCACTAAAGCTGGTCAACCAAACTTTATCCGGAATTGCTTTGTAGAGTTCATCGAGAAGAATGACAGGCCCGGAGCGCGCAGATTTTAACTGTTCGAGGATGTCCAGTTTGGCACGCAACTCATTTTGTCTCTTTTTGAACTGATTGACTTCGCCGATGGTCTTCATCAGCTTGGAGATCTCAAACCGTTTTTGGTCAATTTCTGACTGCTTGTCCTGAACTTTGCCAAGAATATGCATGTATGCCATGCCACAAATGCCGCAGGTAATGATCAATGCCAGAAAAGCAATAAATATCTGGCTTTGAAGCATTTCCTTTTTTTGGGCAGCTTTTACTGGAAGAAGGTTGATGCGAATCATTTGTCTCCCATCCTTCTCATCGCCAAGCCAACAGCAACTGAATAGATAGGACCCGTGACCTGCAGATATTCAGGGTCGAAATCTTTCTCGTTGTAAGATATTTGACGCCAAGGGTCGATAATTTCAACGTCTACTCCAAGACGGTTGCCAAGGGAAATTGCGACAGCGGGGACTTTGGACACGCCACCGGCAATGAAAACTTTGTGCACTTTTTCATCTGCCGAAGTCGCTGAAAAAAAGTCTATTGAGCGTTGAATTTCCTGGGTGAGCTTTTCAGTTGTTTCTTCAATGATCTCTTCAATGCTCTGCGGTGAGACATCCGTCATCTCTTCACCAAGCTTGACTCTCTCTGCATCGTCGCCACTCAATCCAAGCTGTTTCTGTATTTCTTCGTTGTATGCGTTACCGCCGATTTGGATATCGCGCGTAAACACTGAGATTCCCTCTTTTAGGATATTAACGTTCATAGAGTTCGCACCCATATCGATAAGGGCTAAAACCTCGTCTTCGAACATCCCGTAGCTTGCTTCAAAAACATTCTCCAAAGCAAAACAATCGATATCCATGACGACAGGGTTAAGACTACACTCCTTAAAAAGTGCGACATAATCATCGACAACATCTTTTTTGGCTGCGACCAAAATAACATTCATAAGTGATGCATCATGAGCATCAGGTCCAAGAATTTGAAAATCGAGATTGACCTCGGAGATTTCGAAAGGAATATACTGCTCGGCTTCCCATTGAATCGAAGCTTCCATTTCTTCCTCAGTCATGATTGGCATCTGAATTTTTCGGATGATCACTGAGTGACCCGAAATCGAAGTGGCGACATTTTTTGTCTTGAGATTCAGGCTTTCCACCAAACCTTTGACTGTGTCAACAATTGAGCCTGAATCCATGATTGCGTTATCAACAATCGCCTCGGAAGCGAGCTTAGCCATCCCCAAGTTAACGAGTTGGTACGACCCTTTTAACGCCTTAAGGTGAACCACTTTGGCAGTGCTCGATCCGATATCGATGCCTATGATGTCTTTCTTGTTCTGAAATATCATTCTCGCCTCAGGCTTGCCTTAAAGGATTAGATAAGAATGTTCACAGTGCATAACATGTTGCACTCAATAACGACTGAGCAAATAACATACCATCTACTTGTCGTTTTCAGGAAAGACCCTGTTTCGGTCGGTTAATTTCATCCCAAGCGCTAAGATAATCTTTCGCATGGTAGACATTCGGCACTCAGCACCATTTTCGATCCTGTCGATTGTCACAGGAGACAATCCTGCTTTGCGCGCCAATTCTGCCTTGCTCATCAACTGGGCTTCGCGAATCTCTTTAACATGGTTTTTCATGGCAGTCCATCTTTTTAAAAAGTAAAAAAATTATAAAAAGTTAGGCTTAATTATGGTTAAATTAAAGTAAATGTCAAGTAATTATAGTCATCTAGTTACTATATTGTGTTTGTTTTTACTATATATTTTAGTGGAAAACACTATATCAGGGGTTATACAGCAGACAGCAACGCTATATAATGGGATGCCTTGAAAAGAAAAAAATCGCCTGGGGGACTATTTAAACGGAATTATGAAAACAGGCTTGTCCAAAAATCTTTAAAAATCTCTCCATACCAGTGCATTCGAGGATACCAAAAAGAGATGAAATAGACATAAATCAGGGCGCCTCCGGCGAGAAATGGGCCAAAAGGTATGGCCAGTTTGCGCCCCGCCTTGTTGCCAAGCATTAAGGGGATGCCAACCGCAGTTCCTAAAATTGATCCGAGAAAGATAATTGGGAAAATCGAGGTCCAACCCAAAAACGCCCCCAGCATAGCCAGTAGCTTGACATCTCCGAAGCCCATACCTTCCTGTTTGGTCATGAATTCATAAGCCAAGGCAATCAGCAAAAGACTTCCACCACCGAACAAAATGCCAAGCAGCGAGCTTTGCCAAGACACCCAAGGGATCGCAAAGGAGCACAAAAACCCAACCAGAATTCCTGGCAAACTGATTACATCAGGAATAATTTGATGGTCCAAGTCGATAAAACTGATGACCAGCAAGGTCGCAGCCAACAACCAAAAAACCAACGTCATTGCTTGAGCACCAAATCGATAAAAAAAGAGCGCAAAAAGGATTGCGTTGAGCGTTTCAACCAAGCGATAACGGTATGAAACCGGTGCCGAGCAATAAGCACACTTTCCTTTGAGTGCCGCCCAACTGACAATTGGGATATTGTGGTACCACTTTAACGCAGTGAGACATCGCTGACATCTCGAGCGTGGCCTTAGAATAGATTGCCTAGCAGGAATTCTATAAATACAAACGTTTAAAAACGAGCCAATAATTGCTCCGAAAACAAATGACACGATCAGGTAGAGCGTTAACAAGGACATCCTTAGGTTCCTTCTTTATCTAGTATTTTGAAGGCGGTATCCAAGACATCTTTTGGCGTGATACTGTCAAGACATCTTAAGCCATGAGGACATGGTGGGATATGCCCGTGCCGAGCACACGGTGCACAATCAAGCTGTTTATAAAGGTATTGGTGCGCCTTACCACGTGGAGCCCATTTCAGGGGGTTGCTTGGTCCGAACAAACTCAATGTCGGAATACCGAAAATGGCTGCGAGATGCAAAACAGAGGAATCTCCGGTAATAAGCAGTTGAACATTGTTCAAGACGCTTGCTGTTTGCTCGAGCGATGTGAAGCCTGCCATGTTTTTACATTTAGTTTGCCCGGCAATATCAGATGCGATCTTCGATTCTTTTTTTCCACCAACAACAACGACTTCAAAACCTTTTTTTTGGAGCG
>JAFDBS010000157.1 GCA_019313185.1 Deltaproteobacteria bacterium | reverse complement strand
GTGTGCAGGGTGAACCATAGGAAGTTTCAGTGTTTAATTTTTTTGATCAGTTGTTTGCTGGGTTCTCTTGTCTCTGGTTGCATTGAACCTTCCCGCCAGCCTATTGTTTGGCAAGACAACAGCGTGGAGCGTGTTTGGCCAGACCCTCCTGATAAACCCCGGATCAGGTATCTTCGCAGCCTTACAGGCCTCCAGGACTTAAGGAAACAGAAGAAAACCCCTGGAATTATGGGCTGGTTGCTAGGCGAGCGGAAGGATGAGCTTCCTTTGCTCAGTCCCTTCGCTGTTGCTGTCAGCAATTCAGAAATCGTTTGGGTTGCCGACACCGGTACGCGGATGCTCTATCGTCTTGATTTGGCTCGACAGAGCGTTGATTATTTTCAGGAATTGGCTGGCCAGCCCCTTGTGTCCCCCAGTGGTATCGCTGTCGACGATCAACGACAGAGGGTCTATCTCGCAGACTCTGCCCTTGGCGAAGTTTTTGTCATGGACCTTGAAGGGAACTATTTGGCCAGCTGGAAGCCTCAAGGAGGATTTAAGCGGCCAGCTGGGCTTGCCATTGACAATTTAGGTCGGCTGTTGGTCTCTGACGTGTTAGATGGGTCAATTTTAGTATTTGATCAGCAAGGAGAGACCGTCGACAGGATCGGCAGCAAAGTGAACCCTGACGGACGCTTCAATCGGCCACTCAGTGTGGCCGTTGGCCCGAATGGAGAGGTTTTGATCCTCGATGCGATGTCCTTTCGTATTGAAGTCCAATCAGCTCAAGGTGAGCTGATTGGTACAATTGGTCAGTTAGGCGATGCAGCAGGATTTCTGGCTCGACCCAAAGGACTTGCTGTTGACCGAGAAGGACATGTGTTTATTTCAGATGCGGCATTTGACAACATCCAGATATTCGATTTGGCGGGAAAGCTCCTGATGTATTTTGGTGGAGCAGGTAATCAGCCAGGCCAGTTCAATCTGCCTGCTGGTCTTTTTGTCGACCGAGAAGGGCGCTTATTTGCGGCAGATTCCTATAACCACCGGGTTCAGGTTTTTAAAATTCTGCAAGAGTGAGTAGAGTTACATTGTGCCGAAAAGGGGTGGCGCATTTTTTGCAATAGATAACCAGAAAGGTCTTTTGTGAGATAATCAGCAGTTCTCAGCGACAGGTTTACATAACTATGCTAACAAAGCCCCTCATAGTACTTACAGTAGGATTTCTGCTTCTCGCTTCCGGAATGGTCAATCTTGCCGTGGGCAATCCATTGAGTGACACGGACAACGTCCATAACTTTTCCGCCAACGCCACGCATTCAAGCAACAAGGCGGCAACAGAAGACGAGATCTGCGTGTTCTGTCATACCCCGCACTCAGCGGCCCCGCAGTCAACTTTGTGGAGCCGCCCAGACCCGCAAACGTCAACGTTTCCTCTGTATGGGCAGCCGCTTGCCATCAAGGGGGATGTCCCCGGTCAAGAAGACCCCACGGCCCCGGAGCGAAGCAAGTATAAGAATGACGGTTCTGTGACCTATCCAAACGGTGCCTCGCGGATGTGCCTGTCCTGCCACGACGGTGCAACGGCGATCGGCATCTTGCGCGACGGGACGTCAATCGCTATGGCCGGCGGCGATGACTTTGTGACCGGAAATTTTGTCATTGATCTCTCCACGTCTCACCCAATCTCATTCGTCTACGACAATGCGGTGTTGGCCGACGTTGTCGCAGTGTATGGTGCCGGGACATATCAGCTGCCTCCAAGCGGTGACGGAGTTGACACCCCTTTGGACGGTGAAGCGCGCATGCAGTGTGTGACCTGTCATGACCCCCATGATGACGCCAAGGAATTGAGCTTGCCGCCATTTTGGCGTCATAAGACGGTGGTTGATACCGCTACCTACTCTGGCGGCAATGCGGAATACGAAGAAGTTTGCGGCCAATGTCACATTGGCGGGTCTCCGGCTGGTCCTTCAGGAGATCACACCAGTCCGGGTATCTAGCTCTTTAAAGCTTTATGAAGATATTCAAGTTGTTTAATAATATTTCCTGGCTCTTGAGTGTGACGTTATGTTTGGCACTTGGTGTTGCCGTGCTCTTTGCCTTTTCAGGCGAGGCCGCTGCAAAGCAGAAGAAGTTGACTGGAGTCCATGCCAATACGTCCGCCATGCCAACATCCTGCCGGGCCTGTCACAGGGGGATGGCGATTGCTGTCAGCGGGGAGGAAGACTCCTGCTTGACGTGTCATGGAAGCGTTTATGCACGCGATCAAATGATCAGAAGAGGCCATTTGAAACCAGTGGGAAGCGCACCTTTGCTTGATATCGAAAACGAGCTGAAAAAGCCATACAATCACCCGGTCCTAGCCGTTAAAGGCGTCCATCGAAAAATTGAAGCTCTCCCTGAAGAAGTCGTCAATGCCGCCCGCCACTCAGAGTGTGTGGATTGCCACGACCCTCATGTTGTTGAAAAAGAACGTCCTTTTCGGGGGATCAAGGGGAAGCGCGTTGGCAACTTTATCGGAGAGGTCAGCGAAGAATATGAACTGTGCTACCTTTGCCACTCGGAAAGCGCCAACCTGCCTGCCAACTCCACCGACAAGCATTTAGAATTCAAGACGACCAATCCGTCTTATCATCCTGTTGAAGGTGAAGGCAAAAACACCTTTGTGATTAGCCTTAAAAAACCCTATGTTGGCCAGAAGCAAAAGCCTAATCAAGTTTCGCAAATCAGCTGCCGGGATTGCCACGGAAGTGATGACCTTGACGGACCCAAGGGCCCGCATGGTTCAAACTACCCCGGATTGTTGGTTTTGAACTACCAAATGGACGATGGTTATTCAGAGAGTGAGCAGAACTATGCCCTCTGCTATAAATGCCATGAGCGGTCCAGCATATTGGCCAATGAAAGCTTTCCCTACCACGCACTGCATGTGCAAGGCCAGGTGGGCGGCCAAGGGGGCACGTCTTGCTTTACTTGTCATGATGCTCACGGCAGCCCCCAATATCCTCACTTGATCAAATTCAACACGGACGTTGTCTTTGAAAATCTTGACGGCAAGCTGGAATATGATGCCGCTGGGTATTCTGCGCGTCACGGCTCTTGCATGCTGAACTGCCATGATGTTGATCATGGATCTCAGGGAGCGACCTCGACATCAGGGACAAGCACGACAACAGCGCCTTTCGGGGTTGAGGGGGTCTACTGATCCTAAGAATGGTTGAGAATGGTTGAACCAGTTTACAACTTTTAAAGAGCCGGTTATATGACCGGCTTTTTTTATGAAGTCCTAATGATTAATCCTTATTTTCATTCATTTTTTTCTGAGGATGTGCTAAGTATTTTGGCTAATGTCGATGTATCGTTGCAAAATTGGCACGTCTGATGGCCGTGTTCTCGAAAAGGAGTTTGAGGCGGCCAGTCGCGAAGCTCTAAGGGAAAATCTCGAAGAGCAAGGATTCTTTGTTTTTAAAATTAGCAAAGTTTCTTTTCAGTGGCTGTCGGCAAGCAAGTCGCTGAGACGTTTTACTGGCCAACGTCTGCTTGCACTCAATCAGGAGATGCAAGTATTAATCCGTTCCGGATTACCAATTCTGCAAGTTCTAGACACTTTAATTGACCGTATGGAATCAGGCCGTTTGCTTGAAATCCTCCGCGAAATCAGGTCTGATGTGAAAGGTGGCAGCTCTCTATCGGATGCCTTTGAGCGTTTTCAGGGAGCTTTCCCACAGCTGTATATCGCTTCGATCCGTGCTGGGGAACAGTCTGGAGATCTGCCAGTCACGCTCGGCAGGTTTATTGAATATCAAAAACGCATTGAAATGATCAAAAGCAAGGTCCGCAGTGCAACTTTTTATCCGGCTCTGCTAGCGATAGCGGTAACTGTTGTCGTCGCCTTTTTGATGCTTTATGTGGTGCCAAGCTTCACCCAGGTTTACACAGATGCGAATGTCGAATTGCCTGTTCTAACTCAACTCATTATCAGCCTAGCCAACGTACTTGTCTCCGGGTTGCCAGTATGGCTTCCAGCTTTGATCGCAGTCCTGATTGGACTAAGATTCTATTTCCGAACTGATTCCGGAGCGTTCTTTCTTGATCGTTATAAACTGCGATTGCCATTTTTTGGTAAACTTCTGAGCGAATATGCTATCTCAACCTTCTGCCGTACTTTTGCGACAACATTGTCAAGTGGGATACCGATAGTTCATTCGATGCAAATGGCTCGTGGGACATTGAACAACCGTTGGATGGAACACCATTTAACGGCAGCGGTTAAGCGTATACAGGAAGGTACAAAGATTTCAGAGGCTTTAGAGCAATCCGAAACGTTTCCAATCATTGCCCTGAGGATGATTGGCGTCGGTGAGACGAGCGGCTCTCTAGCCGAAATGCTTTCTGACATAGCAGAGTATTACGAACGTGAAGTTGAACGTCGACTTGATCGATTGACAACGATGATTGAGCCAGTGATGATGCTCACTATGGGACTTTTGATTGGTGCGATTGTGGTCGCGATGTATATTCCGATCTTCCAACTAGCAGGTACTGTTCGTTAATTTTTATTGGAATCTATGGTGTTTGAACGGCGTAAAATAGGTGAGATTCTTGTTGAGCTGGGAGCCATGGCTCCAGCAGAGGTTCGGTTAACACTGGAGCGACAAGCTCAGGCTACGAACCAACGTTTTGGCGAGGTCGCAGTTGCTGAAGGCTTTCTCGACGACCTCGTGCTGGCACAGGCTTTGGCCCAGCAGTTTGGTCTTGATTTTATTGATCTAACAAACTTTGTCCCAGATCAAGAGTTGATTGAAACCCTGCCGTCTGATCTTTCATTTCGATACGCTTTTATTCCCCTTCGTCAATCTGAGGGCAGTCTAGAGATCGCTATTGCAGACCCCACCAACGTTGCCGGGTTAGATAACCTCGAGATGGCTCTGGATACGGCTTTATCTTGTAAAGTCGCGTCGCGAAGTCAAATTGGCCAATTGCTTGAGCGTGGTCAGGGTGCGAAACAGGTTCTTCAAGAAGTTTCAGAGGACTTCAAGCTGCAACTGGTCAAGGAGACTGATAAAGGCGAAGAAGTGCTGTCCATTGAAAAATTAACTGACGACAGCAGTCCGATCATTCGTCTTATCGACTCAACGCTCTTTGATGCTCTTCAGAAACGCGCAAGCGATATACACATCGAGTCAAGCATGGAAGGGGTTTTAGTTAAATATCGAGTGGACGGAGTCTTGTTTCGCGCAACGGAACCCCTCGACGGGCGGTTTCAAGGCCCGATTATTTCTCGGATCAAGGTGATGAGCGATCTGGATATCTCGGAAAGAAGAATCCCCCAGGACGGACGATTTAAGGTCCGCATGGGTGGCAAGTCAATTGATTTTCGTGTTTCAATCATGCCGAGTATCTTTGGCGAAGATGCCGTAATAAGAATTCTGGACAAAGAAAGCATTGCCAAGGATTTGCATGGTTTAACATTGGATGTGTTGGGAATTGAAGATCGTGAATTGGTTCGTTTCCGCAGGCTTATTCGCGAGCCTTACGGAATGGTTCTAGTTACAGGACCAACGGGTAGCGGCAAAACGACAACTCTTTATGCAGCGTTGACTGAGATATTCAATGAACAGGAAAAAATCATCACAATTGAAGACCCAGTCGAATATCAGCTAAAAGGCGTGGTACAAATTCCCGTGAACGAGAAAAAGGGACTGACATTTGCGCGCGGCCTCAGATCAATTTTACGCCATGATCCTGATAAAATCATGGTGGGGGAAATTCGCGACCCTGAAACTGCCCAAATTGCTGTCCAGTCAGCTCTCACCGGCCACTTGGTTTTTACGACGGTTCACGCCAATAACGTTTTTGATGTTTTGGGACGTTTCCTCCATATGGGAATTGACCCTTACAATTTTGTGTCATGTCTCAACTGCGTTGCAGCGCAACGATTGGTTCGAAAGATTTGTGTGCATTGTAAGCAGCCTGTGAACTACTCTCGTCAGGAACTTGAAGAATCCGGCCTTGATTATAACAAGTTTAAAGGTCATACCTTTTATGAAGGAGTAGGGTGCAGAGAATGCAATGGTCAAGGTTATCATGGTCGGTCCGCAATCGTCGAATTGCTGGACATTGATGATGAGATGCGCGACTTGATTGTCAACAAGGTATCTGTCAGCCGCCTTAAAAAAGCTGCGAGAGCGAGTGGCACCTTCTTCTTGAGAGATGCCGCTGTCAATAAACTTGTTGCTGGGTTAACGACTCTTCCAGAGATAAACCGAGTGACCTTTGCCGAGCCGCTGGAATTGGACAATGGCACGTAATTATGTTGGCATAGACATACAATCAAACGGCCTGACCGTCGCAGCTTTACAGCGGGGGCGCCCAGTGACACGTCTCCAGGGATTGCGCTTTGAGAGCCTCGATGGGGTTTTTGAGTTTTCAAGCCGAAAACCGAATATCCAAGACACACGGCGTTTCATAGAAGCCCTACGCCGCGGTGTCGAAACCTTGGCAGGCAGTGAAGAGCGTATTGCATTAAGCTTGCCCGATAGGGTGGGCAGAATATTTCTTGCTGAACTCGACACACCTTTCAAAACTCACCAAGATGGCATTGACGTTCTTAAGTGGCGATTTAAATCCAGCTTGCCAATGCCACCTGCCCAAATGCGTTTGGATTACAATGTATTAGATCGCCGAGAAGAAGGCCGTCAGCACTGTATTGTGGCAGCAATTGCCCAGCCGGTTCTTGAGCAATACGAAGACTTAGTAAACGAAGCGGGCCGTCACGCTATAAATATTGATTTTCATTCGATCAATTTGTTCAACTATTACCGTGCGAGACTTGACTTCGGAGATGAATTCATGCTTGTGACTGTCGAGTCAGGCTGTCTAGGCTTACAGTTTTTTGCGGCAAGAATTCCTCTTTACCAGCGGGTGAAAGAATTGCAGGATCAACCCGAATTGGTTTTTCGGGAAATCAACCGAACACTTGTAGAGATCTACGATAAGTTTCCAGCAACCAAACGCTGTAAGGTCTTTGCTCACCTAGACCCCGGTTTGGACGAAAATATGCGGGAGCTTTTAGCCGCTAGCTTTGAGCGTGAGTTAATATATCTTGACCCTGCTTTAAAACGATTTGCCGGAGAAAAGAAAACAGGCGGTTTGGAAGCTACCGGATCAGTTATCGGTTCATTGGGCGCAGCAGAAGCGTTAATGTGAGGATTGTCAATGGAAATTCATTTGAATTTGGCAAGTAGGCCTTACTTGAACAGGCGCATTGTCCAGCGATGGCTCTTTGTCACTTGTGGTACCCTGTTACTTGTTTTCACAGTCAATATGCTTTACGGGTTACAAAACCATCGTCAAATGAATCAACTTGAAACCCGTCTTGCAGATCTTGACAAACAAATGGCCGAGTTGCAAGGACTGCCAGATGACTACTCTCCGCAAAAACACGCGCTTGTCATGCAAGATTTAGCCGTTGTCAAACAAATCGTCACTGCAGACCAGTTTCAATGGACTCATACGCTTTCCCGGCTTGAAATGCTGCTTCCAGATGATGTGAGCATCATAAGTCTTCAACCCGATTACCGGGAGAGGACCTTGCAGGTTAAAGCGGTGGCCAAAACTGTTTCTGCGATGACGGAATTTTTGGACCAACTTTTAAGCTCGGAGGATTTGAACCAAGCCTTTTTGCTAAACCAAGCAGAAACATTGTCTCAAGCGTCTTCGCAATCACTCATTAATTTCGGACTCGTGATAAGGGAGGCTTTTTGATGCGCGTCCATGAGTTTGCCATAAAACTGTGGCAATCCCATCACAAAGGCCTGATTGCGGTTGCGATTTTACTGATTGTTAACCTGGCTCTTTACCTTGGCCTGGAGCAAGCATTGCTCCCCAAAGCGACAGTTCTAGAAAAAACATATATTCAAAAACAGGCAGATGTACGGCAAATGATGCGAAATCGTGGTGGAAACGCCAACACTCCAGAGCAAAGGTACGCTCTGGCATCATTGGAACTGAAATCATTTAGAGAGTATGTCCCTGATTACCAGAACTTTACAGGACTCATTGAAGAGTTGCTGGTTCTCTCAAACAAAGCAGGTTTAAATATTTCTCAAATCAATTATAAGCCGGAAACGCTCAAAGAGATAAAACTATTGCAATACAGCTTCAGTTTTCAGGTTACCGGGAGCTATGAGAGTATTAAAAAGTTTATCCATGCCCTGGAACAATCAGATCGGTTGCTTGTCATCAATCAAATTGGACTGAATGGTGTGGAGGGGGGCGCGGTCACTCTGTCTCTAAGCTTAGAAACCTTTTTCCGCACGGGGCAAAACAGCTCATGAAGCGCAAACATATTATACTTACTGTTCTTTTGGGACTTCTCCTGTTGTGCGTGGTTTACGCCTATTTTGCTACCCCAAGTTTAGAAAAAGCACCACCTAGGAAAGTAAAGGAACAAACAGCAGTTATGAAAGATACCGTACCTAAGTCGGCTGAGGTTGAGACTTCAGAATTAAGGTCAATAAGTCTGCAACATTCTGAAGCCGAGCCTTTCCCTGGAGCTAAACGGGACATTTTCCAGTTCAAGGCCAGACAAGTGAAAAAACCACTGGCAAAAGTAGCGTCCAAGCCGGCCGAAAAACCTGTTATAGTCGAGCCGCCTAAACCGGTTGCGCCAACTCCGTTTGAGGTTGTGCAAAAATCCCTTGCACGCTTTACCTTTCTCGGGTTTCTGGACAGAGACGGAGAAAAGACAGTTTTCCTCTCTTCAGGTGGAGAGTTGTTTGTCGTTAAATCTGGAGAACGTTTTGGTTCCTCTCAAGAGTTTTTAATTACAAGCATTGAAGACAAATCACTGATCGTTAAAAACAAATTCGACGATCGAATATTGGAAGTTCCGCTGATTGAGAATCAAACCCTAAAGCCTAGCGTCAGTGCTCCAGCGCGTCGGCTACAATCAACTCCCTTGGCATCAGTGCCTCAACGGCGCAATGTGGGCAACCGAAAACCTGTTTCAGTCGTGCAGCCGGAAACTTATGACGAGTCCTCAGACAGTACAGATATATTTATTGAGCCGGACAATGAAGAAGCATTGCAAATTGATCAGGAGGGAGAGAATGAAGCTCGCGAGCCTGATGTCATTTTACAGGGAGAAAACGCCAATGGCGCCAATTAAGGCTTTCCGAACTCTTGCTAAACTTGGTTTTTTAGCGACAATAATCCTAGCCAATGGTTGCGCACATTACAATGCCGAGCGTGCTTTTGAGCAAGCTGAACAGTTCGCTGCCGAAGAACAGTATGACAAAGCTGTTGAAAAATACTTTGAAGCAACCCAGGAAGAGCCGGGCAGCAAAACGTACAAACTGAAATTAATCGCCAGTCGCACCCAGGCCTCAGCTTACCATATTCGTCGGGCACGGCAGTTTTCAAGGGACAAAGAATATAAAAAGGCGCTCTCCGAATATCGTTTAGCCCGTGGCTTCGATCCCAGCTTGGAAATCGCAGCTCAAGAGGAAAAACAAATTCTTAATCTGCTTGAGGCAAGACGCCTTGTCGAAGAAGCCCAAAATTATTATCGACAACGCCGTCTGTCCTATGTCCAGAAATTTCTTAAGAAAGCTCTTGAGCTTGATCCTAACAACAGTGAAGCGCACGACATGATGGCGTTGCTGCAAAGGGAACAGCAGACCATAAGTATGGACGGCGTTGAGCTTGACGTCGCCTCTTCAGATCCAATTACCTTACATTTTAAAGATGCGAACATTAAAGAAGTATTTGGAATCCTCAATCAATTGACTGGAATTAACTTTATTATGGATGAGGACGTGCGTGATCAGGCAATCACAGTTCTCCTGGAGAAAGCCACCTTTGCTCAAGCTATGGAATTGATCCTGCAGATGAATGGACTGGGGAAAAAGGTTCTGAACAGCAAAACGATGATTATTTATCCAGAAACCAAGGATAAGGAAAAACAGTATGAGGACCAAGTGATCCAGACCTTTTATTTGTCTCACATAGATGCCAAAAAAGCAGTTAACATGTTGCGGACCATGCTGCAGTTGCGCAAGATATATGTTCATGAAGAGCGCAACGCTATTGTCATACGTGATAAGCCGGAAGTGATTCGATTGGCCGAGCAAATTATCGATGCGGCTGACCGGGAGAACTCTGAGGTCATTTACAATATGGAAATCGTAACTGTCAGCAGTCTCGATGAACTCGACATTGGTCCTGAGTTGAGCCCTTATTCAGTGAGCCTCGGTTTTGCAAATGATGATGGTGATAGGATAGTCAGTGGAGGGCTCGAATCAGGCACTGACACCTCAAATCTTGTTAGCAGCTTAAGTGGTCTGGAAGCGTATTACACTGTTCCCACGGCAACGTTCGAGTTTGCCAAAACACTCACTAATTCAGAAATACTTGCCAGCCCAAAAATTCGAGTGCGCAACAAAGAGAAGGCGAAAGTTCACATCGGTACCCGTGAACCAGTGATAACAGTCACGACCACAGGCGAAACGTCAACGGACAGCATTCAGTATGTTGACGTCGGTGTTAAGGTCGATGTGGAACCAAGCATACAACTTGATAAAACCGTGCAGACCAAACTGCGACTCGAAGTCAGCCGGAAGATTGATGAAGTTGAGACCACAAATGGTTCAGTTGCCCTAACGATCCAAACAACAAATGCTGAAACAGTTCTAACACTTAAAGATGGCGTGCAAACTATTTTAGGTGGGCTGTTTGAACAGGAGACCGCTGATCAAAGATCGTCCATACCATTTTTGGGAGATATCCCAATTCTGGGCAACTTAGTCAGCAACAATAAAGACCGTGACTTAAAAAGAGAAATTCTGCTGTCGATTACCCCTTATATTATCCGCCAAGTAGAGGTTCCGGAAATTGATGTTGCAACCATTTGGTCGGGTGGCGAGGATAACCTCAAAGCTGGGCCCAACTTTGGCGCATTTGCCGCACCGCTGGTGAGTGAAATCGAAGCAACGAGACCTGTTGCAGCGCCATCACTTAGTAAAAAGTTTGAGCGAAAGTCTGAATTCGACGTTGAAGTTAAGGCTGACGTGCGTACGCAAGCTCTGGCCAGTTCGGCGACAATGCCACCAGAGATACAGGGGGTTGATGAAGAGGCCAAAATACAGGATGAGGGTGAAATCGATACCCAAATAGAGGCAGTCATCGATGCGGAGCCTTCGGTTGTTGAGGAGGTGGTCTCTGAGGAGGTGGTCTCTGAGGAGGTAGTCTCTGAGGAGGTAGTCTCTGAGGAGGTGGTCTCTGAGGAGGTGGTCTCTGAGGAGGTAGAAGTATCGGAAGAGCCGATGCTTGCCGAGCCAATTCCTAAAGAGCTACCTGAT